>NZ_JBEPDH010000032.1:0-43126 GCF_040300245.1 Nocardioides sp. NPDC000445 | reverse complement strand
TCGGCCGAGATGGCATCTGCATGCCATCTCGGCCGACGTACGTGACCTCTCGGCCGACGCGGGTGACGTCTCGTCAGGAACCTACGCCGGAGAGCGGGTCTGCGCTCGCCAGCCAGCTGAGGAGGACCCGGGCACCGAAGCCGGTGGGGCCGGGAGTGAGCTCGTGGACGTCGGCGTACGCATCACCGCAGGCGACGTCGATGTGGGCCCACGGGATGCCACCGGTGAAGTGGTGGAGGAAGAGCGCGGCAGTGATGGCGCCGGGCCCGCCGGGTGCGTTGTCGGCGTCGGCGACCTTCGAGGAGAGCTTGTCCTCGTAGTCGGCGACGAGGGGCATCCGCCACAGCGTCTCACCGGAGACCTCGGACGCCTCGGCCAGCAGCGTGGCCAGCGCATCGTCGTCGGCGAAGTAGCCGGCCATAGTCTGCCCGAGCGCCACCCGCATCGCACCGGTGAGGGTGGCGATGTCGACCAGGGCGGCCGGCTTGAGCTTGTCCACGGCGTACGCCATCGCGTCGGCCAGCACGAGGCGGCCCTCCGCGTCGGTGTTGGTGACCTCGGAGGTGCGGCCGCCGTAGTGGGTGACCACGTCGCCGGGGCGCAGTGCCGAGCCGGAGATGGCGTTCTCGGCGGCGGCGATGAGGCCGACCACCTTGACCGGGCAGCCGATCTCGGCCAGCGCCGACATCACCGCGAGCACCACCGCACCGCCGGTCATGTCGCGCTTCATGTTGAGCATGCCGTCGCCGGGCTTGATGTTGAGCCCGCCGGTGTCGAAGGTGATGCCCTTGCCGACCAGCACCACCGTCGGCACCGTCTTCAACGAGTTCAGCCGCCCCGTCTTGCGGGGCGTGTAGTCGAGCCGGATCAGCCTCGGCGGGGTCGCCGAGCCCTGGCCGACCGCGACGATGCCTCCGAAGCCCTCGGCCGCGAGCTGGTCCTCGTCCCAGACATTGACCTTCAGGCCCGCCTCGGCTGCCAGTGTCGTCGCCTGCTCCGCGAGCCAGGCCGGGTTCTTCAAGTTGCTCGGGACCGAGGAGAAGAACCGCGCGCGCCAGCTGGCGCGCGCGATCGCCTGGGCCCGGTCCAACGCTGCCGCCTGGTCGTCGCCGAGGTCGGCCAGAGTGATCGTCTCCACCGGTTTCCACGGCGCCCCCTCGGAGCGCCAGTGGAAGAGGAAGGACCCCAGCGTCGCACCGGCCACGAACGGCTCGAGCCCGACCTCCGGGTCGGCCGCCGGGATGGTCGTGACCACCTCGGACCGATCCCGCACGGCGCGAGCCAGCGCGGCTCCCGCCCGCCGGAAGTCGTCGCGACGTTGCGCGCCGACACCGATCAGGAGGATCTGTCGCAGGGTGCCGGAGCCGGTGACGGCGTACGTCGTCACCTCACCGGCACTGCCGGTGGCACCTTCGAACTCGAGATGACCCAGGAGGTCGTGTTGGTCGCCGAGGTCGGCGGCGCCTGGACCGATGACCAACTCGTCCTCGCCCGGGATGACCGGGAGCGCGATGATCTCGGCATCCAGGCTCTCCGGGCCGAGCGGATTGAGCGTGAAGGTGGGCGGCCCGACCTGCGACGGCAGAGCCGGTGACGGCAGCGTTGTGGTCATCTACGCGTTCAGCCCAAGGCCTTTGATCTCTTCGCCGAGCGCGGCGGCCTCTTCGGCGTTCAGTTCGACGACCAACCGGCCACCACCTTCGAGCGGGACGCGCATCACGATGCCCCGACCTTCCTTGGTGACCTCCAGCGGACCGTCTCCCGTCCGCGGCTTCATCGCCGCCATGCGGCACCTTCTTCCGTGTCTCGCGTGTCGGCGCTCACCTGCCGGATGGCCTCGGAGCGCGCATTGCACGTCCATTATCCCTCATCAGGTCAGCAGACCTGACGGCAAGGTGCGAGTTTCGGCGGGTTGACCTGCCATCGAACCTGTCAGATGACCGAGGTTCCGTAGGCCCAGGTCAGCCAGATCGCGAGGATCACCAGCGTGAGGTGCACCACGATGGCCGCTCCGGAGGACTCGTGGAACGCTCCGTCCCGGTCCCGACGGTCGCCTCCGACGGGCCGATCGTAGGCATCGTCGTAGCGCTCGTCGTAGCGATCGTCATAGCCACGGTCGTAGGCCTCGTCGTAGTCGTAGCCCTGTGCGTACGCCTGGTCGTAGCCCTGCTCGTAGCCCGCGTGGGCCGGCTCGTCGTAGCCCTGGTCCCGCTGCCGTCGACGCGGCTGCGCCTCGGGCGCGGGCGGGGTCGGGGCAGGGGGCTCGGTCCGGTCGCGGCCCCGGCCCCTTTCGCGGTCGCGGTCGCGGGGACCGTAGGACTCGAAGGAGTAGGGATCGTACGTCTCGGGCCGCTGCCCCGGCTGGCGGCCGGCGGGCCGGCTCGGCGCGGGCGGCGGCGGCGCAGGTGCGGGTGCGGGCTGGGGCGCGGGTGCGGGCTGGGGCGCGGGTGCGGGCTGGGGCGCGGGCCGGGGCGCGGGGCGCGGTGCGCGCGGCGGGCTCGGCTGCTGCTGGCCCGGGTAGTCGGAGTAGCTGCTGTCGCGCCGGTAGCGGCGGTCGGCGAACTCGTCGTGGCTGTCGTTGCGGCGGTCGTCGTAGCGATCGTCGTAGCCGCGCGAGCGGCGCTGCGGCGGCTCCTGACGGCGACCCCACGGGTCCTGGCCGCTCCGGCCCGGCTCGCCCTGGCTCGGCTGGGGCTGCTCGGGCGCCGGCCGCTGAGGAGCCGGACGCTGAGGGGCGGGACGCTGAGGCGCCGGACGCTCGCGCATCGGCTGCTCCGGGGCTCGCCGCTCCTGCGCGGGTCGCGCGGGAGCAGGGCGGTCCTGCCGCGGCCGGGCGGGACCCGCCGGGGCCGGCGGCTGGGGCACGGGCTGGGGACGTACGGGCTGCTGCGGCGGCTGGGGCGCCGGCGGCTGGGGTGCGGCTGCCCGCCGGGGAGGCCGCTGTGGGGACGGGTGGGGCTGCGGCGCCGGCTGCGGTGCGGGCTGCGGCGCGGGCGGGGGCGGCGTCTGCCGCCCGGCCACACGGCGACCGATCTGCCCGTCCCGCGTCGGAGCGGGGGCCGGAGCAGGAGCAGGTGCCGGAGCGGGGGCCGGAGCAGGAGCGGGGGCCGGAGCTGGCGGCGGCGCAGGCGAAGGGTCACGCTCGATCGGCGCCATCACCGCGGTCTCGTCGACCCCCGAGGCTGCTCGCCGGGGCTCGGGCCGGCGTTCGGCCGGACGTCCCTGCTGGGCGACCGGCTGAGGAACAGGCTGCTGGGCCGGTCGGCGCGGGTCCGCGTAGCCCGCCCGGCCGTCAGGCTCGGCGTAGTCGTCGTAACCGGGCTCGGCATAGCCGGCCTCGTCGTAGCCGTAGCCGTCCTCGGCGTACTCATCGGCGTAGTCGTCGTAGTCGTCGTCATAGCCGTAGTCGTCGTGGCCCGAGGCTGCGGCGCGCTGCTCCTTGAGCCGGCGGGCGAGCAGGTAGAGGCCCGCGATCGCGGCGAGCCAGATCCCGAAGAGCCCGATCACACCCGGGATGTCGCCGCCGAGGAAGAACGACGACGGCGAGGCGAGGAAGAGGACCCAGACCAGGAGGCCGGCTGCACCGGCGTACAGGTGGATCTTGGACGGCAGCCCCGCCTCCTGCGGCTGCAGGAGATGTGGCTTCAGATAGGTGAGCGCGACGATCACCGCGACCAGGGCGGTCACGGCGTAGACGAGTACGGCAGCGAAGCTCACGGCAGCGATTCTGTCCTAGACGTCGGGCGAGCCCGAATCGGGCTCGGGCGTATGTGATGTGAGTCCCCCGACTCCGACCTCGGCACCGGCATCCCCGGCCGCGGTCGACTCACGCCATTCTGCCTCCTCGGCGAGGCGGGCGATCAGAGCGTCCACCTCGTCCATCCGGTAGCCGCGGAAGGCTACCGAGAAACGTACGTGACGCAGGTCTGCCGCCTCCAGGACGCGGTCGCGGGGCACCAGAGCGTCGGGCTGGTCGCCGTACTCCTCCCCCATCGGCGCGCCTGTCCCGGCGGCTACGAGGGCGACTCCTCCGAGAGCCAGCACGATGAGTGCCGCGAAGATCCAACCCATGCGTCAGTCACGCGCCTTCAACATCAGCTCGACCGCCTCGTCCACGTCGTCGGTGAGGGTGATCATGTCCAGGTCGCTCTGCTTGATCCGGCCGTCGGCCAGCATCGTCTCGCGCATCCAGTCGAGGAGCCCCTTCCAGTGCTGTACGCCCATCAGCACGATCGGGAACTGGGTGATCTTCTTGGTCTGGGAGAGCGTCATCGCCTCGAAGAGCTCGTCCATGGTGCCGAGACCGCCGGGCATGACGACGTAGCCCTGGGAGTACTTCACGAACATCATCTTCCGCACGAAGAAGTAGCGGAAGTTGAGCCCGAAGCTGACGTAGTCGTTGAGCCTGGCCTCGAAGGGCAGCTCGATGCCGAGACCGATCGACTCGCCGCCGGCCTCGAGGGCGCCCTTGTTGGCCGCCTCCATCGTGCCCGGGCCGCCGCCGGTGACCACCACGAAGCCCGCTTCCGCCAGACCTCGACCGACGGCCTCGGCCTGCGCATAGGTCGGGTGGTCCTTCGGCGTGCGCGCCGAGCCGAAGACCGAGACCGCCGGGCCGACCTGGGAGAGGTCGTTGAACCCCTCGACGAACTCGGCCTGGATCTTCATGACCCGCCAGGGGTCGGTGTGGACCCAGTCGCCGTCGCCGGAGCTGTCCAGCAGTCGCTGGTCGGTGGTGCTACCGGCGGGGCGCCCCTTGGTGGGGCGTGGGCCGGAGCCGCTGCGTCGGGTCATGCGGTCAACCAATCACGAAGGGCCTGCTCGCACGCGGTGATCTCGGAGATCCGCACGTGCTCGTCGGCTTTGTGGGCGAACATCGGGTCACCTGGACCATAGTTGACCGCCGGTATGCCGAGAACCGTGAACCGCGCCACATCGGTCCACCCGAACTTGGGTCCGACCTCGCCGCCGACCGCCTCGATGAAGGCCTTGGCGGCCGGGCGGTCGAGGCCGGGCAGCGCGCCCGGGGCCGAGTCGGTCAGGGTGACGTCGTAGCCCTCGAAGAACTCGGTTACGAACGCCAGCGCCTCCTCCTCGCTCCGGTCCGGCGCGAAGCGGTAGTTGACCGTCACCACGCACTCGTCGGGGATCACGTTGCCCGCCACTCCCCCGGCGACGAAGACCGCGTTGAGGCCCTCGTGATACTCCAGCCCGTCGATGACCGGCTTGCGCGGGACGTACGACTCCAGGCGGCGGAGCACCTCGCCGGCCTTGTGGATCGCGTTGACGCCGCGCCAGGAACGGGCACTGTGGGAGCGCTCGCCGGTGGTGCGCACCTCCACCCGCAACGTGCCCTGGCAGCCGGCCTCGACGCCGGCGTTGGAGGGCTCCATCAGGATCGCGAAGTCTCCGGCGAGCAGGTCGGGCTCGCTGGCCGCGAGCTTGCCGAGACCGTTGTGGACGGCCTCGATCTCCTCCGCGTCGTAGAAGACGTACGTCACGTCACGGTTGGGCGTCCGGAGGGTCGCGGCGAGCTTGAGGATGACCGCGTCGCCCGACTTCATGTCGCACGCGCCGAGGCCGTGCAGGATGCCGGTGGCCTCGTCGAGGCGGCTGGGGAAGTTGCCGTTGACCGGCACCGTGTCGAGGTGGCCGGCGATGACGACGCGCTCGGGGAGGCCGAGGTCGGTGCGCGCCACGATCGAGTTGCCCCGCCGCTCGACGACGAGGTGGTCGTACGCAGCCAGCGCCCGCTCCACGGCGTCGGCCAGCTCGAGCTCGTTGAGGCTCACCGAGTCGATGTCCATCAGCTGCCGGGTCAGCGTCACCACGTCGGTCGTCAGGTCGATCTCGGGAGTGTCAGGACTGGTTGTCACAGGCGCTAGTCAACCAGCCGTCCATGAGAGTTCGTCGGCCGCACCGGATGATCGGCGCTCGACGTGCGCGAGCACCCCGTCGATGATCCTGGCCAGCCCGTAGTCGAGCTCGCGGGCGGGGTCGCTGGCCGCCTGATAGGCCTCGCCGGCGGCGGTACCGACGCGGTTGGCCAGCGGATAGTGGCTGCCCGCCATGACCTCGTTCAGCGTGTCGTAGTTGGCCTCCCACCACTCTGCCTCGGTCATCCCGGTGACCTGCTCGGCGCGGCGCTTCATGAGCTCGCCGCGGACGATGTTGCCCGCGAAACCGACCAGCACGGCGACCGTCTGGTCCATCTCCAGATCCGAGAGCCCGAGTCCGTCGACGGCCTGCAGCTGCCACTCGTAGCGTTCGCTCATGTTGGGCCCCAGCCAGGGGCGTACGTCCTGCACCTCGAGCAGCCACGGATGGGCCCGGAGCTCGTCGTGCGTGTGGTTGGCGACCAGCTCGAGGCGCTTGCGCGGATCCGCCGGCAGCTCCGGCAGCTCGGCCCGTCCGGTCACCTGGTCGGCCATGAGGACCAGCAGCGCGTCCCGGTTGGGCACGTAGGAGTAGAGCGTCATCGCCCCCAGACCGAAGCGCTGGGCGATCGCGCGCATCGTGACGGCGGCCAGGCCCTCGGCGTCGGCGAGGTCGATCGCGGCGTCGACGATCTCGTCGACGCTCACCTTCTGCTTCGGGCCGCGCTTGGTCTTCGGCTCCTCGCGCGCACCCGCCCGATGGCGCCACAGCAGGCGCAGGGAGGGATCCGACTGGTTTGACTGATCCGGCACGTCGCTCATCGTAACCTCATCCGAAATAACTTCGTACATCGTACGGAACAAATGCTACAGTCGCTCCGTTGACATCTTCGTACAACGTACGAAATTGGAGGAACGTGTATGCCGAACGACGCGAAGCCGGTCCCGCCGCGCTGGCTCAAGCCGATGAACAAGGTCTTCATGACCCTGTCAAAGACCGGGCTCGGGATGAAGGAGCTGCCGGTGCTCACCGTGCCGGGCCGCGCGAGCGGCAAGCCCCGCAGCACCCCGCTCTCGGTGCTGGACCTGGACGGACACCGCTATCTGCTCGAGGGCTTTCCGGGAGCCGACTGGGCCCGCAACGTACGTGCCTCCGGCGGCCGAGCGACTCTCCGGATCGGCAGGGCCACCGAGGAGGTGCGTCTCGTGGAGGTGGAGCGCGAGGAGGCGCTGACCGTGCTCCGGGCCTGGCCGGAGCGGATGACGGACGGCGCGAAGATCATGCTCGACGCCGGTGTGGTCACGGCGGTGACGCCGGAGGCGTTCGAGGCGGTCGCCGGGCGCTGCGGCGTGTTCCGGATCGAGGTGGGCCGATGACCTCGACTCCCCTGTCCGCTCGCGGCGTACGCAAGCGCTACCGCGACACCCAGGCGCTCGACGGCCTCGACCTCGAGGTCGCCGCCGGCACCGTGCACGCACTGCTGGGGCCCAACGGCGCCGGCAAGTCGACTGCGGTGAACGTCTTCGCGACCCTGACCCGGCCCGACGCCGGCGAGGTGCGCGTCGGCGGCCACGATGCCGTACGCCACCCCGCCCGGGTCCGCTCCACGATCGGCCTGGTCGGGCAGAGCGCCGCGCTCGACGAGGCACTTCACGGCCGGGAGAACCTGGTGATGTTCGGCCGCCTGCACGGCCTCTCGAAGCCCGATGCCGTACGCCGCGCCGGGGAGCTCCTCGACGCGTTCGGCCTCACCGAGGCCGGCGACCGGAAGGTCTCGGGATACTCCGGCGGGATGCGACGGCGCCTCGACATCGCCGCCGGCCTGGTCACCCGTCCGCGGATCCTCTTCCTCGACGAGCCGACCACCGGGCTGGACCCGCGCGGCCGTCACGAGGTCTGGGAGATGGTGCGGCAGGTGGTCACCGACGGGACGACGGTGCTGCTGACCACGCAGTACCTGGACGAGGCCGACCAGCTCGCCGGCATGGTCACCGTGCTCGGCGCGGGCCGGGTGATCGCCGAGGGCACCCCGTCAGCGCTCAAGAGCGACCTGGGCGGCGACCGGGTGATCATCACCGCGACCGGCCCGGACGACCTCGCCCGGATGGCCGGCGTCCTCGGCTCCGTGGCCGTCGTCGACCCCGACCGGCACGAGGTGACCGTCGAGGCGGGCCCGGCCGGCGGCGGTGCCGCGGTCGTGGAGGTCGTACGCACCCTCGACTCCGCCGGCATCACGGTCGACGACGTGCTGCTGCGCCGACCGACCCTGGACGAGGTGTTCCTCCACCTGACCGCCCCCGATCACGTACCCGATCCTGAAGGAGCCGCCCGATGACCGCCATCGCCTCCACCCTGCGACAGACCGTGACCCAGACCTGGGTGATCACGCTCCGCGACCTCAAGCACTGGCAGCGCGAGCCGTGGGGACCGGTCTTCGGGATCCTGTTCGCGATCATGATGCTGCTGATCTTCGGCTACCTGTTCGGCGGCGCGATCGAGATGCCGGGTGGCGGGTCGTACCTGCCCTACCTGCTGCCCGGGGTGCTCGCGCTGACGATGATGTTCGGCATCGACGGCACCATGGCCGTGGTCACCGAGGACACCAAGCGCGGCGTCACCAACCGGTTCCGGTCCCTGCCGATGAGCGGTCTCGCGGTGCCGCTGGGGCGGGCGATCGCCGACCTCGGCAACTCGGCGGTCCAGCTGGGCGTCCTCATGCTCGGCGGGCTGCTCATCGGGTGGCGGATCGAGGGCACCTTCCTCGAGGCGGTCGCCGCGGTCGGGCTCCTGCTCTGGCTGCGGCTGGCGATGCTGTGGCTGGGCATCTTCCTCGGGCTGACCCTGCGGATGGAGGGTGCGCTGACGATGGTGCAGGTGCTGGTCTGGCCGCTGGGGTTCTGCTCGAGCCTGTTCGTCTCGCCCGAGACGATGCCCGGATGGCTCGGTTTCCTGGCCGCCTGGAACCCGGTCTCGGCGACCGCCACCGCCTGCCGCGACCTCTTCGGCAACCCGACCGGGATCACCTCCGGCGTGCTCGCCGACCACGCGACCCTCTTGGCGCTCGCCTGGCCGGCCGTCCTGCTGGCGATCTTCGTCCCGCTCTCCGTCCGCGCGTTCCGGCGCCTGGGCTGAGAACGGAGAACGGGCCCGGGAAGGCGACGCCTTACCGGGCCCGTTGGCGAATGGGTGGGGTCAGGCGGTGGCCGGTTCGAGGCCGTCGGTCTCGTCCGTGGCCTTCTCCTTCGCCGGCACGACGGCCCGGGTCAGCGACCCGAGTGCGAAGGCGACGAAGAGCAGAACGACGCCCAGGCCCGCGACCAGCGCCGAGAGGCCGAAGGCGGTGACCGCGGTCAGCAGGGAGGCGCGTACAAACGACGACTCCGCCGCGACTGCGCGGATCGGGTCCTCCTGGTCCAGCTCGGCGTACGTCTTGCCCTTGGTGATCCCCAGGGCGTGCTTCTCGACGGTGGCCGCCTGGGCGTAGGCCGAGAACGGACCGTCGACGTTGTCTCCGGCGAGGAAGGAGGCGTCGTCGGCGACGGTGATCTCCTGCGCCTTCAGTTGGGTGTGGGCCAGGTAGTAGGTGACGGCGCCACTGGCGATGAACAGGAGGCCGAACAGCCCGATCAGGGGGCTCAGCAGCTTCGCGATCCGAGGTTTGCGGGTCATGCCGACCAAGGCTCACTTGGTTTACGTTTGAATCATAGGCATGACGGGTGTGATCTTCGTCGTGCAGAACTTTTTTCGCGGAACCTGTCGGATCGGTGTCGAGCCGTTCGTGGAGTGAGTGAGAAGCGGCCGTACGGACCGCGACACACCACCACCGCACGAGAGGCACCACCATGAGCACCAGCACCTACACCCAGGCCACGACCACCTCCCGCGGTCAGTTCGCTGCGCGGATGCCGGTCTGGCTCGTCAGCGTCACCGCCGTCCTTGTCGGCGCCCTGGTCACCGGCGTCTACGAGTTCATCGCCCGCGCGGTCGGCGTGCCGTTCAACGTCGCACTGCCCGGCACCGGAGTCGATCCCGCCGCGATCCCCGCGACCGGACTCGCCTGGGCCGTCGCCGAGCTCGGCCTGATCGGCATCATCATCGCCGTCTGCCTGGCCCGCTTCGCCAAGCGTCCGCGCTCGACCTGGAAGCGCACCGCCTGGACCCTGACGGCGCTCTCGTGCGTCCCCAGCCTGATCGCGGTCACCGACTCCTACGCCACCAACATCATGCTGGTGATCTCCCACCTCGTCGCCGCGGTCGTGATCGTCCCCGTCATCGCCGCCCGCCTGGCGGAGCGCAACCCGCGCCGCGCCTGAGGTGTCTGCGGACGTCAGCCCGGTGGTCGGCGAGCGATGATCAGCTCGCCGACGCCGGGCATCGGCGTCGTCTCGACCATGAACCCGGCGTTGGCCAGGTCGGCGAAGAGCGCCGGCCTGGGATGGGTTCGGTAGTACATGACGAACTTCGGCCGCCACACCGCGTTGCGCACCCGCATCACCAGGTCGAAGCCGGAGAGCAGCCAGTACGCCGGATGGGTCGGCCCCGGCGCCCGGCTGACCGGCAGCGCGAACACCCCGCCCGGCCGCAGCGCCCGATGGATACCGTCGAAGAGCTCCGGCCGCTCCTCCGGCAGGAAGTGCCCCAGCGCCCCGAAGCTCACCACCAGGTCGTACGCAGCCTCGAACGGCAGCGCGCGAGCATCCGCCCGCACCAGGTCGGCGTCGGGGTGCGCAACCCTGGCCTGCTCGAGCATCCCCACGCTGAAGTCGACCCCCGTCGGCCGCTCCGCGGTCGCCTCCGCGAGCATCTCCAGCCCCGCCCCGGTGCCGGTGCACACGTCGAGCCCTCGCTCGAACGGCCCGTACTCCCGCAGCGCGGTGATCGTCGCGGCCAGCATCCAGTCCGGCGTCCGGAACGGCGTCGCGTCGAACTTCGGCGCCAGGAGATCGTAGCCACGCTCTACCGACGACAGCGCCTGGATGGCGAGCTCACGAAGCGAAGGCCCCTGCACCCTTGAACCCTAGCCCGACGTAGGAGGGCTGGAGCCCGTATTCGGCTCCAGCCCTCCTACGTTCCGAGCTGGCACAGGTCACCACAGGGGAACGGGACGCCTGGCCAACCGCCCTTGGCCAGGATGCGTGCGATCCTCGTCGCCGTGCGGCACGGGGTTCCGTAGACCTGCTGCCAGCGGAGCCGTGCCGTCACCCGGTCTACCAAGGCCAGGTCGTCGAGATCTCGGTCGGCGTCCCTGCCTTGGTCGTTCCACGAGTCATGGCCGAGTCTCCCGTCGAGCTCCACCACCAACCCATAGACCGGGTAGTCGATGTCGCGATACTGATTGCCGACCCCGGTGCGTCTCAGTGCTTGGCGAGTGCCGATCGGGAGCCCGTGGGCGCGTTCGACCCTGGTGAGGTAGCCGTGCTCGAGGACCGAGTCGGTCCCCATGGCGAGATCCTCGAGCAGATCGGCGATCCAGGCACGCCGACGGAGCCTCGGAAACCGCCTCAGCGCCATGCGCACCTCGCCCACGCTCACGCCCCGTCGCCCGATTCCGCGACCGAGCACGCCGATCACATCGATCTCGTCGTTGGCCTCGCCGGCCATCAGCAGAAGGTTGTCCTCGAACCGCAACCGAGGCAGGACATCGGGGAACATGTGGTCGGCGAGGTCGACCATGCGATGAAGAACGATCCCCGGCTGTGGGTCGACCCGACGCTGCTGGTCGATGGCGACATGGATCGGATCGCTCTCCCGCTGCGTCCCTGGCGCCGCCAACGTGGGCCCGCAGATCGCCGACCTGCCTGCGTAGAGGATCGCCGCCCAGCTGCGCTGCTCGAACGTCAGCGGGCCGGTGTGGTTCACATAGACACGTGGGTGCACGCGGCGCAGCTCGTTGTGGCGTACGGCGCTCCTGATGTCCGACTTCGTCCAGCCGGACTCGGTGAGCTGGGCGCGCGAGACCAGCCCTGCCTGCAGCTGCAGGAGGGTCGAGTACCACTCGAGGTCGGCAACAGCACCCACGCCGATGACGCTAACGGTGCCCACCGACACCGTTAGCTCAGAAACCTAGGAGGGCTGGAGCCGATATATGGCTCCAGCCCTCCTAGGTTGTGCCGCTACGGATCTCGACCCGCTTCGCGGGTTCGCAGGCTCACCCGCTGCGCTCGCTCGATCTCTTCGCGTTGCGACCCTGCTCCTTCGTCGCAGGGTCGCAGGCTCAGACCTTGGTGACCGCGATCTGGGCCTTTTCGCCATCACCGAGGTCGACCGGGTTGCCCTCGAGCGAGTCGACGACGTCGTACGTCGTGGCGAGGGTCTCGCGGGAGATGAGGTCGGCGTGGGTGGTGGCTGCCTGGCGTACGGTCTCGGAGCCGGTCACCGCGAGGGTGATGCGGTCCTCGACGTTGAGGCCGGAGTCCTTGCGGGCCTGCTGGACGGCGCGGATCAGGTCGCGGGCGAGGCCCTCGGCGGCGAGCTCGGGGGTGACGACCGTGTCCAGGACGATGAAACCGCTCGGCAGCATCGAGACGGCGACGTCGTCAGAGGCGGCACCGGCGACGGTCTCCAGGGTGTACTCACCCTCGACCAGCGCCAGGCCTCCGGCGACGACCTCGCCGGACTCGGAGACCGACCAGTCACCGGACTTGGAGCCCTTGATGGCCTTCTGGACGTCCTTGCCCAGCCGCGGGCCGGCGGCGCGGGCGTTGACGGCGAGCTTCTGCTCGATGCCGTAGGTGCCGGCCTCCTCCGAGTCGGCGGCGAGCAGCCGGACGGACTTGACGTTGACCTCGTCGGCGACGATCTCCTCGAAGCCCGCGATGTCCGCGCCGACAACCGTCAGGCCGCCCAGCGGCAGGCGGTTGCGGAGCTTGCGCGCCTTGCGGAGAGCGGAGGTCGAGGAACAGACCGCGCGGACGGCGTCCATCCGGGCGACCAGGTCGTCATCAGCCGGCAGATCCTCGACGACCGGGTAGTCGGCCAGGTGCACCGAGCGGCCACCGGTCAGACCGCGCCAGATCTCCTCGGTGGTCAGCGGCAGCAGCGGCGCGACCAGGCGGGTTACCGTCTCCAGCACCGTGTAGAGGGTGTCGAAGGCGGCCTTGTCCTCGTTCCAGAACCGCTCGCGGCTCCGGCGGATGTACCAGTTCGTGAGCACGTCGATGAACCGCTGGGTCGCCTCGCAGGCCTCGGCGACGTAGTAGTCGTCCATCGCCGAGGTCATCTCGCCGACGTAGTCGCGCAGCTTGGCCAGGACGTAGCGGTCCAGCGGGTCCTCGGACGCCGTCGAGCCGGTGGTCTCCAGGCCGGCCGCGTTGGCGTAGAGCTGGAAGAAGTACCAACTGTTCCACAGCGGGATCATCACCTGGCGTACGGAATCCCGGATGCCCTGCTCGGTGACGACCAGGTTGCCGCCGCGAAGGATGGGCGAGGACATCAGGAACCAGCGCATCGCGTCGGCGCCGTCGCGATCGAAGACCTCGTTGACATCCGGGTAGTTGCGAAGCGACTTGGACATCTTCTGCCCGTCCGAGCCCAGCACGATGCCGTGGCTGATGCAGCTCGAGAACGCCGGGCGGTCGAAGAGCGCGGTGGCCAGGATGTGCAGGGTGTAGAACCAGCCGCGGGTCTGGCCGATGTACTCGACGATGAAGTCGCCCGGGAAGTGGTGCTGGAACCATTCCTCGTTCTCGAACGGGACATGGTTCTGGGCGAACGACATCGACCCGGAGTCGAACCAGACGTCGAGGACGTCGGAGACGCGGCGCATCATCGACTTGCCGGTCGGGTCGTCCGGGTTGGGACGGACCAGGTCGTCGACGTACGGACGGTGCAGGTCGGGATTGCCCTCGGCGTCCTTCGGCAGAGTGCCGAAGTCGCGCTCCAGCTCCGCGAACGAGCCGTAGACGTCCAGGCGCGGGTAGGCCGGGTCGTCGGACTTCCACACCGGCACCGGCGAGCCCCAGAAGCGGTTGCGGGTGATCGACCAGTCGCGGGCGTTCTCCAGCCACTTGCCGAACTGGCCGTCCTGGATGTGCTCGGGCACCCAGCGGATCTGCTGGTTGAGCTCGAGCATCCGATCCTTGATCTTGGTGACCTCGACGAACCAGCTCGAGACGCCCTTGTAGATCAGCGGCTGACGGCAGCGCCAGCAGTGCGGGTAGGAGTGGTTGTAGGACTCGCGGCGCAGCAGGATCGTGCCCGCGGTCACCGATCCCCCGGCCTCGCCGCGGGTGACCGCCTTGAGGTGGTCGATGATCTGCAGGTTGGCGTCGAAGACCTGGACACCGGCGTAGTCGACCACCGGGGCGGTGAAGCGCCCGTCCTTGCCGACCGGCATGACCGCCTCGATGTTCTCGCGGTCGGTCACCTCCTTGTCGACCTCACCGAACGCACCGGCGGTGTGGACGACCCCGGTGCCGTCCGTGGTGGTGACCGCGTCGTCGGCGGCCACGATCCGGAAGGCGTTCTGGTGACCGGCGTAGTAGGAGAACGGCGGGGTGTAGCTGCGGCCGAGCAGCTCGGCGCCCTTGTATCGTCCGAGGATCGTCGGCTCGTCGGCGTCGCCCTCCTTATCGGGCAGAGCGAGATCCTTCTGGTACGCCGCGAGCCGAGCCTCCGCGAGGAGGTACTTGGCCGTCCTGTCGGTGCCCGGGACCGGGCCCTCGACCACGACGTAGTCGATCTCCGAGCCGACCATGACAGCGAGGTTGGACGGCAGGGTCCAGGGCGTGGTGGTCCAGATCAGGATGTGGGCGTCGTCGAGGACCTCGTCCTCACCGGTGGCGTCGAGCGCGTAGCCGACGGTGACCGCGGGGTCCTGGCGGTCCTTGTAGACGTCGTCGTCCATCCGCAGCTCGTGGTTGGACAGCGGGGTCTCGTCCTGCCAGCAGTAGGGCAGGACGCGGAAGCCCTCGTAGACCAGGCCCTTGTCGTAGAGCGTCTTGAACGCCCAGATCACCGACTCCATGTAGTCGGGGTTGAGGGTCTTGTAGTCGTGGTCGAAGTCCACCCAGCGCGCCTGGCGGGTGACGTAGTCGCGCCACTCGCCGGTGTACTTCAGCACCGAGGCCCGGCTGGCCGCGTTGAACTTGTCGATGCCCATCTCGACGATCTCGTCGGTCGTCTTCAGGCCGAGCTGGCGCATCGCCTCGAGCTCGGCGGGCAGGCCGTGGGTGTCCCACCCGAAGCGCCGCTCGACGCGCTTGCCGCGCATCGTCTGGTAGCGCGGGACGATGTCCTTCACGTAACCGGTCAGCAGATGGCCGTAGTGCGGCAGGCCGTTGGCGAACGGGGGGCCGTCGTAGAAGACGAACTCGTTCTCGCCGTTCTCGCCCGCGTCACGGTTGTCGATGCTCGCCTGGAAGGTCCCGTCCTTCTTCCAGTAATCGAGAATCTGCGTCTCGATCTCCGGGAAGCGTGGGCTGGCCGGGACTGTGGCTGAGTTGACCTTCGGATAGGCCATCGACGCATCTCCTGCTGGGTGGTAGTGGGTTTGTCTTCACCACAGGGACGATCTATCGACCGCGGTACCACCCTGCTTGTCCTGCCGGACCACTTCGTTACGGCTGTGACGGGCCACTCCCGCCGGGTTCTACTTGCCTTCGATCCACCTGGAGGCTTTCTTCCCGGGGCTCGCCGCTGATGACGGCTCGAACGCCTGTAAGGAAGAGAGTACGCCGACCGGCGCCCGCCACGCGAACCCGATTACACCGCGCGCCACATCCGCACGTGTGGACCGATCTCCGGTTCGTCCCACGGCTCGCCGATCTCGACGAACCCGGCCCTCTTGTAGAACGGCACCGCCGGCGTACGCGCGTTGCACCAGACCAGCCCACCGCCTCTGGCCGCGACATGGTCCAGCGCCGCCTGCAGCACCTCGGCCCCGACACCCTTCCCGCGCCACCCATCCGCCGTCGCCATCCCCCGGATCCGCCACCCCTTCCCGGGGTGTTCGGCCAGGTCAGGGCATGCTTCCGGGAAGAGCCCGACGCACCCGATCGGACTCCCGTCCTCGTCCACCGCCGCGTACGTGGCGACCTCGGGACTGTCATCCCCCGGCACCCGCGCCGCCTCCGGCGGCCCTCCGTTGCGCAACACCTTCGCCCGCAGCGCATAGGTGTCCTCGACGGGCACCCGCCTGACCGTGAATCGCTCGTCCGAGATCACGCGATGACCCTAGCCGCGCTTCCTATGACAGAGGGTCCGACCTCGTGAATCCGTTCACGAGGTCGGACCCTCTGTGACAGGCCGGATTGAGACCGTTCGCCACATACGCACGTTCGGCCCGAACTCTTGATCCACCCACGGCTCACCGAGCTGCTCGAATCCCGCACGCGCGAAGAGGCGTTGACCGGACGGCGTCGCGTTGCACCACACCAGGCCCGGGCCACGATCTTCGGCATGGGCGATGACCGCGCTCACGACGGCGGCGCCCACGCCTCGGCCTCGCCACTCAGGCGCCGTCGCGACCCTCCGGACGCGCCACCCCTGGCCGTGGTGATCGGGCAGATCAGGGCACCGTTCCGGGAACAATCCAGCACATCCGACCACGGCACCATCGACATCCCGAGCAGCGAAAGTGATCACGCCAGGATGGTCGTCACCGGCCACCTTCGCAGCCTCGGGAGGTGCACCTCCGTGGAGCACCGCCGCTCGCAGCGGGTAGGTGTCAGAGGCTGGGGTCGGGGCGACGGTGAACCCGGATGGTGATGCCACGGAGCGACGATAACGGCGCCCAACTGCGGCAGAGGAGAAATCACCCGCCCGGCCTGAAAGCCACCTCGGCACCTGGCAGGATGCGCGCATGAGCCTGATTCGCTACGAGTACGCCGACGGTTGCGCGCGCATCACGATGACCAACCCGGACCGGGGCAACGTCTTCACGCCCGAGGCGGGCGCGGAGATGCTGGCGGCGATCCTGCGGGCGAAGGCGGACTCGGCGCGGGTGATCGTGCTGGCGGCGGAGGGGAAGTACTTCTCCGTCGGGGGTGACCTGGCCGGGTTTGCCGCCGCCGACGACCTGGGACCGTTCATCCTCGAGCTCGCCGAGGGCGCCAACCGGATCATCACCGAGCTCGTCCGCTGCGACGCGATCGTGGTCAGCGCCGTCCAGGGCACCGCCGCGGGGGTCGGGTTCCCGCTGGCAGCGGCCGCCGACATCGTGATCGCCGCCGACAGGGCGAAGTTCAGCCTCGCGTACGCCAAGGTCGGGCTGTCGGTCGACGGCGGCGGGTCGCTCCTCGTGCACACCCTGGGCCTGCACCGGGTGCTCCGGCTGACCCTGCTGGGCGACATGCTCTCCGCGACCGAGGCGCTCGAGGCCGGACTGGTCGCCCGCGTCGTACCGGCCGACGGGCTCGCGGCCGCCGTGGACGAGGTCGTCGCGACCCTCCTCGCCGGCTCCCCCGAGGCGCTGGCGAGCACCAAGCACCTGATCCGTGACGTCGCCGACCCCAACCCCGAGTCGGCGCTGCGTCGCGAGGCGCAGTCGATCTCCGCGCTCGGTGGCTCGGCCTCCGGCCGCGAGGGCATCAACGCGTTCCTGGAGAAGCGGCCGCCCAGCTTCACCGGCTGAAATCATTGGCCGAAAGGCGCTCGTTCCGCGAGGGTGAGCCCATGAGCAACGATCAGCGACAGGTGGGCTTCAACGGAATCTGGCTTCCCGAGGGCGAGGATCCACGCCACCAGGACCAGCCGGCCGTCGGCGAGCTGGCGACCTACCGGGACTACCTGCGCCACTACCGGCTCACCCTCGAGCTCAAGTGCCAGGACCTCGGGCCGGAGGACCTGGTCAAGCAGAGCGTGCCGCCCAGCGACCTGAGCCTGCTCGGGCTGATCCGGCACATGGCGCGGGTCGAGCACGGCTGGTTCGAGCGCGTACTCAAGGAGAACCTCGAGACCCCCCGCCTCGACGCCGACGACACCACCGGCGGGTTCCACAAGGTGGAGCCGACCCAGGAGTCGGTCGACGAGGCGTTCGCGAGCTGGCGCGAGCAGGTCGCGGCGGCCGACGAGTGGCTCGACTCGATCGACGACACGATGCTCGGCGAGACCCGAGACCTCGGCCGCGGCGACGAGTCGACCAGCATCCGCGACATCCTGGTCCACATGATCGAGGAGTACGCCCGCCACGCAGGTCACGCCGACCTGCTGCGCGAGGTCATCGACGGGCGTACCGGGCAGTAGCCCCTCCCCCGCCCACCAGGCGGTTTCCTGAGACTAGGCTGAGACAGCGGTCACAACGACCGTTACCGCGCGCTGAATCAGAGGGAGACCATGTCGACGTCGACCGCCAACCCCACCAGCCCGGGCTCAGGGTCCGGGCCCAACGTGAAGTCTGTTGTCATCTGGACCGCCGTCGCTGTCGTCGGCGCCGTCTGCTGGGCCATGCTCGCCCTGTCCCGAGGCGAGGAGGTCTCGGCGCTGTGGATCCTGTTCGCCGCGCTGGCCTCGTACGCGATCGCCTACCGGTTCTACTCGAAGTTCATCGCCAACAAGGTGCTGAAGGTCGACGACACCCGGGCCACCCCGGCCGAGCGGCTGGAGAACGGGCATGACTTCGACGTCACCGACCGGCGCGTGCTCTTCGGGCATCACTTCGCCGCGATCGCCGGCGCCGGCCCGCTGGTCGGCCCGGTGCTGGCCGCGCAGATGGGCTACCTGCCGGGCACGATCTGGATCATCGTCGGCGTCATCTTCGCCGGCGCCGTGCAGGACATGGTCGTGATGTTCTTCTCGATGCGCCGCGACGGCAAAAGCCTCGGTCAGATGGTGCGCGAGGAGATCGGCACCGTCGCCGGCGTGGCCGCGCTGATCGCCGTCTTCGCGATCATGATCATCATCCTGGCAGTGCTCGCGCTGGTCGTCGTCAATGCGCTCGCGGAGTCGCCGTGGGGTGTCTTCTCGATCGGCCTCACCATCCCGATCGCGCTCTTCATGGGCTTCTACCTGCGCTACCTGCGCCCCGGCCGCGTCAGCGAGGTGACCGCCATCGGCGTCGCGCTGCTGCTGCTGGCCATCATCGGTGGTGGGTACGTCGAGGAGATGGGCCTGGCCGGCG
This sequence comes from Nocardioides sp. NPDC000445, assembly GCF_040300245.1. Lineage (NCBI taxonomy): Bacteria > Bacillati > Actinomycetota > Actinomycetes > Propionibacteriales > Nocardioidaceae > Nocardioides > Nocardioides sp. NPDC000445. The sequence continues at coordinate 24,192 of NZ_JBEPDH010000032.1, read as the reverse complement.
CCCTCACCCTCTCCCACGAGACGCTGGTGATCTGCCTGGTCGTCTACGGTTTCATCGCCTCGATTCTCCCGGTGTGGATGCTGCTCACCCCGCGTGACTACCTCTCCACCTTCATGAAGGTGGGCGTCATCGTGCTGCTGGCCGTCGGCCTGATCCTCGCGGCTCCGGTGCTGCAGAACGAGGCCGTCACCGACTTCGCCACCAACGGCGAGGGTCCGGTCTTCGCCGGCAAGCTGTTCCCGTTCGTCTTCATCACCATCGCCTGCGGCGCCCTCTCCGGCTTCCACGCGCTCATCTCGTCCGGCACCACGCCGAAGATGGTCGCCAAGGAGAGCCACGTCCGAATGATCGGCTACGGCGGCATGCTGATGGAGTCGTTCGTGGCGATCTCGGCCCTCATCGCGGCCTCGGTCATCGACCAGGGCATCTACTTCTCGATGAACGCCGCCGCGGGCGCGACCGGCGGCACCCCGGAGACCGCGGCCGCCTTCGTCAACGGGCTCGGCTTCACGATCACCCCGGCCGAGCTCGAGGCAGCCGCGGCCAGCGTTGAGGAGACGATCATCTCCCGCACCGGTGGCGCCCCGACCCTGGCGTTCGGGATGTCGCTGATCTTCAGCGAGGCGTTCGGTGGCGGCCTGGCCGCGTTCTGGTACCACTTCGCGATCATGTTCGAGGCGCTCTTCATCCTGACCGCCGTCGACGCCGGCACCCGCGTGGGCCGGTTCATGCTCCAGGACACGATCGGCAACGTCTGGAAGCGCTACGCCGACACCTCCTGGCGGCCGGCGGCCTGGTCGGCCTCCGCGCTGGTCGTACTGGCCTGGGGTTACATGCTCTGGATCGGCGTCGGTGACCCGCTCGGCGGGATCAACCAGCTGTTCCCGCTCTTCGGCATCGCCAACCAGCTGCTCGCCGCCGTCGCCCTGACCCTGGCCACGGTGCTGATGTTCAAGCACGGTCTGGCCAAGTTCGCCTGGGTGCCTGGCATCCCGCTGGTCTGGGACCTCATCGTCACCATGACGGCGAGCTGGCAGAAGGTGTTCAGCGACAACCCCGCGATCGGCTACTTCGCCCAGGCCTCTGCCGCGCGCGAGGCACGCGACGCCGGTGAGCTCTACGGGGTTGCGAAGACTCCCGGGGACGTCGACCAGATCATCTACAACTCGACCCAGAGCGGCATCCTGCAGGCAGCGTTCGCGCTGCTGGTGATCGTGATCGTCGCCGGCGCCGCGGTGACTGTGGTCAAGTCGATCCGCGCCGGCGGCTCGCTGCCGACCACCGAGGTCCCGAAGGTCGAGTCGAAGATCGTCGCGCCTTCTGACTTCTTCGCCACCAAGGAGGAGAAGGAAGCCGTACGCGAGTGGGAGGCGTCCCGGAAGACGCCGGTCTCATGAGTCTGCTCACCGAGCGTGTCTCCGATCGCTTCTCCGGCGCCTGGCGGCTGCTCCGCCAGGCGACCGGGGAGGCGAAGTGGGACGAGTACGTGGCGCGGTGCGAACGCGAGGGCGTCGAGCCGATGACCCGGCGCGCGTTCGAACGTCACCGGGCCGACGAGAAGGAGCACAACCCGCAGGCCCGCTGCTGCTAGCGGACTAGCGGGGGCTGTCGTCGGCGAAAGCGGCGTCGAGCCAGGCGTACACCTGCGAGTCACCTCGGGTGACGAGCAGGACCACCTGCTTCTCGGCGTCGCTCACCGGCTTGCCGTTGATCCAGCTGCGGACGATGTCGGAGGCGGCGCGGCGGACGACCTCCACGCCCTTCGCCATCGCCCACTCCGGCGCCGGGTGCCCCTTGCTGGTCGCCACCCCCGGGATGTCCAGAGTCCAGGTGCCGTCCTCCGCCTGGAGGAGCTGGGGCATCGGCGGCGCAGTCTTCTTGCTCACCTCCACATGTTCGCACGTCGAGACCGTCGATAAGGGACCGCTCAGGCTCGGCCACTAGACTGCGCCCCGTGACGAATGCAGCTTGGGGCTTCGGCCTCGTGACGTACGCCGCCGACAACTCTGTGCTCGACGTGTGGTTCCCCGCGCCGCAGCTGGGCGAGAAGCCCGCCGACGCGACCGCGCCGGCCGAGCTGACCGCGCTCGAGTGCGCCGACGAGGTGCGTCAGGTCACCCAGCGGGTCGCCCTCGTCGAGGTCAAGGACCTCGACACGGCGCCCGAGACCACCGAGGACGTCTGGCTGCGGCTCCACCTCCTCTCCCACCGCCTCGTGCAGCCGCACGGGCAGAACCTCGACGGCATCTTCGGCCTGCTCACCAACGTGGTGTGGACCAGCGCCGGCCCGTGCGCCGTCGAGGGCTTCGAGGTCACCCGCGCCCGGCTGCGCGCCGCGGGCCAGCACGTGACCGTCTACGGCGTGGACAAGTTCCCGCGGATGGTCGACTACGTCGTCCCGAGCGGCATCCGGATCGGTGACGCCGACCGCGTCCGCCTCGGCGCCCACCTGGCCTCCGGCACCACCGTGATGCACGAGGGCTTCGTCAACTTCAACGCCGGCACCCTCGGCGCCTCGATGGTCGAGGGCCGGATCTCCGGCGGTGTCGTCGTCGGCGACGGCTCCGACGTCGGTGGCGGCGCCTCGATCATGGGGACCCTCTCCGGTGGCGGCAAGGCCGTCATCTCCATCGGCCAGCGCTGCCTGCTCGGTGCCAACTCCGGTATCGGCATCTCGCTGGGCGACGACGCCGTCGTCGAGGCCGGGTGCTACGTGACGTACGGAACCAAGGTCACGCTTCCCGACGGCACGGTGACGAAGGCCGGCGAGCTCTCCGGCGCCTCCAACATCCTCTTCCGCCGCAACTCCGTCAGCGGCGCCATCGAGGCAGTTCCGTGGAAGGGCGAGGGCATCGAGCTCAACGCCGCCCTCCACGCCAACTGACACTCACCGAAGAGCAGAGTGCCGATTTGAAGAAGCTTCTCACCGCCGTGGTGGTGCTCAGCGTGATCGCCGGCGGCATCTACTGGGTCGTCCAGGCCGCGACGGACAAGCTGGACTCGATCCTGCCCGACCTGCAGCAGTGCACGGCGGTCGCGGGCGAGTACGAGGCGCGCTTCGACCCCGAGCAGATGGGCAACGCCGCCGTGATCACCGCGCTTGGGCTCAAGCGCGGCCTGCCCGCGCGGGCGGCCACGATCGCGATCGCGACCGCGATCCAGGAGTCGAAGCTCTACAACATCAGCCACGGTGACCGGGACTCGCTCGGTCTCTTCCAGCAGCGCCCGTCGATGGGCTGGGGCACCGAGGAGCAGGTCCAGGACCCCGTCTACGCCACCAACAAGTTCTACGACGCGCTGGTGAAGATCGAGGGCTACGAGGACATGGTGGTCACGGAGGCTGCGCAGGAGGTGCAGCGCTCGGCCTACCCCGAGGCGTACGCCGACCACGAGGGCGAGGGCCGCGCGATCGCCTCCGCGATCAGCGGCTACTCCCCCGCCGCGCTGACCTGCCGGATCGACGAGCCCGAGGCCGGCTCCGGAAAGCCCCAGGCGACCAAGACCGAGGTCAACCAGCTGCTCGGCCAGATGGTCGGCCGCGCCAGGGTCGACGGCAGCACGGTGGTCATCCCCGTCGACGCCGGCGAGACCGGCCAGCGCAACGGCTGGGCCGTCGCCCACTACGTACTCGCCCGGGCCAGCGAGTTCGGCGCCACCTCCATCGCCTACGACGGCCGCACCTGGTCCGCCGGCAAGGACGAGGAGTGGGCCGACACCCCCAAGGTCACCAGCGACCAGATCGTCGTCACCCTCGCCTGACCCACCCGCCGAGGCGTCACCCCCGTCGGTCGAGGCGTCACCCCGGTCGGCCGAGATGGCAGCTGAGTGCCCACTCGTCCGACGCGAGCGACCTCTCGGCCGACGCACGTGACGCCTCGGCGTCAGTCGGCGATGTCGACGTGGACGTGGTCGCGGTGCTCGAGGATGGCCTGGTCGCCGCCACGGGGCGGGACCTCGTAGTCGCGCCAGCCGGCGCCGGAGCGGAACTTGGTCCAGATGCGGTCGTCGTAGATGACGGTCTCGATGTCGAGGCGGTCGGCGTTGGCGACGAGGTACTGCGCCAGGGACCAGCCCCTGATGTTGTTGGGGGCGTTGATGGGCCGGAAGAAGTAGTCGACCGCGCGGCCCTCGTAGTGGGCCGAGCCGACCATGTGGCCGGTCGTCACGCCGCCGGGCTGGAAGCCGCCTTCGGGGAGGCCTCCGTAGACATTGCGTACGTCCTCGCGCAGCGCCTCCGCGCGCGAGGTGAGACCGGCTCCGCTGAGCCTGTCCGGGACCTCCTCGGCACCGCCCTTGACCACGCAGGAGAACGCCTCAGGCGTGTTGCCGGTCAGTGCCGAGGCCAGTGCCCGTGCCTCGGGTTCGGCGTCGCGGTAGCCGTCGCGCGAGCCGTCGCTGATCTGCTGGGCGACGCCCGGGACTGACTGTTGGCGATAGTCGACGACCCCGGAGAGCCGGTCGTAGAGGCCGGCCGCCTTCGCCGGATCCCGCTCGAGCGAGTGGTCGGCGAGCTCGACCGCCAGTACGACGGAGGCCGCGCGGGCGGGGAGGCCGCGGCGTACGGCCTGGGCGGCGATCGCCGAAGCACGTTCGGCCTGCTCGGAGGAGAGGTCGTAGGTCTCGCCCTCGGAGGTCACGGTGCAGGCCTCGCGGGCGAGGACCGGGATGCCGCCGACCCCGACACCGAGGAGCCGCAGGCCCGCGAAGACCAGGGCGACGGCGATCACGACGCCGAGGACGATGAGGTGCTTGCGTACCGGCCGCAGCTGCTTGCGGGCTTCCCGCGCCGACTTCCGCAGCGCCTCGCGCGCCGGCTCGGGGAGTCTCGGCCCGTGAGGGCCCGGCGCGGGAGGGCGCGGACCCGGGGGCGGGATGGTCGGCGGGCCCGTCGGGGTCCCCGGCTGTGCGCTCACTCCACCAATCTTCACGTATGGGGCAAACCCCGCCCGGCTACGCCGAGAGGCGGGCGACGGCCGCGTCGACGCGCTCGTCGGTGGCGGTGAAGGCGATGCGTACGTGCTGGCTGCCGGCGCGGCCGTAGAAGACGCCGGGAGCGGCGAGGATGCCGCGCTCGGCGAGCCACTCGACAGTGGCCCAGCAGTCCTCGTCACGCGTCGACCAGAGGTAGAGGGAAGCCTCGGAGTGGTCGATGCGGAAGCCGGCCGACTCCAGCGCCGCCTTGAGCTTGGTGCGCCGGGCGGCATAGCGGGCGTGCTGCTCCTTGGCGTGCTGGTCGTCGCCGAGCGCGGTCACCATGGCGGCCTGCTGCGGGCCCGGCATCATCAGGCCGAGGTTCTTGCGGACCGCGAGGAGCTCGCCGAGGACCGAGGCGTCACCGGCGACGAAGGCCTCACGGTAGCCCGCGAGGTTGGAGCGCTTGGAGAGCGAGTGGACGGCGAGGATGCCCTCGTAGGAGCCACCGCAGACGTCGGGGTGCAGCACCGAGATCGGTTCGACGTCCCAGGCGCACTCGATGTAGCACTCGTCGGAGATCAGCAGCGTGCCGCGCTCGCGCGCCCACTCGACCGTCTTGCGCAGGTGCTCGACCGGGAGCACCCGGCCGCTCGGGTTGGAGGGCGAGTTGATCCACAGGATCTTCGGCGCCTTCGGGCCCAGCGCGACCAGCGAGTCGGTGGCGACGGTGTCGGCGCCGACGAGAGCCGCGGAGACCTCGTAGGTCGGGTAGGCGAGCTCCGGGTAGGCGATCAGGTCACCCTGGCCGACGCCGAGGTGCAGCGGCAGCGAGCCGATCAGCTCTTTGGAGCCGATCACCGGCAGCACGTTGTCCAGCCCGAGGCCGTCGACGCCGTGGTTGCGGGCGAGCCAGTCGATCGCGGCCTGACGCACCGCGGGTGTGCCGATCGTGGTCGGGTAGCCCGGCGAGTCCGCAGCAGCAGCAAGGGCCTTCTGCACCACGACGGGAGTCGGGTCGACCGGAGTCCCGATCGAGAGGTCTACCAGCCCGTCAGCGTGCGCGGACGCCTTCTCCTTGAACGGAGCGAGCTTGTCCCAGGGGAAGTCAGGCAGCCGCTGCGAGACCGGGATCGAGGCCGGCATCAGTCCTGGTTCTGCGGGGGCAGCGCGGCGACGAACGGGTGGTCCTTGTCGATCTCACCCATGCGGGCAGCGCCACCGGGCGAACCGAGGTCGTCGAAGAACTTGACGTTGGCGTCGTAGTACTCCTTCCACTCCTCCGGGGTGTCGTCCTCGTAGAAGATCGCCTCGGGCGGGCACACCGGCTCGCAGGCGCCGCAGTCGACACACTCGTCGGGGTGGATGTAGAGCATCCGCTTGCCTTCGTAGATGCAGTCCACCGGACATTCGTCGACGCAAGCCTTGTCCTTCACGTCAACACAGGGCTGGGCGATGACGTACGTCATTCGGGGCTCCTCCAAGCGGGGTATCACGAAAGTCAGAGGGGCACGACTGGCCCTTCAGGGAACAGCCTAGTATCCCCACGTGCCTGCTCATCTCCTGGGACCACATGTCGTCGGCAAGCGGATCGTCATCCGTCGCCTCGTGCCCGGCGAGACCGGCCCCACCGGCGGCCCTGCCTTCACCGACATCCTCGGGGTCTGTACGTCCTGGGCAGACGGCATCGCGGTCATCGAGCGCGAGTCCGGGGAGCAGGTGAGCGTGCCCGTCGCCGAGATCGTCTCCGGCAAACCGGTGCCACCGCGGCCGAACGTACGCCTGCGGATCGGGGTGCGCGAGGCCGAGCTGCTCAGCGCCGCGATCTTCCCCGGCACCACCTCGGAGGCGTTGGGCGAGTGGGTGCTCTTCGACCACGAGGTCTCGGTCCGCCGACGCCCCAACTCGGCGCTGGCCATCGGCGATCCCGGTGTCGACCTGGAGTCGGCGATCGATCGTGTCGAGAGCTTCTACCGGGCCCGCCACAAGCGACCGAGGGTGAAGATCGAGGTCGGCTCCGCGGCCGAGGAGGCCGTGCTCGCGCGCGGCTGGGTCGAGGACGTGACCGTCGAGTTCCAGCTCGCCGGGCTCGCCGCCACCCGGCGACTGCTGCCGCCACCCGTCGAGGACGCCCACGTCGAGACCGTGGGCGAGAGCGGCGCCCAGGTGCTGATCACCCTCGGCGACACCGCCCGGATCATGGGCACGATGGAACGCGACTGGCTGGCCATCCACGACCTCGAGGTCGCCGAGGCACACCGCCGCCAGGGCCTCGCCGGCAAAGCCCTCGCCACCCTGCTCGAATGGGGCGCCGAACGCGGCGCCCGCGCCGCCTGGCTGCACGTCGAGACCACCAACGCCCCCGGCCTCGCCCTCTACGAAGGCCTCGGCTTCACCGAGCACCACCGCTGCCGCTACTACGCCTCGCCCACTCCGTAGCGCGTCATCCCGACAACAGGTCCCACAGGTTCCCGAAGGGGTCCCTGAAGACCTGGAGGGTGCCGTAGGACTCCTCGCGCACCGGCCCGACGAGCTCGATCCCGGCGGCGACCAGCTTTTCGTACGCCACGCCGAAGTCGTCCACACGCAGGAAGAACGTGACCCGGCTGCCGGTCTGGTCACCGATCCTCGCGGCCTGCATGGGTCCGTCGGCCCGAGCGAGCAGGAACCCGCTGCCGCCGCCGGGCGGGCGGACGACCACCCATCGCTTCGGGCGGCCGTCATTCGTCGTCGCAGGGGCGTCCTCGGTCACTTCGAAGCCGAGGACGTCGCGGAAGAAGTCCACCGCCTCGTCGTAGTCGGGCACGACGAATGTCACCAGATCCAGATGCATCCTGTCCTCCTCAGTGGGTCACGACGGCGGGTTGACCAACCTGGTTGACCAACCTACCGTGGATGTATGGATGCAGCACATGTGGTGAAGGTGCAGGAGGCGAAGACACACTTGTCGAGCCTGCTCACCGAGGTCGAGGCGGGCGGCCAGGTCGTCATCGCCCGAGGCGACCGTGCCATCGCCCGCCTGGTGCCGATCGAAAGGCCGACCCGACGGATTCTCGGCGGCCTGCGCGTGAGCGTGCCCGACGAGTTCTTCGACCCACTCCCCGACGACGAGATCGCCGCCTGGGAGGGCTCGCTCGATGAAGACCTATGAGCGGGTCCTCCTCGACACCCACGCGTACATCTGGCTGGTGAGCGACCCCGACCGGCTCAGCACCACTGCCTACGAGGCCGTCATCGACATCGACACCGAGGTCTTCGTCTCGGCGGCGAGCCTCTGGGAGATCTCCACCAAGGCTCGGCTCAGCAAGCTCCCCGGCGGAGGCACCCTGGCCGCCACCTTCGAGGACCGCACACGCCTTCATGTCCTGGAGCGGCTGCCGATGGACTTCAACCACTCACGCCTCGCCGGTGAGCTCGACTGGGACCACCGCGATCCGTTCGACCGAATGCTCGCAGCTCAGAGCATGCTCGAGAACCTTCCCCTGGTGACCAAGGACAGCAGGCTGCAGGCGTACGACTCCATTCACACCGTCTGGTGACCACGTCGTCGGGGATCCCTCTCCCGGCGACGGTCAGCAGGTCTTCAGGCCCGGGGTTGCGGGGCCTTCGCGGGTGAGGGCGTCGAGGGTGAGGGCGATGGCGGAGGTGCTCATCGGGATGAGCAGGTGGTCGGAGAGGTCGAGGGCGCAGGCGTCCTGGATGCGTACGTTGGTGGTGTTCGGGCCCTCGGCGAGGAAGCCGGAGGTGTGAGGCACGACCACCTCGTCGGTGGCGGTGACGATCTGGGTGTAGGAGATGTCGCCCGGGGTCTCGTCGCCGGCGTTCAGGTCGACGAGGAACGGCGAGCCGGCCGCCTGCTGGGCACACGACTGGCACAGACCGGTGGCTCCGATCGCGGTCCCGTCCATGACGACAGTCGTGCCGTGGTTGGACGGGGCGAGGCCGACGAGATCTTCGACGTAGGCGGCGCCACCGAGGTTCTTGATGTAGTAGCGCGGCATCATCCCGCCCTGGGAGTGGCCGACGAGGGACACCTTGTCGGCGTCGGTGACCTCGCGTACGCGCTCGATGAACTCACCCAGGTGAGCGGCCGAGTCCCGGATGTCGCCGGTCGCGCGGTTGCCGTAGTCGAACGAGTAGACGCAGAACCCCGCCCGCTTCATGGCCAGCGAGATCGGGTCCAGCAGCGAGCGGCGGTCGCCGAAGGTGCCGTGAACCAGGATCACCGGCGTCGGGCGCGCTGCCGACGGCGCGCACGCCCAGTCATTGGACCCGGCAGGGTCGCCATAGGGCGACCCCGGCAGCGGGATCGCGGTCGGGCTCGACCCCGCAGCAGCGGCAGGCGGGGCCGGGAAAAGAACGAGCGCGACAGCAGCGAGAAGACTCAGCAGGAACGGGCGCATGACCGCTCAACGAACAGCTGTGATCCGCGTCACGGCCAGAAAACGCGTTGGCGGACGGCCTGTGGCGAGATCTACGATCGTCAGTGGCACCGCCGAGGAGTGACGACCCTCTGCCCCGCGGCACGGCGGCACCCGCGCGTACGGCGTATCGACGAGAGGCTGATGAGACATCAGCGAAGGTGTGGTGGCACCGCGACCTAGCCCCCGCCCACACCTCCAGGGCCTCGCCACCTGGAGGAATGATGAAACCGATAGACCGTACGCTCGCCGCCCGTCTCACCGCGGCCACACCAGGCACCACCGTTCGGCTCTGCGGACACGTGCACCGACGACGCGAGCTCGCTGCCGTGACGTTCCTCGTGCTGCGTGACCACAGCGGCCTTGCCCAAGTGGTGATCAAGCCGGCTGACGGGCAGCAGACACCACCCGAGGAGACGCCGGTCGAGGTGATCGGCATCGCCACCGCCAACCCGCAGGCGCCGGGAGGGATCGAGGTCACCTCGCCGGTGGTCACCTCTCTCTCCGACCCTGCGATCACCCCACCGGTCGAGCTCTGGCGACCCGAGCTCGCGGCCGGTCTGCCGACCCTGCTCGACCACGCGCCGGTGACCTGGCGTCATCCCGCGGTCCGGGCCCGATGGGAGCTCGCCGCGGCGTCCCTTCGCGGCTTCCGGCAGACCCTCGACGCCGCCGGCTTCACCGAGGTCCACTCCCCCAAGATCGTGGAGTCGGTGACCGAGTCGGGAGCGAACGTCTTCGAGATCGACTACTTCGGGCGGTCCGCCTACCTCGCCCAGTCGCCCCAGTTCTACAAGCAGCAGCTGGTGGGCGTCTTCGAACGGGTCTACGAGGTCGGGCCGGTCTTCCGGGCAGAGCCGCACGACACGGTGCGACACCTGGCCGAGTACGTCAGCCTCGACGTCGAGCTCGGATTCATCCGCAACCACCGCGACGTGCTCGCCGTCCTTCGCACGGTGGTGGCGGGCATGGTCGAAGGGATCACGGCGTACGCCTCAGACGCGGTCGAACGGCTGGGCGCAGCGCTTCCCGTGGTGCCGGAGGAGATCCCGGTCATCCACTTCACCGACGCGCTGAAGCTGGTCGGGGCGGCCGAGGACGAGCTTGACCTCGCTCCCGAGCACGAGCGCGCGCTCGGGGCGTGGGCTCGGGAGACGTACGCCTCGGACTTCTTGGCCGTGGAGGGCTACCCGATCGGGAAGCGGCCGTTCTACACCCACCCGCAGCCCGGTGACGAGCGCTGGACCAACAGCTTCGACCTGCTCTTCCGGGGCCTGGAGCTGGTCACCGGCGGGCAGCGCCTGCACCGGCTCACCGACTACGAGCAGGCGATCCGGGCGCGCGGCGAGGACCCGGCGGCGTACGCGTCGTATCTGCAGGCCTTCGCCCATGGGATGCCGCCCCACGGCGGCTTTGCGCTCGGCCTCGAACGATGGGTCGCTCGGCTCGTCCGGGCCGCCAACATCCGCGAGGTCACCCTGTTCCCCCGTGACCTGCACCGCCTGACGCCCTGACAGCTCGCGCCGAGTCGGCGCAATACGGTCCTCGCTTCGCTCCGGTCCGTTTGCGCCGACTCAGCTCTCGCTGAACGCTAGTTGGGGTCGGCGGGCGGCGGCTTCTCCGACTCGTCGGTGCACTCGACCTCGTCCTGCGGGATGTAGGTGGTCTTGAAGGTCTCGGTGTCGACCTTCGCGCCCGATCCGGCGTTGTAGAAGTCGCGCCAGACGTTGATCGAGAAGCCCGGGGCGCCGACGGTGTTCTCGCAGTTGCCGTCGGTGATCTTCTGCTTGCCCGGCGACTTGAAGTCGTAGCGCTCGCCGGTGCGGGCCTTGATGTCGTAGATCTTGGTGGACCACATCTCGACGGTCACCGAGCCCTGGCCGCTGGCGCTGGCGGGGTTGACCCAGGAGCGGATCAGGACGCCGTACTTGGTGTTGTTCTTGAACTTCAGGTCCAGCGAGGGCCAGGCGACGGTCGCCTCACGGCCGATCGGGTAGCGGTCGATGTAGAGCGAGTGCGCCTTGTGCTCGACATCTTGGAGACCGGCGAAGAACATCGCGTTGAACGTGGTCGTCGCCATCTGCGAGACACCGCCGCCGTAGTCCTCGCGGAAGATCCCGTTCTGGATCATCCAGCCCTTGGTGAAGCCGTTGGCGGCCGTACGTTCCCCGACGATGCCGTTGAGGGAGAAGGTGTCGCCCGGAGCGAGCACGGTGCCGTTGACCAGCTCGGCGGCGCGGCCGATGTTGACGTTGCGGTATTCGGCGTAGGGGAAGTTGGTGGTGAAGGTGGAGACCTTCTCCTTCACTCCCCAGGACTTGGCCTCCTCGGTGGTGACCTTGGGCTTGGCGACCTTCGACTTCACCTCGACGGTGCGCTCGCCCTGGGGCGCGGTGACGACGTCGAGGAAGACCGCCTCCAGGTCCTTCTGGTTGAAGGTGACACCCGGCTTGGCGGGGATGACCTTCGGAGCGCCGTTGACCATCTTGATGGTCGCGTCCACCGGCTTCGCGGCGTCGTCGGCGAGGGCCTTCTTGAGCACCTTCTTGAGCTTGCTGGGCGCCACGGAGGCCTGCAGCTCGCCGTCCTTGGGGTCGAACCGGATCGCGTCGCCGAACTCCTTCGGGGACAGCTCCACCGGGGTCTTCTCGAACTTCAGCGTGATCGGGCCGGAGACCGCCGGCGTGGCGACCTTGTCGACCGCCTCCTGGACGTCGGCCTCGTCGACGTCGGGGGTGAGCTCCGCGAGAGGTACGTCGGCCTTGCGGTCACCCTCGACGAGGAGCTGACCGGCGAGCGCGGTCCGGAGCGCCTCGTCGCTGACGCCCTCGCCGGCGACCGGCTGGGTGGTCTTGATCTTGCCCTTCTTGATGACGACGTCGCCGTCCTTGAAGGGGGTGCCGGCGCGCTTGTTCACCTTGGCCGCGACCTTGGCGATCAGCTTGTCGTCGGCCTTGATGACGGGCTCGATCTCGCCACCGCCGGTGAAGTGCTTCCACAGCTTCACCGGGCTCCAGCTGCGTACGGCGTCGGCCTTCTCGATCGTCGCCTCGGCGTCGAAGCTCAGGCCCGCGTCGGCCGGGTTGACCTCGGTCGTGCTGTCGCCGGCGGTCACGTTGATCGGCTGGCTGTGGGCCGGGGCGAACTTCTGGTCCAGCAGCGGCGTCGCCTCGTCGGCCGTCATGCCGCCGATGTCCACGCCCGCGACCGTGGTGCCCTCGGGGATCTTCTCCCCGGCCACGGCGTACGCGGCAGCCCACCCGGCGAAGGCCAGGATGGCGACGCCGCCCGCGACCGCGACGGCGACCTTGGTGCCGGTGCCGAGCGGCTTGCTCTCGGCCGCGACCGGCTGGGCGTAGTCGGGCTGCTCGAAGGCCGTCTCGAAAGGAGCAGGCTCGGCGGGCGCCGGCTCGTCCACGACGAACGGCCCGACCCCCATGACGGTCGCCTCGAGAGGCTCGTCATCGAAGTCGGGGACGTCCTGGACCTGGCGGTCGAAGGCGATCTCGGTCGCCGCGTCGTCAGCCAGGTCGGGTGCGGCGTCGGCCGCGTCCGGCTCCGGGGCGAACTTCCGGTTCTTCGAGACGAAGAGGAAGTTCTCGTCCTCCGGCAGCGGCGCGCGCTTCGGCAGCTCCGAGCGCAGCATCGTGCTGCGCAGCAGGGTCTCCTCGGCGGGATCCTCATCGGCATCGGTCGGGACCGGCGCAGCACCCGTCGACTCGGCAACACGAGCATCGATCTCGATCTGAGGGATCATGATCGTCTCGATGGCAGCATCGTCCGCGCCAGCTTGGCTGGCGTTGGACCCGGCCGCGTCAGTTTGCTTCGCGGGCTCGGGGGCCTTGGAGGCCTCGGGCTCATGGGACATGCGGGAGAGCCTAGGACCTATACCCCCCTAGGCCGAACCCGTAGCCCATCTTGGGACGTTCGTCACTTCGCGGCGAGGTCCTGATCGGCCCGGGAAGCGGTCCTCGACACGGTCGCGGCGGCCACCACGACCATCAGCACGGCCCAGAAGATCATCAGGTATCCCGCCACGTCGCCCGCGACGGCATACCCGCCCGTCGGCCTCGGCGTCGCGGCCAGCGCGACCACGATCGCCCAGGCCACGGCGTACGCGATCCTCGAGGCCCCGCGCGGCAGCACGAGCAGCGTCGCCGAGGACGCGGCCAACGCGAGCAGCAGGCCCCACCACCAGGGGTGGACCGCGACCGCCGCGACCCCGACGACGAGACCGAGGAGAAGACCGGCCCCACCACGAGCCAGGCCACCGCCGAGCGGCCTCACAACCCGGCGAAGAGGTCGGTCAGGGTGGTCCCTTCGACGTCTCCCTTGGCGATCCGGAAGTGCTCGTGGGACCACGCGGTCGTACCGAGGCTGTTGGTCATCGCGAAGATCCCCTCCTCCATGTCCATCTGGGTGGGGTAGGCGCGCATCGCGGCGACCTTCTGGTCGGCGAAGGCGGTGCCGTCGATCGCGGCGGCGATGTCGACGTCGGGAGTGGCCATCGGCAGCGGACCCTCGGGGTCCATCCCGCCGAGCGCGTCCTCGTTGCCGGCCGCGCGGGCCGCCCGCAGACCCTCGCGGATCCAGCTCTCCGCGATCGCGGTCCAGAAGATCCGGTCGATCTCGTGAGCCTCGCCGAGCTCCTTCTTGTAGGTCGGCACGGCGGCGAGATGGGCGGCGTACGTCGCGACCCGGTGGGCCTGGATGTGGTCGGGGTGGCCGTAGTTGCCGAACTCGTCGTAGGTGACCAGCACCTGCGGTCGCACCTCGCGGATGATCGCGACGAGGTGGTCGGCGGCCTCGTTGAGGTCGGCGTACCAGAAGGCGTTCTCGCGGGCGTCGGGGTCGGGGAGCGCATGGGTGCGGTCGTCGCTCCAGGTCATCCCGGAGTCACGGTAGTTGCCGAATCCGCCCAGCCAGCGGTGGTCGACCTGGCTGCCGTCGGGCGCCTTCAGGGCCGCCATCGCGTCCTCGATCTCGCCCCGGCGGTGATCGCCCAGGGCGTCGTCCCGGTCCGCGGCGAGGTGGGCCAGCTCGGGCACCAGGATCTCGCCCATCTCCCCTGCCGTGCAGGTCACCAGGGTCACGCGGGCGCCCTCGGCGAGATACTTCGCCATCGTCGCCCCCGTCGTGATCGTCTCGTCGTCGGGGTGGGCGTGCACGAGCAGCAGGCTCTTCTGTGAAGTCACGAACTCGATCCTAGGTCGGGGCGCTTTATCCGCTTGGGGTTGTCGGGGAGCTCGACGGGTTCGGGGGCGATCGAGTCGTCCGGTGCGTCCTCGGGGATGTCGAGCCAGCCGTCGTACTGGTCCACCAGCAGCTCCAGAACCATCTCCGGGGCGTCGGTCTCCACCGACCAGGGGTGGTCCTCGTCGTCGTCCTCGCCCTGGTAGCGCTCCCGGGTGACCCGGGCCGTCCAGCCCTCGCGCTCCAGCGTCGAGGCGGCCGAACGGGCGTCCTCCTCCTCGAAGAAGATGCCGCGCAGCGTGGGCCCTTTGGGCACTCCGAGTACGTGGCGGAGCGCATCGAGGAACGGACGGTCCGGCTCGAGCCAGTCGACCGAGTCGAGGTCCTCGGCCGCCAGCCAGAGGACCCGGTCGTGCTCGCGCGGCCTCGGCTCCCCCGCGACCACCCGCGCGGTGGCCGCGATCAGGCGGGCCTCCTCACCGATGGGCGCCTCGCCCTGCATCCAGTCGAGCACCTCGATCAGGCAGCCGAGCTCCTCGCCGATCTCCCGGACGAGGGCCGCCTCCGGCGTCTCCCCCTCCTCGACCTTGCCGCCGGGGAGCTCCCAGCGTCCGGCGGCCTCGGGCGGAGACGTACGCCTCGCGGCCAGCACCTGCTTGCCGTCGGCGCTGAGGATCGCCGCGGCCACTACGGTCTTGGGGCTGTTCACGTGTGAGATTGTTCCCTAGACACCCGGAAAGTGGTGTCTCTTGGGTACGCTCCAACGCCGTGCCTCGCCGTCTTCTGCTCATCGCCTGCCTGCCCCCGTCCGGGGCCCGATCATGAGCGATCAGCAGTGGCCCCCGCGGCGCCCCGGCGAGCCTCGCCCGCCCTACCGGGGGCAGCAGCCCTTCCCCGGCCCGCGGCAGCCCCAGCGACCACAGGCGCCGCCGGGACGGCCGCAGCAGCCGCACCCAGGTCAGCAACGGCCTCATCCGGGGCAGCACCAGCCCTACCCGGGCGGGCAGCGCTACCCCGAGCAGCGGCCGTACCCGGGTCAGCAGCAGCCCTATCCGCCGGCACAGCAGCCCTATCCGTCTGAGCAGCCGCCCTACGGCCAGCAGCCCTACCCGGATCAGCAGGCGTATCCGAACCAGCAGCCCTACCCGGATCAGCCGTATCCGGAGCAGCCCTACCCGGATCAGCCCTACCAAGACCAGCCCTACGCCGAGCAGCCCTACGGACACCAGCCTCCACCGGCGTACCCGCAGGGTTTCGGGCCCGGCCGGTTCGGGCCAGAGCCGCCGAAGAAGCGGCGGTGGCCGAAGGTGGTCGTGGGTCTGCTGCTGCTCGCGCTGGTCGGGGTGGGCGGCTACGGGGCGTACGACTTCTACGACCAGAGGCAGAAGTGGGAGCAGACCACGACCGATGGCCTGAACGGCGTCGGCAGCGACCTGTCGGTGGCCGTGGCGTCGCTGCGCAGCGTCGGCTGGGAGGTCACCGCCGCGGACATCGGCACCTGGCTGGAGCAGCCGGGCGCCTACGGCGACGGCCTGAGGCTGCGTACGCTGCAGGCGGACGAGGCAGGCAACAGCTTCTCGGTGGCGGGCTACCGGACCTGGCAGGACACCTACGCCAAGCGCGACCACACCACGGTCGTGTGCGCGAACATCACCCTCGCATCCGGGACCCAGAAGCCGCTGAGCGAGACGATCACGGCCTGCCCCGAGGACGTCCCGAAGACGGCCCCGGACGCCGGTCAGACCGATGCCGACGCGAACACCGGCGGGGTCACCGGTCATCTCGCCAAGCTGGCCGTCAGGGCCTCCGAGCAGCGCGCCGCCGGCGCTGCAGAGGGCAAGCTCCTCGAGGTCGCGGCACCGACGAGGCCGGTCGGCAACGTACGCGCCGACTCGACCGCGCTGGTGTGCGCGCCGGGGACGAAGGACATCGGCGAGGGCGAGGGGTATGACGAGGGCAGGCTGATCCCGGTGCGGCTCTGCGCGGTCGAGGGGCTGCCCAACACGGGCACCGAGAGCACCAAGGGCGACCCCTACTACATCGACGGCGCCGACGGCCTGACCGTCGTCAACGCCCGCATCTCCGGAGCCGCGGCAGCGCTGGTCAAGAGGGCTTCGAAGCAGGGCGTCGACCTGGTCGCGGGCAGCTCGTTCCGGACGATGAAGAAGCAGAAGGCGCTGTGCCAGGACGACGCCACCGGCGGCTGTCCGTCCGGCGACTACACCCTCACCGCGCAGCCCGGCCACTCCTCCCACCAGCTCGGCATCGCCATCGACTTCGAGCAGCCCAGCGCGACCGGCGGCAAGACCTGCGCGACGCGGGCCTCGGAGCCGGCCAGCGCGGTGTGGCGGTTCCTGAACAAGAACGCTCTGGACTTCGGGCTGAAGCAGTACTCGGCCGAGGCCTGGCACTGGGACGCGTACGGCGGGAAGGACCGCTGCGCCCCGATGTGAACATCGTGGCGCCGAGTCGGCGGATCTGACCCGTCAGGCGCGCGGCAGCCGAGCCAGCTGACGCGCCTGCGCGACCAGCTTGCCCTCGGAGTCCCAGACCTCGCAGTCCTCCTCGAACATCCCGCCCGAGAGGTTGCGGGAGAAGTGGGTGACCTTGAGCCAGCCCGGTGCCGGCTTGTGCCGGATGTGGCAGGTGAGCTCGAGCGTCGGCGCCCAACCCGGCAGCTCGAGCCCGAAGGTGACCGGCGGGAGCGCGTCGAGCACCTGCAGCAGCGAGAGCGGGTCGGGCTCGCGGTCGTGGTGTCGGAACCAGCCGGTGAAGACCGCCTCGCCGGTCGGCGCCGCGCCGCCCCAGACGAACTGCTCCTTCGGCACGCAGAGCTCGTAGCGGTCCAGCATCGGCACGAACTTCTTCATCTCCTCGGGCGCCGTGGTCGAGGAGAGGCACTCATCGAGCGGCGGCAGCTCCGGCTCGGTCGCGGTGACCCGCTCGAAGCCGCTGCTCTTGGCGTGGAGGCCGTCGAGGTCCGCGTACGTCGCCGTGGTGGTGATCCGCAGCTCTTCGCCCTGCCACAGCTCAGCGGTCGCGATGGCCAGCGAGCCCTTGTCGCGCTTGGTCTCGACGCGGACCTCCGCCGGCCCCGGGGTGCTCGCGCCGGCGTAGAAGGCGCTCAGCACGATCGGGTCCGGGTGGTTCGGCAGGTGAGCCCGCAGCGCGTTGGCGATCACGGCGAGCAGGTAGCCGCCGTTGACCCCGCCGCCGACCACCCAGCCCGGCGCGAGGTCGGCCGCGTACGTCTTCTGATCGACCCGACGGACCGCGATGTCGCGGTCGAACTCGGCCGGTTCCCTATTACCCATGGGTAATAATCTAGATCGGGACCCGATGTGGTGGACGATGGGGTCATGACCGAGACGCCATCGAAGGAGGACCCGCGGCACCCGCACTGGGTCTACCACCACGGCTCTGAGCCGGACCCGCGGTTCACGCTGGCCAACGAGCGCACCTTCCTGGCCTGGGCACGCACCGTTCTCGGCCTGCTCGCCGGCGCGGTCGCGCTGCACTCGTTCCAGATCCCCACTTCGGAGGGCGTACGCATCGGGGTGGTCGCCCTGCTGGTGCTCACCGCGATCCTGTGCACGGTCCTCGCGATGGTCCGTTGGGCACGGGTCGAGCGCGCGATGCGGGAACGGCGCCCGCTGCCGGCCTTCTCCACCGGGTTCATCCTCGCCGGGGCGCTGCTGCTCATCGCGGTGCTCCTCGGCGTCGCGCTCGTCTTCTGAGTCCCCGGCCGATCCGCTCGTCACGAGCGTGAAACATCCGTTCCATACGGTTTCGACCATGACTGCCCCCACCGTGACGGCACTGCAGCCGGGAACCGGACCGATCAGCTCCTCGACCTACCTCCCGGCCGAGGTCGACAACGTGCTGTGGGGACGGCTGCCGTGCGCGACGGACTCCCCCGTGCTGAGCGTCGCGCCGGGAACCTCGGTGACCGTCGACACGATCTCCCACGAGGGCATCCTCGAGGACCAGGGGCGGGACCCGGAGCGGTTCTTCTCGGCCCACGGCGTCTCGGAGGTCCTCTCCGACGCGGTCGCTCTCGCGGCGTCGGGCTACGAGCGGACCTTCGGAGTCGACGGGCCGCACGTGGTCTCGCGGCCGATAGAGGTCGAGGGTGCCGAGGTGGGCGACCTGCTCGCGATCACGGTGCTGGAGACGCTGCCGCGAGTGCCTTACGGCGTCGTCTCGAACCGGCACGGGCGCGGCGCGCTGCCGGAGGAGTTCCCGCGAGGCGACTCGCCGGTGCACAGCGTCTTCACGCCCGTCGTCGACGGACGTGGGGTGATCGGGCCGGCGTCGTTCGCCCTCGACCCGTTCCTCGGGATCATGGGGGTCGCCGTGCCGGGGTCTGAGCGGCCGCACTCGGTTCCGCCGGGGTCGCACGGCGGCAACATCGACATCCGGCTGCTCACGGCCGGGGCCGACCCTCTACCTGCCCGTCCAGGTCGCCGGGGCGCTGGCCTACGTCGGCGACCCGCACTTCGCGCAGGGCGACGGCGAGGTCTCGCTGACGGCCTTGGAGGCGTCGCTCCGGGCGACGCTCCGCTTCGACCTGGTCGCTCGCGAGGAGGCCGCGACGCGGTTCGGTGAGCTCGCCGGGCCGCTGGCGGAGACCTCTGAGTTTCTGATTCCCACCGGACTCGACGAGTCCCTCGACGTGGCCACGCAGAACTGCGTCCGTGCCGCGATCGCCCTGCTCAGCGCACGTTTCGGGATGGAGCCGGAGGCTGCGTACGCCTATCTCTCGGCGGCCACCGACTTCCGAATCTCCCAGGTCGTCGACGTCGTCAAAGGCGTACACGCCACGATCCGCAAGGCAGACTTCGCCCTATGACCCCTCGACATGCCGGCGCCCAGCTCAAACCGGTCCCGCACGGGCTGCTGCAGGCCTTCCGGGCGTACGAGAGCGCGCTGATGTCCGACGACGTCGCCGCTCTGGACGCGCTCTTCGCCGACTCACCGACCACCCTGCGAGGCGATGCCGCCGGGCTGCTCGTCGGGCACGAGCAGATCTCCGCCTTTCGCGGGTCGCGCGGCGGCGCGCCGAAGCGGCGCATCGTGCAGACCCATGTGCAGGTGATCGACGACGACCACGCGCTGATCGTGGCCGTCACGGAGCTCGACCGCGGCGGACGTGGGCTCCAGACGCAGCTGTGGGCCCGGGACCCGGTGCGGATCGAGTACGGCGGCTGGCAGGTCACCGCGGCCCATGTCTCGACGCCCGCGCCGGCCTTCGACACCCGGATCTGGCGGGTCGTCGGGGACCCGCTGGTCTCCTCGCACACCGCCGACGGCGCGCTCTCGGGAGAGACCGTCGCGGTCAAGGACCTCTACGCGGTCGCCGGGTTCGCGGTCGGCGCCGGGAGCCCGGCCTGGCTGGAGCAGGCGCCGACGGCGCCGTCGCATGCCGCCGCCGTCGCCGCGCTGCTCGATGCCGGGGCGTCGGTGCGCGGAATCGCGCGCACCGAGGAGTTCGCCTACTCGCTGTCGGGGCTCAACGCCCACTACGGGGCGCCGCCGAACCCGAAGGCTCCCGGGCGTATCCCCGGCGGCTCGTCATCGGGGTCGGCAACCGCGGTCGCGCTCGGCCAGGCCTCGATCGGGCTCGGCACCGACACCGGCGGCTCGATCCGGGTCCCGTCCGCCTATCAGGGCCTCTACGGGATCCGTACGTCGCACGGGGCCGTCTCGCGCGAAGGCCTGCTTCCGCTCGCCAAGGCCTTCGACACCGTCGGGTGGATGACGCGTTCGGCGTTCCTGCTGCAGGCAGTCGGTGACGTGCTGCTGCCGGAGGCTCCGGCGTCGTCATCCGTCTCGGTGGACGAGGTCCACCTGGTGCCGTCGCTGGTCGGGCTCGCCGCCGAGGACGTCGCCACCGCGGTGAACCAGGCGCTGCCCGAGGCCAAGCCGCTGGACTGGGAGGCGGCGAGACTGGACGAGTGGCGCCAGGCCTTCGTCACCGGGCAGGCCTACCAGGCGTGGCAGGCCCACGGGGCCTGGCTCGAGACCCGGCTCGACACGCTCGGTGAGGCGGTGCGCGGGCGGTTCGAGATGGCCCGGTCGGTGACCCGGGAGCAGGCCGCCGAGGCGCGCACCGTGCTCGCGCAGGCGCGTACGGAGATCCTCGACGTCGTCGGCGACCGCATCCTCGCCTACCCGAGCGCCTCGTCGGTGGCACCGACGGCGGCCGACGCCGCCGGGGTGCGCGACGACACCATGCGCCTCACCTGCGTCGCCGGGATCGCCGGCCTCCCCGCCGTCTCGATTCCGGTACGCACCTCCACCAACCTCCCGGCAGGGCTCTGTCTGGTCGCGGCACCCGGCCGCGACCGCGACCTTCTCGCCCTGGCCCAGAGCTTCGCGGGGTAGCCGCCGGGGCGTTACACAAAGGCAACCTGCGTTGCGGACGCCGAAACGCTCGTTTCATAGGCTGCCCTGGTGACCATGACGCTCGCCGAGTTCCACGCCCTGCCCGCCGACGAGGCGGAGAGCGTCGTCGCACCCTGCGTCGCGATCCCCTCGTGGGCGGCCGGGCTGGTCGCGGGACGGCCCTATACGGACATCCCGGACCTGCTCGCCGCCGCGAGGCAGCTGGCCGCGGCCTGGACCGACGAGGAGGTCGAGGGCGCCCTGGCCGACCACCCAAGGATCGGGGAACGGCACTCCGGAGACGGGGCGAGCGCGGCGCTCTCCGCCCGTGAGCAGGCCGGGGTCGACCCCGCCGACGCCGAGGTGCAGGCGCGGCTTAGGGCGGGGAACGCGGCCTATGAGGAGCGGTTCGGGCGGATCTACCTGGTGCGCGCGGCCGGACGCAGCGCCGAGGAGATGCTCGCGCTGCTCGAGGAGCGGCTGGAGAACGACCCGGCTACCGAAATCGCGGTGACCAAGGGCCAGCTCGCCGAGATCGCGCTGCTCCGGCTGCGAGGCTTGGTGGCATGACCACCGTCTCCACGCACGTCCTCGACGCCGCCCTCGGCCGGCCGGCCGCCGGGCTCGCGCTCTACCTCACCCTTCCCGACGACAGCGCGCGCACCGCGACCACCGACGCCGACGGGCGGGTGCGGTTCGATGGCGAAGTGCCGCCCGGGCCGCACATCCTGACCTTCGAGACCGGGCCGTGGTTCGCCGAGCAGGATCGCGAGACCTTCTTTCCCGAGGTGACCATCGGGTTCACCGTCACCGCCGGCGAGCACCACCATGTCGCCCTCCTGCTCAGCCCGTTCTCCTACACGACCTATCGAGGAAGCTGATGTCGATCACTCTTGGCCCCAACCAGCACGGCAAGGCGGAGGTACGCCTGGTCAAGGTCGACCGGGAGGGCGCACGGCACACGATCCACGACCTGAACGTGTCCACCCAGCTCAGGGGTGACTTCGCGACGGCCTTCACCGAGGGTGACAACGTGCACGTGCACGCCACCGACACCCAGAAGAACGTGGTCTACGCGAAGGCCAAGGAGCTCGGCATCACCTCGCCGGAGGCGTTCCTGCTCGACCTCACCGCCTACTGGGCCGATCAGCCGTGGGTGACCGGGTCGGTGATGAAGGCGGAGTCCTACTCCTGGGACCGCATCCCGGCCAACGAGTTCTCGTTCGCCCGGCGCGGTCAGGAGACACGTACGGCGGTGGTCAACAGCTACGGCGAACGAGAGTTCGTTCTGTCGGGCCTGACCGACCTGGTGGTGCTCAAGTCGACCGGTTCGGAGTTCCACGGCTTCCCGCGCGACCACTACACCACCCTCGCCGAGACTACCGACCGGATCCTGGCGACCTCGGTCACGGCCTGGTGGCGCTGGGAGACGCATCCGGAGGACTGGAACGAGGCCTACGACCGGATCCGCGCGATCATGCTCGACACCTTCGCCGAGGTGCACTCGCTCGCGCTGCAGCAGACCATCTACGAGATGGGCAGGGCCGTGATGGAGGCCTTCGAGGGGATCGCGGAGTTCAAGATCTCCTGCCCCAACAAGCACCACTTCCTCGTCGACCTCTCCCCCTTCGACCTCGACAACCAGAACGAGGTCTTCTTCGCCGCCGACCGGCCCTACGGGCTCATCGAGGCGACGCTGCAGCGCGACGGATCGACCGAGCCGGACGCCTGGGCCTCGGTGCCGGGCTTCGCGTGATCGGCATGACCGTGAGCACGACTCGGGCGGACCAGCGGATCGACCGGCGAATCGCCGCGAACTACCAGACGCTCTCGCCCCAGGAGCGCAAGGCGGCCGACACGCTGCTGGAGCATCTCGACGACCTGGCGACCTACCGCGCGGCCGAGCTGGCCTCGCTCGCGGAGGTGTCCAAGGCGACGATGAGCCGACTCTTCCGCTCGCTGGGATTCGACGGCTTCGACGAGGTACGCGACCACCTGCGGGGGCTGCGTACGGCCGGCGAGCCGCGACGGGTCGAGGGCGCTCCGGACCTGAGCGCCCACGCCGAGGGTGAGGCAGCCGCGATCACGCGGGTCGTGGAGCAGGCCGGCATCGCCGAGGCGATCGTGGCCATCGCCAAGGCGAGCGACGTGATGGTCGCGGGCTGGCGCAACTCCTACCCGGTCGCGCTCCATCTGCGCCAGCAGCTCACCCAGACCCGCGAGCGGGTGACGCTCGCGCCCGCTCCCGGGCAGGTCATCGGCGAGGAGCTGGCCGAGCTCGGCGAAGGATCGGTGGTGGTCGCGGTCGGGCTGCGGCGCCGGCCGCCGGGCTTCGGCGAGTTCGTCGACGCCGCCGCGGCCTCCGGAAGCACCGTGATCGTGATCGCCGACCCGACCGGAACGGTCCACCTCGTCCGTGCCGACATCGCGCTGGAGTGCCCGGTCCAGGGCGCTCTCGCCTTCGACTCCCTGGCCGCGCCGATGTCGCTGGCGAGCGTGCTCGCCGACGGCGTACTCCATGAGCGGGGGCGGGCCGGACGCGACCGCGTCTCGACCATCAGCGCCACCTACGACCGGCTCCACGAGGTCGAGTGATGTCGAGGAGCAGAATGACAGTAGGAACATCGATCCTCGGGCCTGTGCGAGGGGGACTGGGCATGACGGACACCATGTGGCTGGAGCAGGCCGTAGCGCTGGCCGTGCGCAACGTGAACAACGGCGGCGGCCCGTTCGGCGCCATCATCCTGCGCGACGGCATCCTGCTGGGCACGGGCCAGAACCGGGTCACCCGCGACCTGGACCCGAGCGCCCATGCCGAGATCGTCGCGATCCGTGCCGCCTGCAAGGAGGCCGACAGCTTCTCGCTAACCGGCTGCACGCTCTACACCTCGTGCGAGCCCTGCCCGATGTGCCTGGCGACCGCACTGTGGGCGCGCCTGGACCGCGTCGTCTACGCCGCCGACCGTGACGACGCCGCCAAGGGCGGGTTCGACGACCGCGCCTTCTACGACCTGTTCGGAACCGGCCGCGCCAACGAGCACCACGACTGGCCGACCCGCGTCGACGAGCTGCGGATCCCGCAGGCGTACGACCCGTTCGACGCCTGGCTCGCGAAGCAGGACCGCACCGACTACTGACCGTCGAGACGTCACTCCCGTCGGCCGAGTGGGCATCGGATCGCCCACTCGGCCGCCCGGGGGGGGGGGGAGCGGGGCGGGCGGGGCGGCGCCGGGGGAGGGGGGGGGGCAACCCCAACCCCGCCGCCCGGCCGGCGCCCCGG
>NZ_JBEPDH010000031.1:0-53024 GCF_040300245.1 Nocardioides sp. NPDC000445 | reverse complement strand
GCGGCCAAGCCGGCGGTGACCGGGAGATCGGGCGGCGCGGCGAGCAGATTGCGCAGAGCGTCGGACACACCTGCAGTGTGCCTGACGTGCCTCGGCCGGTGTCGCGTCGGCGCCGAGGGCTGTCACCACGACGACGCCCGAGCAGACGAGCCCATCGTCCGACGCATCGCATCGGAGGTGACGATCTGGGACTGGTGGATGTGGGAAGCAGTACCGAAGGGCCATGTGTCTCAGGCTCGTCGCGTCTCCAGCCGGTCGCTATCCTGCGTCCGCAGCGCTCCAGCCGATCGGTGCAGCATCGGTCACTCGTACTTCCGTCCACCCCCGCCTCAAGCCTCGACACAGTTGGTGCGCCCCACTGGCGGCCGAAGGACGCACGCCGACGCACGCCGACGCACGCATAGCGTCGGCGGTTTTGGGCGAAAGCAGGCGAAGCTCCGCGATCAAGGATGCGCACATCGAGTAGAGCGCCTGCGCCTCAGGGCCTGCGCCGAGCGCCCCTCACAAGGCGTGTGCAGCATTCGCGACCGTGAGGATGGCCCAATCTTGACACGGCAGACGTCGTGGCACAGGGCCCTCAGACGCGCCCGTCGCCTGCCCCCTACGTTGGTGAAATTCCCATTGCCGACATGCGTTTCGAACGTTGGGCAGGTATGACGGATCCATGAAGTCGCGCGCTTCGCGCGGTACGTCTCACCGGGGGTTGCGATGACAACGGACGGGGGCAACTGGCTGCAACCGGATCAACCCAACCTCGCATTGGGGATGGCGATCTCCGGCGGCGGGCTTCGGGCCGCGCTCTATGCGCTCGGATCCACGTTGTTCTTGGTCCACTCTGGCCTAAACGAGAAGGTACGACTCATCAGCTCGGTCTCGGGAGGGTCGATCCTCAACGCGATCCTCGCGCTCGACGGTGACTTCACGCGAGTCGACGCCCGGCGGTTCACAAAACTGGCGAGCCGCCTCGGGCATCGTCTATCCAAGCGCGGGGTGTTCTTCTTCGCCGGGATCAAGCGCCTCGTGATCAGCCTCTTGACCTTTCTGCTCTTCGGGCCGCTGTTCTTGGGCTTGATGAGCCTGATTGAAGGGACTTGGGTCGGGACCTGGGAGATCTTCTGGTTCCTCGAAGTTGGCTATGCGGTGCCCATGACCTTCTTCCTACTCGGCTTCACGGTCTTCGGTCGAAAGAGCGTCCAGCAGGAAGCGTACGGGCAGTGCATCCTCCACACCCTCCGCCCGTGGCATGACAAGAAGGCGCTGCGTAGACCTCAGCTACGCCAGATGCCGGAGTCTGCGGTTACCCACGTACTGTGCGCGACGGAACTCACTTCGGGCCAACCCATTTACATGAGTCGGGAGATGATTCTCTCTCCTCGATACGGGCGTGGCGATGATCCGGAACTGCCCTTGCAGAAGGCGATCTACGCCTCAGCGGCCTTCCCGATCGGGTTTCCTCCGCTCCGTGTGAAGTCGGATCGGATGCGGTTCGCCGGCGGGGTCGATGACATGGTCCCGACGCGCCTTGTTCTCTCTGACGGAGGCGTCTTCAACAACCTCGGGACCGATGCCTTCGCCGCAGACCGAGCCCCTGAGGAGATCTACCTTCCAGACCCATCTCTCGCGATTCTCCCCGACGTCAATCAACAACTGATCGTCAACGCCTCGGCCCCGCCCAAGAAGTGGGTGGGATCGAACTGGCCGATCGTCCGCGCGGTGACGAGTTCAGCGCGCATCATGTCTGTGCTCTACGAGAACACATTGACTCCGCGGATCCAGAGCCTATTGGAGGACCAACAGCGCGAGGGTGGCCCGCTCGTCGTGGACATCTCCGAATCCCCAATCCGACTCCTCGAGCGCCTGGGCCAGAGCACCAAACAGGACGAAGCGGAACGCGCCGCCGAGGTTCGTGAAAGCCTGCTGAAAACGGTGACGCGTGACGAGTGGGATGAGTACGCCGACCGGGCCGCGTGCACGAAAACAGTCCTTAGCCCGGTCGGCCGAGCGTCGGCAGTCCGACTGGTTCGACTCGGCTATTTCGGCACCGCTGCCGCATGTCACGTGCGGTTCGAGACAGGCGGACCCAAGACTTGGCCAACTGACCGATGGTTCCAAGACCTCATTGACGGGCAGGTCGACGAGAACCAACTGGTGCCCGGAACCGCAAACACGGGCGTGCAAAGCGGGGTTGGTGTCGAGGTAGGCGCCGAACCGGTGCACGAGCACTAGCGACCTATCTTCAGGCGGGCGTGCTGGCTGTCCTGAGCACCCGATCAACCGACATGAACGAGCGTACGGCTCGCGGCGGAGCGACGCATATCGGCCGGTAGCGCCTATGAATGTGGCATGGTCTCTACTGTGGATTCGGTTCCCGGGCGCGATGCAGCCGCGCACCTCCTGAATCCGTCACGTCTGTGGACCCGTGAAGAAGCGTTAGCTCGGCCGTCGGCTGTCCCGGCAACAGGCGGCGTATATGCCTGGTACTTCAGCGACCTTCCCGGCGTTCCGACCGCCGGTTGCGTAACGGCGCGTGGACACACTTTGTTGTACGTCGGCATCTCGCCATCGCGTCCTCCTGCGAACGGCCGTCCTGCGAGTCGACAGACGTTGCGCACGCGGGTTCGGTACCACTATCGGGGTAATGCTTACGGGTCCACGCTTCGTCTGACGCTTGGGGCACTCCTTGCTGATCAGATCGGCCTTACGTTGCGTCGAGTTGGGTCGGGAACACGCCTGACCTTCAGTGACGGCGAAGCTTTGCTCTCAGACTGGATGAGCAGCCACGCCCGCGTGTGTTGGATTGAGGACTCGGCGCCGTGGGTTCTGGAGCACGCCCTCATCAGGGACCTCGTTCTGCCGCTCAACCTGGACCAGAACGCACATTCACCGTTCCGAGTTGAACTCAGCACCGCGAGAGCGGTTCAGCGTGCGCGGGCGAAGGAGCTTCCGGTCGTACCGAGATGATCAGAACGTGACGCCACTCCTCGCCGCTGCTACCCCGGCTTCTCGCGGAACTGGGAGCCAACCAGCGCGGGCGGGCGCTACGCGGCGGTATGACGCGGGACCCTTTCTGTCAGCCGGGGTTGCACGCCAGATCAAAGTTCGATGCGTAATGGCAAGATGACTACATGGCATCGGACTCCCGGATGGTGGCATTGGGTTTCGGAAAGTTCGCGCGCGCCGACCGTATCTTCGCCCTGGAGCGCATCACCGGGGAGGAACGCGGCGATGGCCGTCGCACTCGAGTCTGGGTCGACGGGGTCACCGACCCTTTGATCGCGTCCAGGACCGAGATCACAATCCTTCGCGATATGGGTCAGGAGTCCGCAGTCACCGCACCGGAGCTCGACGAGGCAATGGACCTCGCCGCGCGTCTGGCGGCCGCGGCTGAGGAGGGTCGGGTGGATCTGAGCGATCTGGGTCGTCGTGCGCGACGCCTCCTCGCCACGACGACGCCATAGGGACGCCATAGGGAAGGGAGACGTCGACAGCCAGCCCCTTCGGTGAGTGACCCATCGCGGCGATGCAGCGCGCTCGCGGCGGTGTGACGCGGTGCAACTTCCGTCTGGGACGAAGCAGCTCCGGATGTGGGACTCGATTGCATTACGCGCTCCGTCAGGGGCAACGCTGGCAGGATGGTCGTGTGAAGACTGAAACAGTTCTGGCCATGACTGGAATGGGGTCTACTGCGCTCTTGGGCATGGCCGGCATCATCGCCACAGCGGTGACCTCGTCGAAGGGTCGCGCCGCTGCGAAAGAACTGGCGGACACCGCACGAGTACAGCAGAGGCTCGCGGACGCGTACATCGACCTACTGAAATACGTCGAAGCTGTTGGCCGTTGGGCTCAACTGGTCCGTCCTGTGTCTGACACGAGTCCGCCGCGAACGCCTCCCGCCCTGCCTGAACCGGACGTCGAGCACACCGTCAGGGCGAAGGTCTTCGGCTACGCGTCAGCCGAAGTAAGGACATTGTATGAGACATGGATCAGCTCGGTGGTTGAGATTCGCAAGGCGGATCACTTGATCGGGCTGCGGCTCGACGCGCAGGACCGACATTCGAACTACCAACCCAAGGAAGGTGATCAGACCGATTGGCTAGACCACCTCACGCCATGGGGCGAACTGGAAGACAAGCTGAGGCCAGCTGAACTGGAAGCGCGCGCGTCTCTGATTGCTCAGGTGTCAAACGAGCTGAGATAGGCAAGCCGCTGCCGCGACGCGTCCAGGCCAATCGCGCTGATTAGGTCGATCAGTTGTAGATAGCCGGTCCACCGGCGGCGAAATGACGCACCCCACGCTGCATAAGCTGGCTGCTTTCTGGCGCGGCGATCGGCAGGCGGCTTGACGTCGTGCGACCGAGAGTCCTGCAGGTCGCGATGGCGAGCTCGGCCGCTGATGGCTCGATCAAGAAAGGCGCGGCGACTTCGCGCCGGTGTCGGTGGCTGCAGCTACGCTGGCGTCGCGTCGTGCGGCGACCCAATCTCGGTTAGGCACCGGGGCTTGGGTGGGCAGGATCAAGGACAAGCAGTGCGGAGAGAACATGGGCAGCGACGTCCAGTCCGGTACGGAACAGCAGGCTCCCCGAGCCGAAAAGGCGGCCATCAGCGTGCCGTCCGACCAGGAAATGGACGTGGCCGCTGAGGTGGACGTCGGCAGTGGCCATCTCAGCAAAGTGCAGGGTGCCAACGTGGAGGCCGGAGGTGCTCATGACACTCGAAAACCGAAGAGGCTGTTCCGTCGCCGGAAGAACGAGGCGGAAGGTAGCGGCGCGAGCAAAGCCGCCGAGAGGCCGTCGCTGAGCTCGCTTACGCCGCGGTTCGACCCTGACCAGCACGGCACTTACCTGAGGCGTCTGGAGGAGGTCGTCAAGGACCCGAAGAACCTGAATATCGCTCTCACTGGTCGGTACGGAGCAGGCAAGTCTAGTGTGCTCGATGAGTTCCAGGCCGAGCATCCCCGAGTTACGCAGCGGCTGGCGATCTCCACGTTGACACCTGACGCTGAGGTCGATGACACGTCCGCGAAACCTCGAACGGACACGACGAACCGCATCCAGAAGGAGGTGGTTAAGCATCTTCTTTACGGGGCGTCACACCGGATCGGCAAGAGCTCGCGGTTCAGTCGCATAGCTGTCCTGAGCCTCCCTCGGGCGTTCATACAGGCCGCCCTGGTGGTTTGCTCCGTTGGGGTGCTCCTGTACGTGTTCGGTTGGCTACCCGAAATCAAGTGGACCGAGAAGAGCGAGCCCATATGGGTTCGGGTAGGCGCCTGGTTCGCGACGGCGCTCCTCGTGACTCTGTTGGGCACGGTCCTCCGTGTCGCCACCCATGGACGGTTCGTCTCCGACGTGAAGGCGGCGGGGGCCGCCGTGAGCCTCACCGAGCGGCCACAGACATTCTTCGACAAGTACCTCGACGAGATCATCCATTACTTCGATTACGGCTCCAAGGACATTGTCGTTTTCGAAGATCTCGACCGCTTCGAGGACCCCAAGATCTTTGAGGCCCTCCGGGAGCTCAACACCCTGCTGAACGACACACCGCGGCGCCGAGCCCGGCGCCGCGGACGCCTCCCCGCTCGCGTACTCGGGCAGGTGTTGCGCTGGGTGAGCCTCTACGGCCGCCTGGATGCAAAGCTCTCGGACCGTTGGGCGGCCGTGTTCCTTGGGCGTGGTGTGCCGCTGCGGTTCGTGTATGCCGTCAAGGACTCCCTCTTCGAGCGTTTGGGGGCGGAGACCGTCGAGGCTGTCGATGCAGGCGATGCTGCGGCCGGCGAGACGTTGCGGGCCAACCGCACCAAGTTCTTTGATGTGGTGATCCCTCTGGTGCCGTTCATCTCGCATCGCAATGCCCGCGAACTGCTGATTGATCTCCTGGACGAAGCCGGCATCACAGGCATCGAGAAGAAGTTGATCAACATCGTGGCGCAACACTCAACGGACATGCGGCTCATGCGGAATATGTGCAACGAGTACCTGGTCTTCGAAGAGCGACTGCTGAAGTCCGACAGGGTGGCCCCCGGCCTGGATCCGAGTCGCCTTTTCGCGCTCGTGGCGTACAAGAACTTTCACCTCGGTGACTTCGAGCGCATCTCGCGGCGCGAAAGCGACCTCGATCGTCTCTACAGCTTCCACCAGGACCTCGTGCGGGTCTCGATCGAGACCCTCGAGACGAGGAATCGCCGCCTTCTCGTCAGCAAAGGCGCTGGGCCGGCGCGCAACAGAACGGCTCAGATGCTTGGGACACGGCTGACCCGCTACGCCGAAGCTCGGGGTCAGGCTCTGTCTCAGCAGGGCTGGCGTAACTTGTTTTTTCGGACGCCCGCTGGCGCGTACAGCCTTGAGGACGCTGCCGGCCACCAGTTCTGGGCCTCAGTCGCGACCCACAACTGCCTAGAGATCCTGTGTTCGCCTGACGCGAGCCGCTCGCGTTCGACGTCCGTAGTCACCCTGAATGCTGATGACCTGGCGGTGATGTTTCCCGAGGGGCTGCAGGCCGACAAGTGGGTGAAGCTCGATGAGCAAGCGACACGTGTCGAACTGCTTCGTAATGAGCGCGACATCCGAGCGCTCCGCAGCGCCGACTTCATCCAACTCGCGCAACTGCGGAGGTTCACTCTCGCACTCCCTGACGAGAACCAGTTGGTCGTTTCCGGAAGTCAGGAGGAGCCGCAGCAGGATAGCCCGAATCTGGTCAAGCGCACCTTCGCGGACTTGGTCGGAGCCACACTGAAGTCACCGCTTGCCAGGGATCTTGTCCTACGCGGCTACCTCGACCGCAACTTCTCACTGTATGCCGCTCAGTTCTACGGTCACTTCACCGGCACCGACGTCGCGACCTTCGTGGTACAGCACGTACAGACCATGACGATGAACATCGACTACGACCTCAGTCGTTCGGGCGCAGTCGCCAACCTCCTCGACGAAGTCGAAGAGGCAGGCGAAGATCTAACCGGCACGGTCGTCGCTTACAACCTCAATATCGTCGACTATCTGCTCGAGACTGACCACGTCGGTGCCCGCGGTGTCATCGAGCGCCTTGTCGTCGATGACGACGAGGAGGCACGGACCTTCCTCGCAGCCTATTTCACCGCCGGAGAGCACCGGGAACAGTTGGCCACCCGTTTGGCCGCACGCCCCTGGCCCCACGTGTTCATCTACCTCGGCACGAGCGACGATGTTCCGGACGACGTGCGGCCGGCCTTGGTCAGTGCCGCGCTAGTGGCCGCCGACGCCCCCGAGACCTACGAGCTTCCCGATGAGTTCGGCGATTTCCTCCGGGCGAACTATGGCGATATGACTGCGTTCACGCAGCCCCAAGGTGAGAAGCCCACCGCGGCCGTCCTCACGGTGCTCGAGCGAACCGGGATCCAGCTCTCGCAGTTGAAGCCCCTCGCACCCAAGTTACGGTCCGGAGTGATCGCGTGCCGGGCTTACGAACTCAGCGTCGAAAACCTCCTCGAGGCCCTCGGCACAAAGCAGATCTCCCTCGATGATGTCAGGGGAACCGATGCCGTCTACAGGTACTGCGTCGACGAGTTCGACACGTACTTGGAAGCCTGTCGCACGCACATCCCGACACAGTGGGCCGTCAGGACACCCGAGACGCTCACCAACGCACTGACCGATATCACCGAGATCTACGAGGATGAGACCTTCGTCAAGTTCGCCCGCGAGGTCGCCGAGCGCACCGAACGGAGCGTCCGCGTACCGTCATTGCGGGATGCGCCGACCTTGAGTTGGCCTGCGCTCGCCGAACAGCGCCTGTTCGATCCGACACTGGAGAACGTGTACACCTACCGCACAGGAGTCGGCGAGGTTGACGCTAGCCTCGCGAGACTCCTGACTGCGGCCAACAGCATCGACATTAGTGCCGGCACCGGCGACCACGACGTCAACGCCGAGGCCATCGCGGTCCTTAATGCGTCCGCCATCAAGGACGTTGCGAAGCGGGTTGCCCTCGTCGAGAGCCTTAAGCCCTCGAAGCCTCTCCCTGTCGACCAGATCGCCCCGGAGGCTGGCCTCTTCGCACCTCTTCTCGCGGCGGGCTTGGTCGAGGATTCGGCCGGATCTTTCGCGCACTTCCGAATCTGTGGTTGGGGCACTGTTGGACCGGCCATCAAGGCGTCCAACAACATCGTCTCGTTCCTCAGCCCCGACCTAGTTGAAGGTATGGTCGTCGACCTCCTCGACGACGCGGCGGTTCGGAGCAAGTTGGGACCCATTGTGATGGCGAATCCCGACGCCTACGCCCCCGACAGCGACCCCGACGCGTTGCGTGCCGTCGCGCGGAACGCGCGTCGGACGTCAGCTTCACTCTCGCCCGAGACGGTGCTGCGCGTCGCCCGTGCTCAGCCGATTGAGAGCTTGCTCGTACTAAGTCTGCTCCGAGCTGCACTCCCCGCGGCCGGGGCGGCCGTCGTTGTCGAGGTGTTCGCGGCCCTTGGCGGCGACTATGCCAAGGTGACTATCCCCGGGGCCAAGTTTGCCGTCCCCCACGACTCGCTGCACGGCGACCTTCTTCAGACGCTGAAGAGCGCGGGGCTGGTCGACTACCGCAAGAAGATCAATCGGCCGAAGTACATCGTCACGGTCGCCTGACCGCGCGGCGGACCCGGCTGTTCGCTGAAGCACCGGCGGCCCGGCCGACGCTGACGTCGGCCACAGAGTGCCGAACTGGCGGCTCAACCCGCGGGCTGACGACCGGGAACGGTGGCACGGTAGTTGGCGCGTCGATCTGGGCGTCAAGGCGTGGATGCCGCATCGGGTTGGGGCAGAGTATGCGGCGTGGAGACTTCTGAGGCGCTCGATCGCGCCGTGACAGAGCTTGGGAAGTTTGTGCGTGACGAGATTGCGGCAACCTCCGTTGCGATTGGTTGCCTACGGGCGATAGCCACGCAGACCTTGAGCCACATTCGAACGTCCGGTGACCATGAGAGCGTTCGACTCATCGATGCGGAGGTCGAGGGGTTCACCTTCGTTCCGCGCATCACGGGATTGAACGGCGCACAGACCCTTCTCCGTGAGGTGTCCATGGGCGGGATGATTCATGCGCGACTCACTCAGCAGCTCATAGTCACTGTGTTCACCGGGTGGGACGCACATCACCGAGCGCGGATCGCGACGGCGCGGGGACTCGAGACTGATGAGTTGAGGTCGGACTACTTCGGCGATCTGCGGCTGCTCAGAAACGACATTGCCCACAGCAGGGGTCTGGCGAAGAGGAGCGTTCGATGCGCCGGTGCGGTCCTGTCTCGAGAGCTTAAGACGGGCGATCTCATCTATCTGGGAGACGACGAACTCGCGAACCTCAGCGCGAAAGTCCCGTACAGCGAGCTGATTGGCCGGGAATAGGGACTCCAGGTTTGTCGACCCGCCGATGTAGTCGGCTCGTGGAACTCGGACCGCGCCGATCTGGGCGCAAGCCCATGGAGATAACCGCGGGATTCGAGTCTTCATCTTCTCATGCGAATATGAAGGCAATCGAATGGACTCGACCGGGTCAATGTGGGCAAAGTTGACCTTCCCTTGCTGAGCGGTCAGACGCCGGCGACGTAGGCGGTGAGGAAGTGGACTCCGTGGCGGTCGAGGTTCCCGCGGGCGCGGTCGTAGTGTTCGGTGGTTCTGGGGTCTGCGTGCCGGGCCAGGATCTGGGCGTCACGGAGCGGGACACCTGCGTCGAGGGCGTTGGTGATCGCTGCGTGCCGGAGCGAGTGCGGGCTGATGTGCCGAGGGATTCCGGCAGCCTTTGCGACCCGGGTGACCATCCGGTACGCGTCGCGTCGGTCGATCGGCTTGCCCGACATCGGTCGCAAGATGAGTCGTCCAGTGGTCCGTTCGCCGCGGCAGGCCTCTAGAACGCGGAGGACGGGGACGGTGATCGGCATGGTTGCGGGCTTGTTGCCCTTGCCGATCAGGTGGAGCACTCGGTGGCCCCGTAGTGTTTCGGTGTAGTCCTCGATCCGGACCGCTGCCGCTTCGGAGGCACGGAGTGCGTTGATGCCCAACAGGTAGGCCAGGGCGCCGTGGTGGACGGTGATGGTCTGGGCGACCTGCAGGAAGTGGATCAGTTCGAGCCGGTCGAGGCCTTGGGTTCGGGACTCGTCTGTGTGCACCTTGGGCAGCCGTGCGTAGACGGCGGGGTCGGCCGGGATCAGGCCGTCGATGTGGGCGAACCGGAAGTAGCCACGGAGCCCGTGCATCATCGTGTTGATTGAGGACGCCATCAGACCGGCCTCGCCCAGGTTGCGGATGTAGAGCTCGACGTGGGCACGTTGGATCCCGGTCAATGGATCGAGCCCGTTGGTCTGGCACCACGTGAGCCAGCGGCGCAGCTGGTAGGAGTAGAGCTCGTGGGTATGGCCGGAGTAGCGTGCCAGGAACGAGACCGCGGCCAGCTCGGCGGTCGTCATCGACAGTGGCTGGAACGGCAGCAGCTTCGATGTGGTGGTGGACATGCGACACCTCACGCGACGACCCAAGCGAGGCCAGGCCATGCTCGCCGCTAACACGGCGAGGCACTCGGACAGATCAACGCTAACGACGTTGGGGCCAACGCCGCTGGCGGCGATAAGCCGCGCCTCGCGCGCTCGCGACAGATCGCAGCTTGACCTTAGGAGGGCGTGCTTTCCGGCACGTTGTGTTCCGCCTCATGCGTCTGAATGTCTCGCGCGGATCTCGATGATCAGGACTTGCACGAGCGATTCCTGTGCCCGCTCGACGCGGCCACGAGCACGGCGGTAGGCGGCGGCGTGCTTCTTGACAAATTTGCTGCCCAGAAGACGCTTTGCCTCGCCTTCGATAATTGGTCGGGTGGCCGGGTCCGCGAAGTTCTCCTCGAGATACTGCCTTGGGGCGCCTAAGAGTTTGGCAGTCGCATAATTGGCAGTGTCTGAGTTCTGCGAATGTATGGCGCTCCAACGTCGCACCGCGTCATGCAAGTTTTCGGCGTCGGTTTCGAGATCCCAAAGTGCGCTTCGAAACCGCCAGAGGTTGGCGGTCAGGTCACTGGCTGCTATTTCATGCCAGAGGTCAAGGTCAGCGTTCTCAATCAGTTCAAGCGCGCGCTTCGATTTCTTCGGTATCGGGACGATGGAGGTGTAGTCCTCAAGGAGGCGAGGGCGCTGCAGGACCATGAGCAGTGGGTGCACCAATCGTCGGCTCACTGCTCGGGCCTCAGCTTTGCGACGCTCAGTCGCAGCTCTGCGTTCGAAGATGTATAGCGCCAGAGCGACAAGGGAACCTGTGACGGCACCTACGATCAGATCCGGAACAAAGCTCGACCAGTTGCTGAGCATGAGTGGATTCACGGAGTAACACTCTCGCAGTGGCGCGCCCTGGCCGTCACCGAAATTGTCCACATCCGGACATCGTGCGTCGGCGCCGAAACCTCCGCCTGTGCGAGGACCAGAACGGGCACGGTCGTCTCCGGCCGTTGTCCAAGTGCACCCTGAGGCATGGCACGAAGGGACCCAGGTAGGTGTTGGAGATTGACCCGGCCACGATGTCCGGCAGGCGGCGGGAAGACGTCGGTGAGCTAGGTGCCAACTAGCCACCTCCGGAGGTCGAGCAGGACGTCCGAATCTGACTTGCCAGCTGTCGCTTGCCGTGTGACCGCCGCTCGGCTCAGTCACCTGCGGCAAGTGCAGTCAGGTAGTCCCGAATCGCGCCATATGCATCGTCGAGGGGCTCCTCGAGCGCGGCTATCGCGGAGTAGAGGTCTCCCGGGGGTACGTGGTTAACGTCGTGGAGCACGTCGGGAAGAGCCCACACCATGACGGCGGCTCGATTGACGCTCCCATAGTTGTTGAGTACGCGTCCCCCAACGGCAGCGGCCAGCGGAAGCGCGTATTGGTCCCTCGAAATCAGTTGGGCGACTTGGATGTCCCAGTCGGGCGGGAGTTGGGTCCGGTCGGCCTCCAACTGACGCACCAGCGTCTGACGGATCCGCGCCATCTCGTCGATGACACCAAGCAGCGCAAGGCATGCCGAGTTGCGCCGTTCCTCGCGCGCCAGGCTGCGCTCGTGGCTGATCTGACGATGGATGACGTAGAGCGCGATGACGACCGACGCGACGACGCCGACGAATGCTCCAAGAGCACCGTCCAGCAGCCCCACCCACCAGTCTGTCGGCTCAGCCATACCCGCACTTTAAGGCTGACAGGGGTGCTCGCGCTGGGGTTGCGCACCTATTCCTGATTGGCCGTCTGGCGCGGGTACCACTGCCTCATCGCGTTCGATGGACTGCAAGTAGCTAGGCGGCGGAGTGACACATAGTTTCTTGGCGACGGCGACCGGACTGGCGGTGGGGCACAGCGCCGACCGCGACGGCGTCGCGAAGGGTCCGGTCAATCACGTGAACGGAGCGTTGATACTCGAGTTTGCTGCGCCAACGACGCACCTCCGCCAGAATGGCACTCGTGGATGCTGTTCCGTTCCCTGTGTTTGAGGCCGCTGTCAGAGTGGCGGGCGAAGCGCTGCACTACAAGGACTCGCTCAAGCAAATCATGCGCAACTCCGGCGTAAGCGACAACGGCTATGCGAGGTACTCGGACCTGAGCAAGTATCAGATCTTTCGAAACGTCTGGGACGACCTGAACAACGATGGAAGCCGCGGGCGGACCGTTCAACGCAACCTCATCGACTCGTTGGCCAACCTCGATGGGCCGCACAGCAAGGCTCCCGACCCTGCAGCGGGACGGAGGGCCATAGATGACCTGTGTCGCCTCGCAACGCAGGCGAAGTTGCTGGTCGACCCGGAAGATCTGGCGAGGCAGAAGCGCCGCAGTGCGGCGGCAGCCGTCGCCCAGCAGGTGAGCGCAAAACGGGATGAACTCAACTCCTTGAACCAGACGTTTCGCGCACTGCACGCTGAGCCCGACAAGCAGCGTCGTGGCTACGCACTTGAAAAGCTGCTGACAGCGCTCTTCCGGCTCGAGGAGCTCGAGTATCACGGGTCCTACAAGACGGAGACCGATCAGATCGATGGGGCGCTCACCCTGGATGCCTTCACCTACCTGATTGAGGCGCGGTGGCGAAAGGCTCCTGCTGCCGACGCCGACCTAGGGGGATTGGCGCACAAGGTCGAGCGCCGAATCGACGCCACGCGAGGCCTGTTCATCTCCATGGCAGGCTTCCGGAAGGAGGCGGTCGATCTCTTCCGGCTCTCAAGGGATAACCGGTTGGTCTTGGTCGACGGTGCCGACCTGCAGTGGATACTCGACGGGCGAATGGACCTGTCCGAGGCACTGCGAGAGAAGGTCCGAGCAGCCTCCATCCAAGGTGAGCCTTTTCTGTCGCTCTTGACCCTCTGATCCATCCGCCTCACACGTAGGACGCTGTGTCGGCGTTCTACCCGCCGTCGACTCCGCTCAAGGGGCGTCCCACCGCTGGACCGGGGAGGCGCGCGAGAGTCGCGGGCCTCGGCCTTGCTTAACCTTCGTGCGTGCGGACCGACTGCGGATCGCAGCGGAACAGGAGCGTAGGAGCTCGCGGCGATATGACACTGGCGGCTGTCGCGGCGGATAGACACAGGTAGCCCCGGCCTCTCACACGTCGTCCAGCAGGGGGAGCATCCGGCACAAAGGACTATCGCAAACGGGTACCGCCGCTGCTCAGCCTCCTACGCCAGCCACTTCTCGCGGGAGAGCGGCCGGCCGAACCTCGGCGTCATGTCGGTGGCCCCAACTAGTCTTCATCCCATGTCGAAGTGCACTGCGCCCGTGATGGGCCACATCAGGGGCGGCGGCGCTGACTGCCCAGTCCACGGACGCGGACGGGGGTACGGCTACACGCCGGCTCCCTCGTACCCGGCCTCCTCGGCACCGGCCGCGCCGATGCAACGCCGCGGGCGCTCATCGGCCGGTGGCGGCGGACGTCGCGGTGCTCGGCCGTCTTGGCAGCCGAGTGCCTCGAAGGTCTCCTACACGCCGCAGCAGGTGCGCGACCTCCAGCCGGTGCGTGCGGCCACGGTGGTACGCACCCAGGCCAACGACGTGTTCCTCTGCCATGCGTGGCCCGATCGTCTGGCTGACGCAAAGGACGTGTTCGACTTGCTCATCGAGGAGAACGTGTCGGTGTGGTTCAGCGAGGTGAGCCTTCGGCCTGGCACGGACATGCGACTGGCTATCGAGAAAGGGCTCGTGAGTTCGCGCATGGGGATCGTCCTGGTGACGCCCTCGATGCTCGACAAGCTTCGTAGCGATCGAAGCATCGCGAACGCTGAGCTCAGCGCTCTATTACGCCGCAACCTGCTCGTGCCGGTACTGCACGGTGTGGCCTTCGAAGATCTCGATCAGGTGAGCCCCATGCTCGCGTCGCGCGGCGGATTCAGCACGGCCGAGGAGCCCATTGGAGACATTGCGGTGAAGATCGCCGAGCTCGTTAGGACGATCGCCGACGAGCAGGCTCAAGAACACGACTGACATCGGCCGAGTAGTGCCCGGCTGGCTGAGGCCAACGGAAATGGCACGGTTTCCGGCATATACGCGGGGATCCGGATCAACTCGGCGCTGGGCAGCAAGATCGACCGACTACACGTTGGCGGTGCCGGTGACGACGTTGGGCCAATGTCGAGAGCAGTTGGTCGCAGGAGCGGCGCGATGGCCACCAGTCGAGAGTTGTTTGCATTTCCTGCCGACGACCCGGGCGCGTGTGCATGTGGCTGGACGGTAGCGATGGCCGCGTTGATGGCTCGCTCGGGCTATTCCCATTGCGTGATCAGGCAGTCAGGATGGCTTGATCTCTTGGAGTAGCGCAAGCGGGTCGAGAAGTGGAGGCTCTGATGGAAGGCAACTTCCCTACCCTGGGCACTGAGAAGGTGTTGAAGGGGTTCCCGGACCTCGAAAGTGAGCGGGTCCTAAAGGCGTTCCCAGACATCGAGATCGGGCAGGTACTCAAGATCCATCGCGACGAGCTGGGCGACCCGCATGACGAAGGCGACAACCTGAGCCTGGTGATTCTGGGGCCATTGCCTGGCGACGAGGGACTGCGCATCGGCTCCGTTATCGAGGCCCCAGAAGCAGTGGAAGCCACGGCCTTGGCCGAGCCCGAAGCGTTGGGAGCGGTCGATGTGACTGTTCTCGCGGACGAAGGCGACTGGGCTGTGATTGTCTCGGTCGCCGAGATCCGCGGGGCCTCAGATGACTAACCTCCAACACGGGGACGGTGACAAGCCAGCCTCGGCGTCGTCCGCGGCCCTGAAGTTGATCGAGGACCAACTGGCGGAGGAGCGGGCGACGAAGGCCGCCCTTGAAGCACGCGCGAACACGGTCATCACCAGCGCCGGAACGCTGACCACTCTCCTGTTCGCGTTGGGAGCTCTGGCGACTAAGTCCAACACTTACGATCTGCCCGACCTTGCCAAGGGGCTGCTGGTTATGGCGGTGTTCTGCTTCCTGCTCGCGATATTGTTCGCCCTTCGGGCTGCGGCACCTGCCACATACTCGGAGTTGAGTGTCAAGTCGCTACAAGCCGTCGCGACCGTCGAGGCGTTCAACGCGCCTGCTACGGAGGCGGAACCGAAGATTGCTGCCGCGCTGGTCGAAGTCATCGATGGGGCCCGGACAGGCAACAAGAAGAAGGCCGACCATCTCAACCGTGCAGTCAGGGTCGAGCTGGCTGCGGCGACCGTACTCGCGATCGCAGTAATCGTCGTTCTGGTTGCCTGATTGCCTTTGTCGTCAACCAAGGTGCCGTCGTCGTGTTGGACTCCGCCGCATTTTCGCTGCGTCTTTGTGGGCGAAGTGACGCACGCGGAGGCCGCCCGCGCGTTGACCGTGACACCTAACCTGACTGTGTGAGGAGTACAGGCGGCCGGCCGGCGCGGGTCGAAGACGTGCACGAACTTGCCCTTGGCATGCCCCACGTCCGCGTCTACGCGGGCACCCAGAACAGGCCCGTCTATCAAGTGGGCGGAAAGTCGTTCATCTTCTTCCGGAACCCCCGTCCTGACGCGTTCGACCCGGACACCGGCCAGCGCTACGACGACGTCATCGTCTTCTGGGTGCCTAGCGAGGGTGACAAGCTGGCGATGGTGCAGGACGAGTCCTCGCCGTTCTTCACCACCCCGCACTTCGACGGCCACCTGTCGGTTCTGGTCCGAGCGAGCCGGCTTGGGGAGATCAACTATGACGAGCTCGCTGAGGTCGTACAGGAGGCTTGGCTTTCGCGTGCGTCAGCTCGCCGAAGAGCGACCTGGCTCGGGGAGCACCTACCCGACTAGCGCGAGGACTCGTTGGCGGCGCCATGACGCAGGCGTCGCATGGCTCCGACCGTACAGACGGCGGGCCGGGGCTCTATGCATCAGCCGTCGGCCGGGGCAGAACGGAGATCGCGCGGCCGTGGCTGCCCCCCAACTTGGGTGATCGGGCACACGGCCCAGGAGGAAGTAGCCGGGGGAGGAGTGGCGCTGACGCCCGGCCGACCGACGGGCTCGATGCGCCTGGCACGCGCGATCAGCATCTCCGGGGTACGTTTCCTGCTGGGGGCGCGCGGCGATGCCGAGCTGGCACAGGCTCCAATGTTGCTCTGTCACAGTGACCGCCCTACGGACCGCACGATCATCGATCCAGCCGGTGCCTCAGCTTCTTCGGAGCGCAGAACCGGTAACTCTCGGTCACCAGCTCGGCAACCTCCTCCCAGTCTGTATCGCCGTCGAGCACCATGCCGACAACGGTGGGCGACCACGGAGGCTGGTAGAACGGCGGCCCGGCGTGGACCAGGGCCAGCAGTTCGTCGCCGGAGGATCGGAAGGTCAGCACCGTGGTGGGCTCGGTCACCCCGGTCATATCGCGGTACGCCGACGTGTACCCCTCTTGAGCCACCAGGACGTGAGCGAAGGTCTTCTTCCTGACTCGCCACCTGACGCCGGTCCAGGCGTCCTCCTCGTAGGCGTCGGGAAGCGACGACGCGGTCGACGCAATCTTGGCGACTACGTCGGCGGTGGGCTCGATGCGCGGCGGCCGGGACATGCCGCAAGTCTGTCAGCGACTGCGGGGATGACGGCGTGGTAGGTCCTCGCGACGCGACCTGTGCGGAACGAGAGGGCAGTCTGGAGCTGTGTGCTCGGCCCGTGGGCTCAGGACGGTTCGTCTCTCAGGCGAAGCGCGTCGCGATCCCGGGGTAGTCGAGGACGAGCCCATACGTGTCGTACACCAACACGGCGTTGAAACCGCCTTCGGAGTGGTAGTCGAACCGGTGGTCGTCGAGGCGTCGGTAGGACTGGTCGAGGCGTCTGACCTGAAGGTCAAGTGCCTGGACGTAGGCGGCGGGCGCGGTGACGACGTCGCCTAGCGGCAGGTCCAGCCGGTGGATGGGAAGGGTGTTGGTGCAGGCAGATGCCTCGAGGTCGACGTCGTAGAGCCCGTCGAGCTGGGGCGCCGACCGGCCATCGACGGTCCAGGAACCTTTGCCGTCGGAGACAAGTACAGTGGACCGTCGCCCGCGAGCGGTGTCATTGTGGACGTGGACTTCGCGCGTACGCCAGAGGGCGTCAACCGAGATCTCATAGTGGACCGCGTAGGCCTGGCCCGCCTCGACGGCTGAGGTGTATCCACGGATGCCGGAGGCGTCTCGATAGACGACCTCGAACCCGTCGACGGCGTCGACGAACTGCCACGCAGCGAACGGCGGGAGCTCCTCGTATGCCATGTTGGGAGTAAACCAGCAAACGCCCAAGCGAGGTGGCGCATCTTGTGGGCGGTATGTCTCGCCCCGTCACGCACACGATCTCGGCGAGTCAGAGCTTCAGCCGTCGAATCCTTCGACCAGCTCAGCTGGGGCGGCGGCGAGCCAGGCGTCGACCAGCAGGTCGCGGAGGTCTCCTGGGGCGATGACGCTGAGCTCGATGAGCACGGCGGGGTAGTTGTTGAAGTGCTCGATGGTGAAGACGCCGTCGATGCCGGCGGCGAGGACGCCTTCCTTCTCGTGCAGGTCGGCGGTGTTGACCGCGAGGATCGGGGGATCGGGCGGGGTCTGGTCGCCGAAGCGCTTGAGGTCGGCCTTGCTGAACTGGCGTAGCCAGGCGAAGCCCTTGCCGCGTACGGACCAGGTCGGGTGTCCGTGGCGCTCGCCCTCGGTGACCTCCGGCAGTTTACCGATGATCCGAGCCACGTCTTGGAGCGTTGCCATGCTTGGAGCGTAGTTCGTGGCGCTGCGCGATCGGGCCGGATCGACCAAGCCGATGAGTAAGGTCGGTTCGGTGACGTCCATGGTCGACTCGGTCGTGTCCCGGCTGTTGCGGACCCGCGCTGTCGTGCGCGCGCCGATCTGGCTCTATCGGCACCGGGCCGGGTGGCTCTTCGGATCCCGGATATTGATGCTCGAGCACATCGGACGCCGATCAGGTGTCCCGCGATATGTCTGTCTCGAGGTCGTCGAGCGGCCGAGCGTGGACGAGATCGTGGTGGTGAGCGGCTTCGGCACCGGGGCGCAGTGGTATCAGAACCTCCTGGCCGAGCCTGCATGTCGCGTCAGCGTCGGGAAGCGTACGAGCGTCGCGGCGCGAGCGACGTTACTCTCGGAACAGGAGTCCGCTGCGGTGCTGGGTCGCTATCAGAAGGCACACCCGAAGGCCTGGCGGCGCCTGCGCGGTGCGATCGAGACGGCGGTCGGTCACGAGGTCGAGGGACTGCCGATGGTGAACCTGAGACTCATAGGAGACTGAGATGCGTCGCAAGTGGCTGTGGTTGATGAAGAACACGCTCAACAGGGTGACGACGCGGGTCGCTCGTTCCGGACACGGGCCGTTCTCGCTCGTGCGTCACGTGGGCCGGAAGTCGGGGAAGACGTACGAGACGCCGATCATGCTTGCGCGGGTGCCGGAAGGTTTCATCGCGGAGCTGACGTACGGCGAGGACGTGAGTTGGTACCGCAACATCGTCGCGGCTGGAGGCTGCGAGGTGTTCGTGGACGGGACGTGGCACCAGGTCTCCGCGATCGAGCCCTATTCGTCCGAGGCGGGGCGGGATGCGTTCGGCTACCCGGCGAAGCTGGTGCTGCAGGTGCTGCAGAAGCACGAGTTCAGGCTGCTGCGTACGGCCTGAACAAACCGGGCGCCCCTGAGAGCGGCTCGTGGCTGCGGAACTTTGTGCCGCAGGCGAGGGCGGTGCTCAGCCCTCTAGCGCGCAGGGTTCCCGACGGTGGCGCAGCGAAATCCGGTGTCGTTGTCATGCATGGTCGCGTCGGCGTCGTTGAAGGTACTGGGGCGGCCGGTGAACAGAGGGCTGGACCAGGCTCCGCCTTTGAGTTCGTGTCGGCCGGCCGTTGTTGTGGTCTGAGTCCATTCCCAGACGTTGCCGACCATGTCGTAGGCGTAGAAGGGGCTGATTCCGGATTGGAAGCGGCTGGCCTTGGAGGTGGTGCCGAGGCCGGTCTCTTTGACATTGCATTTGGCGGCGGTGTGTTCGTTGCCCCAGGGCCAGATGTTGCCGTTGGGTCCGCGGGCGGCTTTCTCCCACTGTGCGGCGGTGGGGAGGGTCTTGCCTGCCCACTCGGCGTAGGAGGTGGCATCGTGCCAGGTCACGTGAGTGACAGGGTGGGTTTAGAGGTCGATGGGGCAGCGGCCCTCGGGCCAGTGCTCGGGGGCGCGGTGTCCAGTTGCGGCGATGAAGCGGGCGTAGTCAGAGCCGGTCACTGGGTGGGCGTCGAGCCAGAAGGTGTCTTCCCAGCGGGGTTCGTCTTCGGGGCCGGCGAGGTAGATGCCGGCGGTGACTTCGACCATGAGCTTGCCGTCGCGTGGGTGTTTGACGAAGTGGTCGCCCAGGACGGGATCGGGTTCGGGATCGGCCACGACGGGGTAGGTGGTCTCGCCGTCGCGGGT
Organism: Nocardioides sp. NPDC000445; assembly: GCF_040300245.1. Lineage (NCBI taxonomy): Bacteria > Bacillati > Actinomycetota > Actinomycetes > Propionibacteriales > Nocardioidaceae > Nocardioides > Nocardioides sp. NPDC000445. The sequence continues at coordinate 33,209 of NZ_JBEPDH010000031.1, read as the reverse complement.
CAGGAGGTTGACCAATCGGGCGTGGACGTCGGAGGGGGCTTGACGAAGGAGGTCGTCAAGCATGGCCTGGGTGATCGGTCGCAGGCTGTGGCCAGAACCGGCCGCTTCGGCCTTGGCGATGCCGCGCTCGGAGACCTCGAGCCTGGCGGCCAGGTCGGCCTGGCTCCAGCGTGCTGCCACCCTGAAGGCACGCAGCTCGACGCCTGACCACTCTGGCACGATCGCCATGTCTGGTTTGCCTCAGATCCGTTGGGCCGGGATCGCAGCGTAGGCCCGCTGCAGCTCAGCGATCACGGGGTGATCTGGATCGAAGCTGTGGTTGTCGATCGCACTGATCGGACGTACGCCGATGCTGGCGTTGGTTGCAAACGCGGCGGGGATCTCGCCGAGCTCGTCGAGCGGGACACTCCGTAGGTCGTGCGCGCCGGCGGCTTGGAGGAGTGCCATCGTCACCCCCGGCAAGACGGGTGCGTCGGGCCAGATCACGTGCCTGTCGGCGGTGATGAAGCCGATGTTCCAGGTGCTGCCCTCGGAGATGTTTGTGTTGATCGGATCGGTGAACAGGACGTCGTCGAATCCGGCCTTCTTGGAGGTGACTCGATGGTGGAGCGTGCTGAACAGGCCGACGTGCTTGACCTCAGGGGTGTCGCGTTGGAAGGCGATCGTCTTGGCCCGCAGCGGTGGCAGCGACCCGCCGCCACTGGGGCGTGAGGTGATCAGAGGAACGGGGTGCGCGGCCACCGTGCCGATGTTTCCGAGGTTGATCGCGGGGTCGTACATCGTCACCCGCAACGTGTAGGACCCGCTTGATCCGGCGATCGCCGCACGGATGTCGGCAACCAGGCCATCTCGGTCGAGATCGGCATCGAACACCGTCTTCGCGTTGCTGACCAAGCGTTCGAGGTGGAGATCGAAGCCGCGAACGGCGCCGTCCTCGACATGCATCGAGGTGAAGTGGCCGTAGCCGGTCATTGCGAGCGCGTTCAGTTCGGCGGCGGTCGCGTCGATGCCATGGATGGTCGCCATGACGATCACCCTGCCACGAAAGTGCAGAAAAGTTCAGGAGGTGGTCGAGGTCGGATCATTCCGGCTGAGCGCGTCTGAAGCGAGCGTGGGAGTCAACCTCATCCGCCTCCTCAAGGACGTCGATCCGCGATGCCTACCGTTATGACCCGCCAACTCTCGAACGTGCCGACAGGTCCCGGGCGCCCGCGGCATACCGGGTCGCCATCAACCCAGCGGCCAGCGAGGGAGGAGATACTCGATCATGCCGCGCGTCTGTTCGCCGAACGTGGCTTCTCCGGCACGTCGACGCGCGAGATCGCTGAGGCGTGCGGGATCCGGCAGGCGTCGCTCTACTACCACTTCGCAGGCAAGCCTGGCATCCTCGCTGAGCTCCTCGAGCTCTCGGTGAGGCCGAGCCTCGAGAAGGTCGAGACGATCGAACGGGAGTGTCCGACCGAAGTCCCGGAGGCAGCGCTCTATCTGCTCGCGCTGATCGACGCGCACACTCTCGCGACGGTGCCGCACAACATCGGGAAGCTCTATCGGATGCCCGACGTCAGGAGCAGCGAGGTCTTCGAGGAGTTCGAGCCTGCGCTGCAGGAGCTGACTGCTGCGTACGGTCGTCTTGGTGCCGACGTCGTCAGCGGCCCGGTCGCCGCGACGGTGGGCGTGAGCCAGCTGGGTGGGCTGCTGGTCCAGGTGGTCGAGGTGGTGATCCGGACCCGCTCCCGCGGTGACGAGATCACCTGTGCCCAGGCGCAGGCGATCGCAACTGCCTGTCTGCGGATCTGTGGGGTGCCCGAGGAGAGGATCGCCCGCGCGGTAGTTACGGCCGACGAGCTCTTGCCGAGGCTTGGCGAGGAGCGGCTGGCGCAACGGAACGGGTGAAGTTGCGGGCGCTGACCCACATGCGGCGCATTGACACGCCTCCGTCGAAGCACCGGAAGTCGGACACCGGTCCTCGTGGGTTGTCTGTTCGAGGGCGCTGTGGAAGGTTGACTCGAAGGATCCCCGGTGACTGTCGTTGCTTTCGTCAGCGACACACCCACCGGGGTCGTACACACTATCCAGGACTCCACCGACTCGCTCCTCGGCCGAGCGGGTCGCACGCCGCCTAAGCATGCGTGCGTCATGGAGAGAGCCAATTGTGCGGCTAAACAGAAACCACGGCGGTCGAGGTGTGAACGCCCATATGCTCGCCCCATGACCTCACTAGCCGTTGCTTGCCTCGTGCTGAACGGCCTGAAGCACGGGCAACGCGCTGGCCATTTGCGGCGAGCGCGGATCAACGGACCCCAGGGCAACACCAGCATCCGACGCCAGACCCTCGTCGGAGCAGCGCCGTCTGAGGACTCACGAAAGGGCGCGCGCAGAAGCGAGCAAATTGACTCGGCGTACGGTCTCAGGTCCGCCGCGCATCGAGGAATGCTCTTGTGACCCCGACAGCTGACCCGCGAGGGTCCATCTGGCGTCGGTGGGATCCGCACATTCACGCTCCTGGGACGGCGCTCAACAACCAGTTCGGGCCGGACGACTGGGAGGCGTATCTAAGTCGCATCGAGAGTTCCGAACCCCGAATCGAGGCCCTCGGGGTCACGGACTACTACAGCATCGCGGGATACGAGACCATGGCCGCCTTCAAGGCGAAGGGTCGGCTCCCGGACGTGGGGATGATGTTCCCGAACGTGGAAATGCGCCTGCCAACTGCGACAGCAACGAATCCCGTCAACATCCACCTGCTGATTTCGCCAGAGGATCCTGACCATACTGAAGAGACGAAGCGGTTCCTGAACACGTTGACGTTCCAGTACGGCGGCGAAACCTACGCCTGCAATACCGGGGACTTGACCCGTCTCGGCAAGAGGTCGGACGCCAGAATCATCGACGATGATGCAGGGCGCAGTGCGGGAGCGAACCTCTTCAAGGTCACGATGGAGAACCTGAAAAGGTCGCTCTCCGAGAGTGCGTGGGCGCAGCAGAACATCATTGTCGCGGTGGCTGCGAGCTCCACGGACGGTACCGCCGGGGTCCGCGACAGCAGTGGTTCCCTCTCGGCTGTGCGCACCGAGATCGAGCGAGTCGCTCGTGTCATATTCGCGAGCTCGCCGAAGCAGCGTGAGTTTTGGCTCGGCGACGGCGTCTCCTCCGTCGAGTCACTCGCCGAGAAGTACGACGGTGTGAAGGTGTGTCTTCATGGAAGCGACGCGCACTCCCTTGCCGCAGTTGGGAATCCTGCGGAGAATCGATACTCCTGGATCAAGGGCGACGCGACGTTCGAAGCCCTTCGTCAGGCGTGTTTGGAACCCCGTGAGCGTGCCATCGTGGCCGAACTGCCCCCCTCAGGAGCACTGCCGCACCGTGTCATCAAAGAAATCACTGTCAAGGGTGCGTCGTGGTTCACCAGCGACCGGATTCCGCTGTCGCCTGGACTCGTCGCGATCATCGGTGCCCGGGGATCCGGAAAGACCGCTTTGGCGGACCTGATCGCCGCTGGCGCCGGGGCTTCCAGTGAGGACGACACCGACAAGACGTTTCTGCAGCGCGCCCGTACTCACGTCGCCGGCTCATCAGTCGATCTGACGTGGGCTGACGGACGAACAACGACCGCTGCACTGCCCCCCGCTCGCGATCAAAACGACGTCCCGGGCGTCCAATACCTGTCACAACAGTTCGTCGAGCGTCTCTGCTCAGCAGAAGGAATTACCGACGAGCTTCTCGCTGAGATCGAACGCGTCATTTTTGAGGCGCATGCATACGAGGACAGGCTTGGAACCACTTCGTTCCGTGACCTGTTGAACATTCGGGCAAGTCACGGACGGAACTTGCGCGCGCACGCCACACAGGAGATCGAGAGCCTCTCCGAGCAGATCGAGAACGAACGCTCCGCCAAGACGCAGCTTCCAACACTCACCTCAGAGCAAGACCGACTGAGGACTCTTCTTGACGAGGACAAGAGGGCACGCACGGCGCTGGTGGTCGTCGGTGGAGAAGAACGTTCGAAGCGGCTTGAGGCGGTCAACGCCGAGTTGGCGGTCCGACAAGGATCGGTCGACACGCTCCGCCGACGGGAGCAGGCGCTCGCTGACCTCGAAGCGGCAGTTTCTGATCTCGATTCCCGCAGACTGCCTGGCTTGGTGGCTGACCTTGCGCGCACCCATGCCGGTGCTGGCCTGAGCGTGACCGACTGGAGAGCCTTTGACCTAAAGTTCTCGGGAGATCCGGTCGATGTCGTAGCCCAACATCTGGTTGCGGTGCGCCAGCAGATTGCCCAGCTCAGCGGGCAACCCATTCCCAAGCCTTCGACCCCGACGGCGGAATGGCCGCCCTTCATCCCCAACGGCGCGTCCCTCTCGGTCACGTCCCTCAGCGCCTTGAAGGCGGAGTCCGTGCGCTTGGGTCAGCTGATCGGTCTGGACGATGTGAAGCAAAAGCAACTCACCGCACTTAACGAGAGGATCGCGAAGAACGAGGCTTCGCTCGCGGCGGCAACCGCCGCGGCTACCAACGCCAGCAGCGCTCAGGCTCGGATCAACGTCCTCGCGGAGAACCGGAAAGCCGCATACGCGTCCCTCTTCGACGGATTCGCCTCCGAGCAGGCAGAGCTCACCAAGATGTACGCGCCGGTGTCCGAGATGCTCGCATCCCAGCTCGGAACGCTAGGCAAACTCAGTTTCAGCGTCCGCCGCGTGGTCAATGCAGAAGCTTGGGCAGCGCGCGGCGAAAATCTGATGGACCTACGAACTGGGTCAACATTCCGGGGACGCGGTGAACTGCTTCGCATCGCAACAGAGGTCCTAGTGCCCGCATGGGAACGCGGTGCCAGTGCGGACGTCGCCGACGCTATGGCGACGTTCCGCGCAGATCACGATCAGCACATCATCGAGCAATCGAGGGTGCCGCAGTCCAACGTTGCTGCGTACCGTGCTTGGGCTAACGACGTGTCGGCATGGCTGAACAGCACCGATCACATCTCGGTCAGTTACGGCGTTGAATACGATGGCGTCGACATTGAGCAGCTATCGCCAGGCACCCGCGGCATCGTCCTCCTGCTGCTATATCTTGCAATAGACCAATCAGACGACCGACCACTGATCATCGATCAGCCGGAAGAGAATCTCGACCCGAAGTCGATCTTCGTAGAGTTGGTTGGGCGGTTCGTGGAGACACGTAGAAGGCGCCAGATCATCATCGTCACTCACAACGCGAACCTAGTCGTGAACACCGATGCAGATCAGGTCATTGTCGCGAGCGCTGGTGCGCATGTACCAGGCGGGTTGCCCAACCTGTCGTACCTCAGCGGCGGACTCGAGAACCCGGCGGTACGCAACGAAGTGTGCGAGATCTTGGAAGGTGGCAAGCCCGCGTTCGAGGAACGCGCCCGACGACTGCGGATACGGCTCACACAGAAGTAGAGACCCCTGAACTCCGGCGAAGCGCTCTCTGGGACATCTCTGCGCAGCTCCGTGGAGCGGCGAGTTGTACCGGGCTCGACTTCCTCTTGAGAGGTGGTTGCCCCCGTTCCGGCGGTTCTTTAAGAGGACGACCGTGGATCAATTGTCCTGGTAGACGAACTCATTCGTGGACTTCCGACGGTTCGGCCCAAGACCTGGCCCGCGATCTGGGGGTGCCGTGCGTCTTACTGGGCGGTAAGTCGCGCACTGCCATGCACACGGTCGCGGTGAGTGTCATCCCGCCATTATCCTGACTGAACGCGTGTCTTCGGTGACCGGACCGAGGAATCGAACCTGGAACTTGTGCGCGGAGGACGAGGACTTCGCGCACAATGACTCGACGCCGACATATCAGCTTGGGTTCGCGGACCCTCGGCTTACTGACTCGTCCGGTAGGAACTGATGGCCGACGACGCAAGCCGCGTCGCAGGTCGTCTGAGCCGAGATTGGCTCGAACAAACTAGTCGATGGAGTTACCTTGTCTGACCAATTGCTTTCTGAGCTGATCGACCTGATCCCGGAGTCGCAGCGCGAACGCAGCGGCCGCGCGTTCTACTCAGGACGCGCAGCGTGGGCCAAGCCCTCGCGCATTTATCTGATCGGCTACAACCCAGGCGGCGACGCAAACGACCCAGGCACCGTCATGGATGACACAGAGACGATTCTTCGGCACGACCGGTACTCGGCGTACGTGACTGAGGGCAATCCGGTCAACGAGCCCCGCTGGGGTACATCCATGCAGGCGAGCGTTCGGCACGTCCTCGGCAACCTCGGCTATGACCCAAATCAGGTTCCGGCGTCGAACCTGTTCTTCGCTCGCAGCTCGCGCGCCGATCAGCACCCCGCAGAACTGAAGCAGCAGTGGAAGGAGGAGTGCTGGCCGTTCCACGCGCACGTAATCAAGAGCCTTGATATCGAAATCGTCATGTGCGTCGGCAAAGCCACTGCCGACTTCGTTCTGGGTCGTGACGCGTTCAGCAAGCACAGGCCGACCAGCACGTCTTTCACCTCAACGAAGGGTCTTCGGCGAATCAGTCAAAAGTACGACGGCCCCGGCGTCCGCGTCGTCCAGCTGGGTCACACGTCTTCGACTAGCTGGCTCGGAGTCGAGCGCGACCCGTCGCCGTACGTCCGCGACTGGTGCGCCAACGACGGCCACTGACAGACAGCGAAGCAGGCCACCTCGAAGCCCGAGTCGGGGCTACGGAGACTGCCTGTGCCCCGTCAGCCAAGTTGCGGGGCGATCCACGTCACCGGGTCTTCCAAGCCATGGATGCCTGTACCAGTCCGATGTGCTGCGACAACCTTGTGGCGACGACGTGTCTTGAGCGGATGCCGTGACTATCTGGACGTTATGCCCGCCATGCGATGCATGCCGTATCTCGACTGTTGCGGGACCGGGACGGGAGCGTGCGCGCCCCGATCGGACTCGATCGAGCCTCATAAGGAGGCTGAGATGCGTCACATGAGGCGGAAGTCGAGAAGCGTTCGGGCGATCAGGGGTTGGGGTCGAGGTGGGGGAAGTTGCGGTTGAGGGCCCAGTCGATCCGTACGCGCTGGCTGCGGTCCATCTGCAGGCTGGGAACCATCGTGGGATACACCCATTCGGCGTGGGTGTTCTCAGCTGATGGAGTGGGCTCGCCGGCGAGGTAGCGGCCGGCGTAGATGATGGAGCACTCCTGGCGTACCTCGCCGTTGGTGGTGTTCTCGATGCGGTGGCGGGGGTCGGTCCAGATCCCGATCAGGCCGGTCACCTCGATCGTGATGCCGGTCTCCTCGAACGTCTCGCGGACCGCGGCAGCCGTCAGCGACTCGCCGGGCTCCATCGCGCCGCCGGGCATCGTCCAGTTGCCGGTGTCGTCGCGGCGGATCAGCAGGATCCTGCCCGGGTCGTCGAGCACGAAGGCGCCGGCGCTGGGTCGGATGCTGTTGACCTCCGGCGCCGAGGGATCGTTGTGCCAGTCGACTCGTCGGGCCATGCGGCTCCCGCCAGGGGCGCGAGGGCGTGGCGGATGTACAGACGTGTCCATTGTCGGCCGAGATCCCACGGTGGCGAGCATAGCCGAATTTGCCGAGGTCAAACGCACGCAAGCAGGGCCGTGCCGGCCACGAGTTCGATCCCGAAGTAGAACCAGATCGGATAGAAACCTACCGGGGTATCGAGAAGGCGAGAGATGAGTCGGCCGCCGGCCATCCCGATCAGGGCGAGGCCGACGGCGGTCACGGCGCCGGTCCGGATGCCGCCGATGTCGAGAGCGGCGGCGCCGAGCACGGTGGCCATCGCGATGCCGAACCCGCCGTAGACCGCGCGGATCTCGGAGCGGGACTCGGGCGTCTTCGCCGAGAGGTGGAACGGGGCGGCGAGGGTGCTCGGGGTGATGAGGGCGTACGTCCCCATCGCGAGGAAGAAGATGCCGACGACGGCGATGGTCAGGCTGGCCACGGTGTTCACCGTGGGATCATGACGCGCATGGCGACCGAGGCGCTTCCGGATTCGTGCTGCGACGACGCGCGGCCGACGGTGTGGCTCTGGTCGGGACATGCGGCGTACCGAGGCCCGTCGATGCGGCTGGGCACGCACTCGGGGTCGGTCACCTGCTTCGCGCTGGGCCTGGACGCTCCCTTCGTGCTGCGATCAGGGCGGGCCGAGCCACGGCAGGTGCGGAGCGCGCTGATCCCTCCGCGTACGTCCCATCAGATCGTCGCGGGGGAGGAGCAGACGATGCTGTTCTTCTACGTCGACCCCGGCGCCTCGGGGACGGCCCACCTGCTCGGGCAGATGACTGACCGGACGAGCACGATCGCGTACGACCATCGCGACGAGGCGGCGCTGATCGCGGACTGGAGCCAGGGGCCGGTCACGGATCCGGAGATGCTGCCACGACGTCTGCTCGATGCCGGTGAGGCCGAGCCGACCGACGATCGGATCCGCGCCGTGATGCAGCTCCTTCGTGACCGACCCGGCGAGCGGGGGAGTGCGGCGGAGCTGGCCGCCGCGGTCCACCTCTCCCAGTCGCGCTTCCTGCACCTGTTCTCGGCGGAGTCGGGGACGAGCTTTCGCCGCTATCGTCTCTGGGCCAGGATGCGGTACGCCGCCGCGGCCGTCAGTCAGGGTGCCGATCTCTCGACGGCCGCCAGCGACGCGGGGTTCGCCTCCCCGAGCCACTTCAGCGACACCTTCCGGGCGATGTTCGGACTCACCGCCACGCAGCTGCTCTCCAACCAGCTCCGGATCATCGTGATGGGGCAGCTGACTAGCTCGTGACGGCGCCGACCGCGGCCGACTGCACCGTGCGCCGGTACTTGCCGAGCACGCCGCGCTGATACTTCGAGGGAAGTGGCTCCCAGCCGACCTTCCGCTGCTCCAGCTCCTCGGGTTCCACCTCGACCTCGAGGGTGCGGTTGACGACATCGAGGACGATGGGGTCGCCGTCGCGGACGAAGGCGATCGGGCCGGCGTCGACGGCCTCTGGGGCGATGTGGCCGACGCAGAGTCCCGTGGTTCCTCCGGAGAACCGGCCGTCGGTGATCAGCAGGACATCCTTGCCGAGACCGGCGCCCTTGATGGCTCCCGTGATGGCGAGCATCTCCCGCATGCCCGGGCCGCCCTTCGGGCCCTCGTTCCGAATGACCACGACGTCACGCGCGACGATGAGCCCCGCTTCGAGGGCGTCCATCGCGGCCCGCTCGCCGTCGAAGACCCGGGCGGTGCCGCGGAAGACGGTGTCGTCGAAGCCGGCCGTCTTGACGACAGCCCCCTCGGGAGCGAGCGAGCCCTTCAGGATGGTGAGACCACCGGTGCGGTGGATCGGCCGCTCGAAGGAGTGGATCACCTCGTCATCGAGTGCGGGCGGGCTCAGCTCCGCGAGGTTCTGCGCCATGGTCTTCCCGGTCACCGTGAGGCAGTCGCCGTGGAGCAGGCCCGCGTCGAGGAGCGCCTTCATCACGACCGGGATCCCGCCGATCTTGTCGACGTCGTTCATGACGTACTTGCCGTACGGCTTGAGATCGGCGAGGTGGGGGACCTTCTCTCCGACGCGGGTGAAGTCGTCGAGAGTCAGGTCGACCTCGGCCTCGTTGGCGATGGCCAGCAGGTGCAGCACGGCGTTGGTGGAACCGCCGAGGGCCATCACGACGGCGATGGCGTTCTCGAAGGCTTCCTTGGTCATGATCTGGCGCGCGGTGATGCCCTTGCGCAGCAGCCCGACCACCGCTTCGCCCGAACGGTGGGCGAAGCCGTCGCGTCGGCGGTCGACCGCAGGGGGAGCGGCCGAACCGGGCAACGACATGCCCATCGCCTCAGCGACGGCAGCCATCGTGTTCGCGGTGTACATGCCTCCGCAGGCACCTTCGCCAGGACAGATCGCCTTCTCGATGCGGGTGACCTCATCGCGACTCATCTTCCCCGCGATGCAGGCCCCGACCGCCTCGAAGGCGTCGATGATCGTGACGTCGCGGCCGTCGACCTGCCCGGGCATGGTCGAGCCGGCGTAGAGGAAGACCGAGGCGAGGTCGAGCCGAGCGGCCGCCATCAGCATGCCGGGCAACGACTTGTCGCAGCCCGCGAGCAGCACGGAGCCGTCGAGTCGCTCGGCGCTCATCACGGTCTCGACCGAGTCGGCGATGATCTCGCGCGACACCAGCGAGAAGTGCATGCCCTCGTGGCCCATCGAGATTCCGTCGGAGACGGAGATCGTGCCGAACTCCAGCGGGTAGCCGGCGGCCGCATGGACGCCGTTCTTCACCGCCTTTGCGAGCCGGTCGAGGGACAGGTTGCACGGCGTGATCTCGTTCCACGACGACGCGACGCCGATCTGTGGCTTGGCGAAGTCGTCGTCTCCAAGGCCGACGGCCCGCAACATGCCTCGGGCAGCGGTGGCTTCCAGACCGTCGGTGACGGCGCGCGACCTGGGTTTGATGTCAGGCGTGTTGGGGTTCACAAGTACGAGGCTAACCGCGAGGTGACTCGGACGAGGTGAGCATCGCCAGCCCGGCGCTGCGCGAGTCAGTTGGGCTGGTGTCGATCACGCCGCTCGGCGCGAGGCGCGCACGGCCGTATGGACCGAGTGATCAGGGCGCTCGCTTGTAGAGGATGGTCTCTTCGGCTTGGGGTCCGCCGGTGATCAGGTAGTTGTCGGAGTAGGCGACCGGCTCGCGGTCGTCCTCGGTGGCATCGACCGGGAAACCGAGTTCGCCGTTCTCCAAGTCTGCGAACTGCTGTCCGATGGGATCGGACATCGCCGCCTGAACCATCGCGTAGTCGTCCTCGGTCACCATGGGGTGGGCGAGCTCGAGCCTTTCGTTGGGATGGAGGGCGACCTTGCGCGGCTTGGGCTCCCCGTCCTTGGCGACGTACAGCGTCTGGGGTCCGTCCTTGCCCTGCTCCGTGGCGATCCAGGCGACGCCATGGCTCTTCGCCTCCGGCATCTCGTTCACCCAGCCCCCGCTCAGCAAAGGTGGGTTGTCGGCATCCAGCTTCGCGACCCGACGGCCGGTGGCCGCCTCGTAGACACCGTCGTGGGGGCCGATGTCTGGAGACTCCGACTGGCGAACGAGCAGCCAGTCCTTCGACAGGTCCGCGACGTTCGACTTCCACGCCGTCTTCCATGCGTCCTCACCGGTTTCCGCCTCGACTGCTGCCAGAGGCTCGTTGCGGCGCGCCTCCTGCTTGGCCGGGATCGTCCCGATCACGTGGCTCAGGGTGACGTACCTTCCGAGGAAGCCGTCCTTCTTCCAGCGCACCTTGCCTGTCTCGCCGTCCACCGCCACTGTCTCCGCACGGTGAAGGATGTTCGGTTTGATCTTGGCGTTCGGATCGTTGAGTGAGGACAGGTCGCCGTCGGACCAATAGCTGTGAGCCGAGTAGACAACCGTGTCGCCCACAGCACCCACGATGTCAACGACCGTTCGAGCGCTTCGCCCGCCTGGGCCGCTCCCTTTCGGCTCCCAGACCGGGTGCTGCGCAACCCACTTGGCTTCGCCGGTCTCGCTGTCGAGCGCAACGAAGCCGTAGGTGCTCTCGGTGCCAGCCGACGAACTGAGAGGTACGTACGCCATCCCGTTTGAGACGAGCAGACGACCTCGACTCATGAAGACGCCTGACTCCACGACCGAAGGAGGGAGGTCCTCCTCGTCGATCTCCCACTTGACCTTCCCGGTCGCGGGGTCGATGCCGGTGACCACGCTGAGGTAGTTGACCTCTGGATGTGGCCGGGCCTGGATCAGCAGGAGCGAGTCGTCGAGGTAGAGCGTGTCGCCGAAGACGTACTGCTGCTTGACCACCTTCATCGCTGCGAGATCCGCGATCTCCTCGTACTCCGGCGACTCGCGCGGCTCGGCCTGCTTCGACGCTGATGATTCATCGCCGCTGGAGTCGCCGGATCCGGGCGAACCGCAGGCGCTGACCGCCATCGCCAGTGCGGCAAGACCTCCGCCGATCTTGAAAGCCAACCCACGCATGTGATCCCCCGAGTACATAACCGTAGGCATCCGGCGTGCCCATGGCGCAACGTAAAGCGTCGACTCGAGATGGTCAAGCAAGCCGGGCTGTGTCGTCTAGCTCCTGGACCACATCGTCCGTCCCGGTCGGGAGTGACTCGACGTACTCCTCGGCAGGCCCGTAGTCCGGGTCCGGGTGGACCTCGACGTACGTCGCGGGGTGGGTGAGGTCGAGGACGGCCACCTGGTTGGCGCCGGGACGCCACAGGGGAGCGGGGGCGTACAGGCGACGCTGGGGTCCGCGGCTCCACAAGCGGCCGAGCAGGGCGCCGTTGAGCCAGACGAACCGGTCGCCGTCACCAGGGACGGCGAGCCAGCCGTCGGCGGGGCCGTCGACCTCGATGACCGCATGTGCGACGCCGTCGAGGTCGTCAGGCACCCAGCGGTCGAGGGGTGTGAGGTGGTGCTCCCAGCCGTGGACGAGGCGTCGGTCCACCTGGACGCCGCCGAGGATCCCCTTGTGCTCGCCGAGCAGGGGGCCGTAGTTGACGCGGCCGAGCGCCTCGACGACCAGGGTCAGCTCGGCCGCCCTGCCGAAGCCGGGAAGAGTCAGCACCGCAGGCTCGGCGTCGTCGCGCTCGAGCAGGCCGAGCGCGCGCCCGTCCAGGAAGACGTACGCCCTGTCGTGCAGGCCGTGCACGGTGAGATGGACGTCGTGGCTGGGGAGCGTGACCGAGGAGCGGTACGTCACCAGGCCGGTGTCGATGCCGAGCTCCTCGAAGCTCAGCGGTCCCGCGGCGCGCGTCGCGGGACCGCGGGTCGCCAGGGACAGGAGGCCAGCGCTCGGTGACAGCGGCGCTGAGGAGAACGCATGACGCGCCGCATCCGGCGGCAGACCAGGCAGCGCGTCGACCGTGCCCCCGGTGGCGGGCGCCAGGATGTCGCGGTAGAGCCGGAACTTCTCCGAGACCCGGCCGTCCTCGCCGACCGGGGCGTCGGAGTCGTAGCTGGTGACGGTGGGCTGGATGCGGCGGCCGTCGTGGTTGGCGCCTGCCCAGAGCCCGAAGTTGGTGCCGCCGTGCGCCATGTAGACGCTGACCGAGCCGCCGAGATCGACGATCTCGCGCAGCGTCGCGGCGGCGCTCGCGGGGGAGCGTACGTGGTGGTTCTCGCCCCAGTGGTCGAACCAGCCGTTCCAGAACTCGGCGCACAGGAAAGGCTCGCCGGGTCGTCGTGACCGCAGCATCGCCTGGGCTTCCGATGCGCGGCTTCCGAAGGTCGCCGCGGCGAGCGTGCCGTCGATCATGCCGGTGTCGAGCATGACCTCGGTCGGGCCGTCGGCGGTGTAGAGGAGCTCGGTGATGCCACGGTCGAGGAGCCCCCGCCGGAGCCAGGCGAGGTGGGCGGCGTCGTCGCCGTAGGAGCCGTACTCGTTCTCCACCTGCACGGCCACGACCGGCCCGCCGCGACCGGCCTGGAGCGGGACGAGCTGGGGGAGCAGGAGGTCGAGCCAGCGTGAGACCGCGTCCTGGTAGACCGGATCGGTGCTGCGCGGTGCCCGGGTGCGCGCGGTCAGCCACGACGGGAGCCCGCCGTTGGTCCACTCGGCGCAGATGTACGGCCCGGGGCGCAGGATCACGTCGAGCCCGAGATCGCCGGCGATCGAGACGAAGCGGGCCAGGTCGCGGGGCCCGGTGAAGTCCGGGGACCCCTCGTCCTGCTCGTGGAAGTTCCAGGCGACGTAGGTGTCGACGGTGTTGAACCCGGTGGCGGCTACCCGGCGCAGCCGGTCCTCCCACAGGTCCGGGTGGATGCGGAAGTAGTGGATGGACCCGGACAGGATCCGGTGGGGGACGCCGTGCTTCAGGAACTCACCGTCACGCCAGGCCAAGGTGGGGGTCACCGGCCGAGCGTATGACAACTTTTGCGCATAACGTAGCCAATCCGCGCAAAACTCTGCATGATGGACGGACCTCGTCAGGCCCACCCCCACCCTCGGGAGTCACGATGCCGAAGCGTTTCCCCACAGCCCTCCTCGCGTCCGTGACGGCATTCGCCGGCGTGGTCGCCATCGCGCCAGAAAGCCATGCCGCCCCGACGGGCGGCTTCACGTTGACGTCGCCCGTGCTGAGCGTGCGGGTGGCCGACGACTTCCCCGCCGTGCTCGGCTATCGGCACACCGCCGGCGGCGAGATCAGCGGCGCCGCGACGACGCCGACCGCCGTGCGGATCAACGGCACGGCGCACACGGCGACCGTGACCGGCACCCAGGCCGACACCGACACCGCGACCTACCGGCTGACCTTCGCCGACCTGCCCGGCGTCGAGCTCGACGCGAAGCTCGAGGTGGCCGGCGACGTCGTCACCTTCGCGGTCACCAAGGTGACCGACACCGCCGAGCACCGGGTCGGCACCCTCGACATCCCCGGGCACGACCTCCTCTCGGTCAGCTCCGACCAGGCCGGCGCGACCGTGAGCACCGCCGTCGTGAGCGCGGACCGCACCACCGCCGGCGACACCCACACCGAGGTGACCGCGGACCTGGCCACGACCGAGAAGCCGGTCGGATCGGCGTACGCCATCGTCGACACCGACCAGCTGGCCGCCGCGATCGAGACCAACTCGGTCTACGACCAGAGCAGCGGCGACGCGACGAACGAGCGTGGCCGGATCTGGCGCAGCGTGAGTGCCACCGACAACGGCCGCCGGGTCGGGCTGTGGAGCGGCCAGTGGACCTACCGGGCGACCGGCTCGCCCTACACCGAGGAGCTCCCGTGGGCGAAGGTCACCATCACCCCCGACGCCAACGGTGACCAGTCCGTCGACTGGCAGGACGGCGCGATCGCGCTGCGCGACATCCAGCGGCCGATGAACGGCGCGGACGAGACCCCCGAGCGGGTGGTCACCCACATCCCGTTCAACTTCGCCAGCCAGGCGACGCATCCGTTCCTGCGTACGCTCGACGACGTCAAGCGGGTCTCGCTGGCCACCGACGGGCTGGGGCAGCTGGCGGTGCTGAAGGGGTACGGCTCGGAGGGCCATGACTCCGCGCACCCCGACTACGGCGGCAACTACAACACCCGCGCCGGTGGGCTCGACGACCTCAACACCCTGGTCCGTGCGGGCGAGAAGTGGGGAGCCGACTTCGGCGTCCACGTGAACGCGACCGAGGCCTACCCCGAGGCCAAGACCTTCAACGAGACCCTCGTGAACGAGGGCAGCCCCGGCTGGGACTGGATCGACCAGTCCTACTACATCGACCAGCGCACCGACCTCGCCACCAAGAACATCGTCGACCGCTTCGCCCAGCTGCGCCGCGAGACGCACCCGAACCTCGACTTCCTCTACATCGACGTCTACTACTCCTTCGGCTGGCTCCAGGAGCGCCTCGCCCACTCACTGCGCGGGCAGGGCTGGAACATCGGCACCGAGTGGTCCTACCACTTCGAGGAGGACGCGCTCTGGTCCCACTGGGCCAACGACGAGTCCTACGGCGGCGCCACCAACAAGGGCCTGAACAGCCAGATGATCCGGTTCGTACGCAACGGGCAGAAGGACACCTGGAACCCGGACAAGCTGCTCGGGCACACCGAGATCGTCGAGTTCGAGGGATGGACCGGCGAGAACGACGTCGACGCCTTCTACGACAACATCTGGCAGACGAACCTGCCGACCAAGTATCTGCAGCAGAACCCGATCCTGCGCTGGAGCCGCGACGAGATCGTCCAGGACGGCGGCGTACGCGTGGTCAACACCGGCCAGACCGACGCCACCCGGAAGATCTATCAGGACGGCGACCTCGTGCTCGACGGCGACGCCTACCTCCTCCCGTGGAAGGACGACACGAAGCTCTACCACCACAACACCGACGGCGGCCGGACCACCTGGAGCCTGACCGACGCGTGGAGCACCAGCAGTCGGCTCAACGTCTACGAGCTCACCGAGCAGGGCCGGGTCGCGGCGGGCAGCGTGCCGGTCCGAGCCGGCAAGGTCACGCTCGATGCGAAGGCCGGGACGGCGTACGTCCTGACCAAGGCTCCCGGCGGCTCGCCCACGCCGCAGTGGGGTCAGGGCAGCCGCGTCGCCGACCCCGGCTTCAACGCCGGTGACCTCGACGCCTGGCACCCGAGCGGACCGGCCACGACCGGGCGTACCTCGACCGGTCAGCAGGTAGCCGTCCTGGGCGCCGGCGGCAGGGCCGCGATCAGCCAGCGGCTGAACGGCCTGCGCAGCGGCCGCAACGCGCTGGGCGTCTGGGTGGAGGTCGAGCCCGGCCGGAGCCGGGCCACCACCGTCGCCGTCACCTCCGGCGGCAAGACCTACACCCGACGCGTCGAGCGCTCCACCGCGAAGAACCTGGTCGCCGCAGACGAGCTGCACAGCACCTACTTCCAGCGGGTCGAGGTGCCCTTCGACGTCGGCGGCGACGGCACCGCGACCGTCAGGATCTCCGCGGACGCGGGATCGGCGAAGGTCCGCCTCGATGACGTACGTGTCGTCGCGGTCGAGCGCGACCTGCCGGCCGCGCCCGGCGCGAAGGTCATCGTGAAGGAGGACTTCGAGGAGGTCGTCCAGGGCTGGTCGCCCTTCGTCAAGGGCACCTCGGGCGGCGTCACCGACCCGCGCACCCACCTGGCCGAGCGGCACGAGCCGTACACGCAGAGCGGCTGGAACGGCAAGGTCACCGACGATGTGATCAGCGGCGAGTGGTCGCTCAAGTCTCATGCCGAGAACGGCGGCCTCGTCTACCGCACCGTCCCGCAGACCGTGCGTCTCGAGCCCGGCCACCGCTACCGGGTCTCCTTCGACCACCAGACCGAGCGGGCCGACGACTACGAGTGGGTCACCGGCTACGACTCGGTCGCGAGCGGCGAGCCGCGCTCGGTCGAGGTCGCTGCCCGCCCGATCGGCAAGCAGGTCGAGACGGCCAGGTTCAGCGAGGAGCTCGTCGCCGGCGGCTGCGGCGACTACTGGGTCGGTCTGCGGACCGCCGACGACAACGGCGCCAACGGCGACATCAGCATCGACGACTTCACCGTCGAGGACCTCGGTGCGGCCGCTGACCTGCCGGCCTGCGCGACCCTCGCCGTCGACGCCGGCGAGGACAAGCTGCTGCCGGGCGCGGTCACCGAGGTCACCACGACGCTGACCAGCGACGAGGCGTCCGAGACCGGCGCAGGGACGGTCGGTCTCGAGGTGCCGGAGAGCTGGACGGCCGAGGCCACCACGCCGGCGACCTTCGACTCGCTCGCTCCCGGGGAGAGCCACGCGGTGACCTGGAAGGTCACGCCGCCGGCCGACGCGGCCGAGTCGAGCTATCAGCTCACCGGCTCGGCGACGTACGACGTCGGTGGCGAGACCCGCACGGTGACCCGCTCGGCCACGGTGCAGACCGCGCCGCCTCCGCCGACCGCGGACACCTACGCCAGCGATCTCGGCTGGATCTCGGCCACCAACGGCTGGGGACCGGTCGAGCGCGACACCAGCGTGGGGGAGAGCGCTGCCGGCGACGGTGGGCCGATCACGCTCGCCGGCAAGGTCTACACCAAGGGGCTGGGGGCGCATGCGGTCTCGAAGGTGCGCTACTACCTGGCCGGCAACTGCACCAGCTTCACCGCCGACGTCGGGGTGGACGACGTACAGACGTCGCGAGGGTCGGTGAGGTTCTCCGTCGTCGCGGACGGGACGACGGTCACCGAGACCGGCACCCTGGGGCCGGCCAGTGCCACCGTTGCGATCACCGCCGACGTCACCGGTGCCGACTATGTCGACCTGGTGGCCGGCGATGCCGGCGACGGGAACGGCAACGACCACGCCGACTGGGCCGACGCGACCTTCCACTGCGGCCCCTGAGAGGCCGGACCTGCGTAGGCTGTCCGGGACCCAGGAAGGGGGCCCATGAGACAACAGCGACTCAACCAGCTGCTCGAGCTGATCAGCGAGCACGGGCACGTGTCGATCGCGGAGGTGGAGAGCGCGCTCGGTGTCTCGGCGGCGACCGCCCGCCGCGACATCGGGCACCTCGCCGACCAGCGGCTGGTCACCCGGACACATGGCGGCGCGACCGCGCTCGGCTCGGCGTACGAGCTCCCGTTGCAGTACAAGATCGGTCGCCAGGCCGACGCGAAGCGGGCGATCGCGACCGCGGTCGCCGACCTGCTCGTGCCGGGCGAGACGGTCGCGCTCAACGGCGGCACGACCACCAGCGAGGTGGCCCGCGCGATCGGGCGCCACCCCGACCTGGCCGAGGACGACAGCATCACCGTGGTCACCAACGCGCTCAACATCGCCTACGAGCTCTCCATCCGGCCCAACGTCAACATCGTGGTGACCGGCGGGGCCGCTCGCACTCAGTCGTACGAGCTGGTCGGCCCGCTGAGCGAGGGGGTGCTGTCCAAGATCCACATCGACACCGCGATCCTGGGTGTCGACGGCATCAGCACCCGGGCCGGGCTCACCACGATCCACCCGGCCGAGGCCAAGATCAGCGCCGACTTCATCGCGGCGGCGCAGCGCACCATCGTCGTGGCCGACAGCACCAAGCTCGAGCATCCGACCTTCGCGCGCATCCGAGACCTCTCCTGCGTCTCCATGCTCGTCACCGACAAGCCGGTGCCGGAGTCGCTCGCGAAGGCACTGACCGATGGCGGGACGGAGATCATCGTCACGACTGAGCGATAATGATCATTTGTGGTGCTTTATTGACAGAAACGCGCAGCGCGTTGGATGATTCGGGTCCAGCCGGCAACACATCGGAGGGTGACCCGAGACCATGACCGCATCTGCACCGACGACGCATCTCGCAGCCGAGATCGCGACGCAGCCCGCCAACTGGCTGGCCGCCAGGAGCACCGCCGAACGATCGGCCGACGCCCTGCCCAAGACGGGGGAGAAGGTCGCGGTCATCGGCTGCGGGACCTCGCTCTACATGGCCCAGGCGTACGCCGCGCTGCGCGAGGAGCAGGGTCACGGCATCACCGACGCCTGGACGCCGACCGAGGCCCGGCTCGACCGGGACTACGACCGGCTGGTCGCGATCACCCGGTCCGGGACCACGACCGAGGTCGTCGACCTGCTCGCCCGGATCCGGGGCACGATCCCGGCGACGGTGATCTCCTCCTCGCCCGGCACCCCGGCCCTCGAGCTGGCCGAGCCGATCCTCATGCCCGAGATCGACGAGAAGTCGGTGGTCCAGACCCGCTTCGCGACCACGACGCTCGCCCTGCTCCGCTGGCACCTCGGCGAGGACCTGAGCCTGGCCGCCGAGCAGGCCCAGCAGATCATCGACGCCGGCGAGAGTGCGTACGGCCCGGCGCTGACCGCCGAGCAGCTCACCTTCGTCGGTCGCGGCTGGACCAACGGGGTCGCCCAGGAGGCGGCGCTCAAGCTCCGCGAGTCCGCGCAGCTGTGGACCGAGTCCTACCCGATGATGGAGTACCGCCACGGCCCGCTGTCGATCAGCGCGCCCGGCCGGGTCGTGTGGGCCTTCGGCGACCTGGTGCCGGGCTTCGCCGACGACGTCGCGGTCACCGGCGCCGACCTCGTGCACCACGAGATCGACCCGCTCGCCGACCTGGTGCGCGTGCATCTGCTCTGTGTGGAGCGCGCCCGTCGGGCCGGTCTCGACCCCGACGCACCGCGCAACCTCACCCGCTCGATCATCCTGAACCCGGCCGCTGCCGACCCCGAGTGAACCGATGAGCGAGTCTCCTACGCAACCTGCCGCGGAGCGAGCTCTCGCCCTCGCGTTCGACGTCGGCGGCACCTCCGTGCGCGGAGCGGTGGTCGGCGCCGGCGATGTGTCGTGGGCGGAGTCGCGGGGGGCCACCCGCCCCGGCCCGGCCGTGCTCGACGACATCGCGCAGCTGGGCGAGGAGCTGCTCGCCGGCCTGAGCCCCGCGGCCAGGACGCAGGTCGCCGGGGTCGGGGTCGCCTTCCCCGGCCTCGTCGACACCGAGTCCGGGACCTCCCTCAAGGCGGTCAACCTCGGTCTCGTCGACACGCCGGTGGCGGCGCCGCTGGCCGAGCGGCTCGGCCTTCCAGTCGCGGTCTCGCACGACACGGCCGCCGCCGCGGGTGCGATCTGGGCCGACGCCGGGTCGCCGGCCTCGGCGTTCGTCGCGGTGCTCGGGACGGGGGTTGCTGCGGTGACGTACGTCGAGGGCAGGCCGATCGTCGGTGCCTCCGGTCAGGCCGGTGAGCTCGGCCACCTGGTGGTGGACCCGGCAGGGCCGCCGTGCACCTGCGGCCTGCGCGGCTGCGTCGAGTCGCGCGCGGGCGCCCGCCGCATGCTGGAGAGGTACGCCTCGCTGGGTGGCGACACCAGGATCACCGGCGTCGCCGAGCTGGTCGCGCGGACCGAGCACGACCCGCTGGCCGCCGGGGTCTGGTCCGAAGCGATCACCGCCCTCGCCGACGGCTTCCTCGCGGTCGGTGCGTTGCTCGCGCCGGGCGAGATCATCCTCGGCGGTGGCGTCGCCGAGGCCAGGGGCTACCTGCTCGAACCGCTGCAGGCCCGGATGCGCGAGCGCGCCGGCGTGACGGCGGTCCCGCCCGTACGCCTCTCCGCCCTCGGCGGCCGGGCCGGCCTGGTCGGCGCCGCGCGCCTGGCTCTGGCATCGACGGGGACGGACGCATGATCATCACCGTCACGCTCAACCCGGCGATCGACGTGACCTACCGGCTGCCCCGGCTGCGGGTGGGCGAGGTCCATCGGGTCGCCGAGGTCACCAGCCGGCTCGGCGGAAAGGGCGTGAACGTCGCCCGGGTGCTGCACCAGCTCGGCGAGCCGACCCATGCCGTCGGCCTCGCCGACCACGACTTCGGCGATGCTCTCGCCCGGGAGCTGCCATCGACCTTCCTGCCCGAGCTGGAGGAGGTACGCCGCACGCTGGTCGTCGTCGCCGACTCGACGACCTCGCTGTGGGAGCCCGGCAGGCAGGCGACCCCCGGAGCGGACCAGCGACTGCTCGACCTCCTCGCAGATCGGATCGCCGAGGCGACGGCTCTCGTCGTCTCCGGCAGCCTCGCGCCCGGCGTGTCCACCGACCTCCCGGCACGGATCGCGCGGCTCGCGGCCGCCGCCGGCGTACAGGTGCTTCTCGATCTCGACGACGCGGCGCTGGCCGCCGCGGTCGGCACCGGCGCCGTCCTGACTCCCAACGAGGACGAGGCCGCGCGCCTGCTGGGCCGGCCCCTCGATGACCCGGCCGTTGCGGTCGCAGAGCTCGCCACCCGCCACGGTGGCCCGGTCGTGCTGACCCGCGGCCACCACGGGCTGGTCGCGTACGCCGACGGCAGCTGCTGGGAGGTGAGCCCGCCCGCCGGGGTCACCGGGAACCCGACCGGCGCCGGGGACGCGGCCGCCGCCGGTCTCGCCCGGGGCCTGGCCCACGGCAGACCGTGGCCGGAGATCCTTCGCGACGCCGCCGCACTGGGCGCCGCCGCGGTGGTCACCCCGGTCGCCGGCGAGATCGACCCTGACGCGTACGCATCGTTCCTGGCCGACGTCAGGGTCAGCCGAATCGACCACGAGGAAGATTGACATGCCCCTGGTACCGATGTCGCTGCTGCTCGACCACGCCCGCGGCACCGGCCGCGGCCTGGGCGCGATGAACGTCATCCAGCTCGAGCTGGCCGAGGCGATCGTCGCCGGCGCCGAGCAGGCCGGCCGTCCGGTCGTGCTGCAGATCTCCGAGAACACCGTCGACTACCGCGGCCGGCTCGCGCCGTTGCTGCGGGCGACCATCGCGATCGCGGAGAGTGCGACGGTGCCGGTCTGCGTACATCTCGACCACGCGACCCGGGTCGAGCTCGTCGAGGAGGCCGTCGAGCTGCGGTGTCCCTCGGTGATGTTCGACGCCTCGAAGCTCGACTACGACTCCAACGTGGCCGCCACGGCCAAGGTCGCGGCCTGGTGCCACGAGCGTGGCGCCTCCGTCGAGTCCGAGCTCGGCGAGGTGGGCGGCAAGGACGGCGTGCACGCACCAGGGGTCCGCACCCGGCCTGCCGAGGCCGCGGCGTACGTCGAGGCGACCGGTGTCGACGCGCTCGCGGTCGCCGTCGGCTCCTCGCACGCGATGACGACCCGTACGGCCTCGCTCGACAACGAGCTCATCACCCGGCTCGCCGCCGCCGTCGACGTGCCGCTCGTGCTGCACGGCTCCTCGGGGGTCCCCGACGAGGGCATCGTCGCGGCCATCGCCGCCGGGATGACCAAGGTCAACATCGCCACCCACCTCAACGCGACCTTCACCCGCGCCGTCCGCGCGGCGATCGCTGACGAGGGCAAGGTCGACCCGCGCAAGTACCTCGGCGCCGGCCGCGATGCGGTGGCCGGCGAGGCCGCGCGACTGCTCGCTCTGATCGGCGGACCAAGGGTGGACCGGGCAGTGTGACCTGCGTTACAGTCGCCTCCAACTTACGATTGATTCTGACTCTTTAGGGCGTGAGGCGATCATGTTCAATCACTCAATCAGACGGTTGTTGGTCCCAGGGGTGGCGCTGGCCGCCGCACTGGTCGCGCTCAGCCCGGTGAGCTCCGTGGCCGCCGAGGCGAGCGAGCTCGGCGACGTCACCGGCTTCGAGCGCGACGGCGACAGCTACACCTTCGAGTCCGGCGAGGCCGCGCTGCGCGTGACCTTCGAGGACGCCGACATGGTGCGCGTACGCCTGGCCCCGGACGGCGAGTTCACCGACCCGGCCAACGACGACCCCACCGAGCCCGGCGCCCCCGACGCGGACATCGTCGTCAAGCGCGACTACCCCGGTGGGCAGTCCTCGGTGAAGGAGACCGGTGCGGCGTACGTCATCAGCACCGACGAGGCCGTGCTCACCGTGACCAAGCAGCCGATCACCCTGCGACTGACCGACCCGGACGGGAAGGTGCTGATGGCCGAGGCCTCGCCGCTGACCTGGGACGACAAGAGCACGGCGCAGCACCTGCAGCGCGGCGCCGAGGAGCAGTTCTTCGGTGGCGGCATGCAGAACGGCCGGTTCAGCCACCGCGGCGAGACGATCAAGATCTCGCGCGACTTCAACTGGAACGACGGCGGCAACCCGAACGCGGTCCCGTTCTACGTCTCCTCCCGCGGCTACGGCGTGCTGCGCAACACCTTCGCGGCCGGCAGCTACGACTTCGGTGCGCCGACCACGACCACCCACGACGAGCAGCGCTTCGACGCCTACTACTTCGTCGGCGACGCCGAGCGCGTCATCGACTCCTACACCGAGCTGACCGGACGCCCGGTCGCGGTGCCGATGTACGCCCTGGAGGTCGGCGACGCCGACTGCTACCTCCACAACGCCAACCGCGGCGAGCGCGAGACCCTGCGGGACTCGAAGGCGATCGCCGACGGCTACGCCGAGCACGAGATGCCGCTGGGCTGGATGCTCGTCAACGACGGCTACGGCTGCGGCTACGAGGACCTCGCCGAGACCGGCGACATGCTGAACGACCACGGCGCCGAGCTCGGCCTGTGGACCGAGGACGACCTGACCGAGCAGGAGACCGAGGTGGCCGCCGGCGTCCGCGTCCGCAAGACCGACGTCGCCTGGGTCGGCCCCGGCTACCGCTTCGCGCTCGACGCCTGCGAGCAGGCCCGCGACGGCATCGAGACCAACAGCGCCGACCGCTCGACCGTGCTCACGGTCGAGGGCTGGGCCGGCACCCAGCGCTGCGCCGCGGTGTGGAGCGGCGACCAGTCCGGAAGCTGGGACTACATCCGCTGGCAGATCCCGACGTACGCCGGGTCCACCATGTCGGGCCAGCACCTCGCCACCGGCGACGTCGACGGCATCTTCGGCGGCAGCGCCGAGACGTACGTCCGCGACATGCAGTGGAAGATGTTCCTGCCGATGACCTACCTGATGAGCGGGTGGGCGGCCTCCGACAAGCAGCCGTGGCGCTACGGCGAGCCGTACACCTCGATCAACCGGAAGTACCTGAGCCTGCACGAGCGCCTGCTGCCCTACTTCTACACGCACACGATGCGGGCCAACCGCAACGGCGTGGGAGCGGTCAAGCCGCTCTACCTCAACTACCCCGAGGACCCGAAGACCTGGGGCGACGCGGTCAAGTACGAGTTCCTCGCCGGTGACGACTTCCTGGTCGCCCCGGTCTACGAGGACGCCACCACGCGCGACGGGATCTACCTCCCCGAAGGCACCTGGGTCGACTACTGGAGCGGCCGGGTCTACCAGGGACCGACCACGATCGACGGCTACAAGGCTCCGCTGGACACGCTCCCGCTCTTCGTACGCGCCGGTGCGGTCGTGCCGCAGTTCCCCGAGGGCACGCTCGACTGGCAGCAGGGCAAGAAGTCGGGCCGCCTCGACCTGGACATCTACCCGCAGGGTGCCTCGTCCTTCGTGAACTACGAGGACGACGGGCGCAGCCAGGCGCACGCCTCCGGCGAGTCCGCCACGCAGAAGTTCGAGGTCGACGCCCCGTCGCAGGGCCGCGGGCGGGTCGTGGTGCGGCTGGGCGAGGTGGACGGCTCGTACGCCGGCAAGCCCGCCTCCCGCGAGTACGGGCTCAGCGTGCACGCCGATGCCGAGCCGGGCAGCGTCGAGTTGGACGGCGAGGAGCTGCCGCAGCGGGCCTCGAAGGAGGACCTCGAGGGCGCGGCGACCGGCTGGTTCCATGACTCCGCGACGGGCATCACCCAGGTGAAGACCGGGAAGCTGTCCACCTCCACCGGGGCTGTGGTCGCGCTGAACGGGTCCTCGGCGGTCGGCGGCGGCCACCCGGCCGACCGCAACGTGACCCTCGACGCCGCCACGGCCGCGATCTCGGTCGCCGGTGAGGCCTCGGACGTCACCGCCACCTTCACCAACGACACCGGATCCCGGGTGCAGCTCGGCTCGATCACGGCCGCCGCGCCTGAGGGCTGGGACGTACGCCCGGGAGACGCGGTGTCCGGGTCGCTCGCGCCGGGTGCCTCCCGCACCGCGACGTTCAGCGTCACGCCGCCGGCAGACGCCTCACCCGGCCGGGTGAAGATCGACGCGACCGCGACCTACGTCGCCCACGACCGGACGTACGCCGTGACGGACTCGGCCACGACCACGGTCGCGCATCCGGACCTGGCCTCGGCGTTCAACAACGTGGGTGTCACCCGGGCCGAGGATCCCGGACCGGGTGACATCGACGGCGGCGGCAGCAGCTTCCTCGCCGACAAGCTCGCCGAGAAGGGGGTCACACCGGGTGCGACGGTGAGCGCGAACGGCTTCGACTTCACCTGGCCGGACTCGGAACCCGGCACCCAGGACAACGTCGCCTCCGGTGGCGAGACCATCCGGATCAGCGGCAAGGGCAACGCGCTGGCGTTCCTGGGGACAGGCACCAGCCTGTCGGCCTCCGCGAAGGCGACGGTGCACTACTCCGACGGCACCTCCTCCACGGGGACGCTCGGCTTCCCCAACTGGTGCTGCGCGGCGACCGACAGCTACGGCGCCAAGGTGGCCGTCACCACGCTCGGGAAGAACACCCCGAACGGTCCGGCATATCCGACGGTCTCCTACCGCCTGTTCACTAAGACCCTGCGCACCGACCCGGCCAAGGAGATCGCCGCGGTCACCTTGCCCGCCAACGCCGCCGTGCACGTGTTCGCGATGACGGTCGGCGACGAGGAGATCGTGCCGCCGGCCCTGGCGGACGGCCAGTACTCGCTGGGCAACGTCGCCTCGGGGCTCGCGCTCGATGCCGCCGGTGCGACCAGCAACGGTCAGCTGACCACGTCGGCCGTCGGAGCGGCGGCGTCGCAGAAGTGGGTGGTCACCCGCAACGAGGACGACGGCAGCTACCAGCTGAAGAACGCCGGCACCGGTCTGTGCGCCGACGTCGCCTACAGCTCGAAGACGAGCGGCGACCCGGTCGTGGAGTACACCTGCACGGGCACGCCCAACCAACGGTGGGTGATCGTGGCCGACGGCGCATCGCTGAAGTTCTCGGCGAAGCACAGTGGTCTCAGCCTGGCCGCCGGCGCCAACGGTCTGGTGATCCAGCAGACAGACACCGCTGCCGGCTCCCAGCGCTGGCGCGCCACGCCGAACTAGGCCGGTGGCGGGCGACCCGGTCGCACTGCTTACATGACCCTCACGAACCGCGTCGTGCGGTGACCGAGGAGGGCGGTGAGGGGTGCGGCCGGGGAGTCGTCGTGAGGTCCTGCTGTGCGCTGTCCTCGTGCTGATCGCCCTGGGCTGGATCGTCACCGGGCTTCGCGCCGACTCCGGTGAGCTGCACGAGGTGCCGGTCGTGCTGGTCGGTCCCGACGTCGTCACGGCGCCCCTCGTGAAGCAGGTCAACGCGGTGCCCGGGCGGCCGTTCACGGCCGGAGGGGTCGACGACCCGGCCGAGGCGGCGGAGCTGCTGGAGAGCGGCGACGTCGTCGCGGCGCTCCACCTCGACCTGTCAGGCACGCGCGACGAGCTGCGGATCGCGGCGGCTCACCGGCACGAGCTCGCGCGCGAGATCCACGCCGAGGTCGCGCGGATCGAGGCGAGCCGTGGCCGGACGGTCGCGCTCGCCCCGACCGATGACCGGCACGAGGAGCGGTCGTGGGCCCAGATCACCTTCGCGACCGCGCTGGCCGGCTTCCTGCTGGTGTGCGTCGTCTCGCTCGTGTGGGGGCCGCTGGCACGTACGCTGCCTCGGCTCCTGGCGCGGCTGACGGCGCTCGCCGCACTGGCGGTGGGAGCGGGCATCTGGGGCTGGTTCCTCGCCGCGCCGGAACCGGCAGGGGAACGGCTGCTCGTCGCATCGGTCCTCGCCGCGACGGTGGTCGCAGCGGGGGCGCTGACCTTCGCCTGCGAGGTCATCGGCGGGTTGCCGGGTCTGCTGTTCGCGGCCGCGATGATCGTCGCCGGGCCGGCGCCCCTCGTCCTCGCCGGCGACCGTCTGCTGCTCACCGAACCGTGGGCGACCGGCTCCCGATGGACGATCGCCGGTGCGGGCGAGTCGCTGCTGTGGGCCGTCGACGCTCGCACCGGCATCGCTCAACCGGTGGTGACGATCATGGGCTCGGCGCTGCTCGGCCTGGTCGTGCTGGTGGCGACCCGATGGCTGGTCCGGGGTCTCGTCGCGCCCGACGGAGAACCTGTGTCGATGAGCGGGTGGCGCAGGACCCTCGGGCTGGTCCTGGTCTCGGCCACCTGCCTGACCGTGCTGGCGACCGCGCTGACCTCCGCGCTGCGTGCCGAGACCGTGCCGCGACCGCTGGCCAGCCTCGCCTCGACGACCCAGTGCGTACCTTCGGGTCCCGTCGAGGACGTCGACGACCTCAACCGGATCACCAGGCTCCGCGCCGAGCCGGCGCTCCAGGGCGGCGACGTCGGGGTGAGCGCCGAGCTCGGCGACGGCCGGAGCATCTGGATGTTCGGCGACACCCTGCGGGACGAGAAGTTCTCCGGCGCCGGCTTCGTACGCAACTCGATGCTGCTCGTCGAGCCCGACTGTCTGCAGGTCGTCCTCCCGGAGTCCGGCGGCGCGATCATCCCCGACCGGGACGACGGCGTGGGCTACTGGCCGATGTCGGTGACCACGCTCGACAAGCCGGGATACGCCCTCGTCGTGGTGGCCGCGCAGCGGGTGCGTACGACCGACTCCGAGGATGCGTTCGGCTTCGAGGCACTCGGACCGGCCATCGCCCAGTTCGTGGTCCCGGACGGGGGAGTCCCGCAGCTGATCGCCGTGACCGACATCGGTGCCGACGACGCCGACACGCGCCGGCCGATGTGGGGCGCCGCGGCGGCCGTCTCGGGCGAGTGGCTCTATCTCTACGGCACCGCCCGCGAGCCCGATCCGCCGCTCGGCACCGGGTTCGCCCTGCACGTCGCCCGCGTCGCGCCGGACCACGTCGCCGACCCCGACCGCTGGACCTACTGGGACGGCGCGGCCTGGACCAAGCGGGCAGGATCCTCGAGCGAGGTGATCCCTGCCGCCGACGGCGTCTCCCAGACGCTGAGCGTCTTCGAGCGCGACGGGCGCTGGTACGCCTTCAGCAAGAGCGACGAGTTCCTCGGGGACGACCTCGTCTTCTGGACCTCGTCGTCGCCGACCGGTCCGTTCCGGGCGCAACCGCCGGTCGGCACCCTTCCCTCCGGAGTGGCCCGCGGCGAGCTCCGCTACATGCCGCTGGCCCACCCCGACATCCTCGAGGAGCCCGGCTCGGTGGTCGTCTCCTACAGCCGCAACAGCACCGACTTCGGCGCGGTCCTGCGCAACCCGCTCCTGTATCGGCCGACGTTCATCCGCGTCCTCCTCCCGAGGCATTGACGAGCCTGCGTACGCTGACGCCATGAGCACGGCAGTGGTGGTGGGCAGCGGTCCCAACGGGCTGGCCGGCGCGATCCGTCTCGCCCAGGCCGGGATCGACGTCACCGTCGTCGAGGCGTACGACCGACCCGGGGGTGGCACCCGGACCAGCGAGCGCACCGTCCCCGGTGTGCTCCACGACGACTGCGCCGCGTTCCACCCGACCGGGGTGGCCTCGCCCTTCTTCGCCTCGCTGGGGCTGGAGCGGCACGGCCTGCGCTGGCTGTGGCCGGAGATCGATCTCGCGCACCCGCTCGACGACGGCCGGGCGGGGGTCGCGGCCCGCGACCGGGAGCTGACCCGGCGCTCGCTGGGCGACGATGCCGACCGCTGGGACCGGCTCTTCGCCAACGCCACGGGCAACTTCGAGGCGCTCATCGCAGAGGTGTTCCAGCCGGTGGTGCACGTGCCGCGCCACCCGGTCGTCCTGGGCCGCTTCGGCATCGACGCCCTGCAGCCGGCGACCTGGGCGGTCCGCCGGTTCCAGGACGACCCGGCTCGCGCGCTGTTCATGGGGGTCGCCGCCCATGCGTTCGGGCGCCTCGACACCCCGCTCAGCAGCTCGGTCGGCCTGATGCTGACCGCGGCCACCCACACTGTGGGGTGGCCGGTGGCCGAAGGCGGCAGTGAGAGCATCACCCGCGCGTTGCTGGCCGAGCTCGCCGAGCTCGGCGGGAAGGTGGTCACCGGGGTCCGGGTCACCTCCCTCGATCAGCTGCGCGACCTCGCCGGCGGTCGCCCCGACGTCGTCCTGCTCGACACCGCACCGGCCGGCGTGCTCGAGATCGTGGGCGACACGTTGCCCGCCCGCGTGCGTCGCGCGCTGGGCCGATACCGCTACGGTCCGGCGGCCTTCAAGGTCGACATCGCGATCGAGGGCGACATCCCGTGGACGAACGAGGAGTGCCGTCGCGCCGGCACGCTGCACCTGGGAGGCACGGCCGCCGAGATCGCCGCCATCGAGAAGGAGACGACCCGCGGCGTGATGGCCGAGCGGCCCTTCGTCCTGCTCGGACAGCAGTACCTCGCCGACCCGACCCGGTCCCGCGGCTCGGTCAACCCGATCTACGCCTACGCCCACGTCCCGCACGCCTACGACGGCGACGCCACCGAGGCGATCCTCGGCCAGATCGAGCGCTTCGCGCCCGGCTTCCGGGAGCGCATCGTGGCGGTCTCCACACGTACGCCGGCCGAGTTCGAGACGTACAACCCCAACTGGGTGGGTGGCGACATCAGCGCCGGCGCGAACACCGCTCTCCAGATCGCTTTCCGGCCGCGCCCTGCGCTCGATCCGTACGCCCTCGGCGTCCCGGGCGTCTACCTGTGCTCCTCGGCGACACCGCCGGGCGGCGGGGTCCACGGCATGGGCGGCTTCCATGCGGCCGAGGCCGCGCTGAAGCGGCTGGGCTGACCAGGCCCGGTCAGCGCGCGAGGGTGTGGAGGAGGCCGGTGACAGCGGCCGCGGCGGCACCGGGGTCCTGGGCGCGGATCGCGTCGAAGACGGCGAGGTGCTCGTCGGCGATCTCGGCCGTCTCGTCGTCGAGGTGGATGGTCGCGCGCAGGGTGTCCTCGAAGCCGGCGTAGAGCTCGATGAGGAGCGGGTTGTGGGTCGCGGTGACCACGCCCAGGTGGAACTCCGCGTCGGCCTCGGCGAAGGCGTCCGCGTCCCCGGTCGCGACGGCAGTGGCGCGCCGTTCCATGATGGCGGTCAGGGATCGCAGGTCGTCCTCGGTACGACGCTCGGCGGCCAGCGCCGCTGCGCGGGTCTCGATCGCGTGGCGGACCTCGAGGACGTGCGCCAGGTCGACCCGGCCGACCTGACGCCGCATCATCGCGGCCACCTCGTTGGAGGCGGCGACGTACGTCCCGTCCCCGCGGCGCACCTCCAGCACGCCGGTGTGGGCCAGGGCGCGTACGGCCTCACGCACCGTGTTGCGGCTGACGCCGAGAGCCGCGGCGAGCTCGGGTTCGGGCGGGATGCGGGCGCCGACGGCCCACTCGCCGTCGGCGAGCAGGGTGCGCATGCCGTCGATCGCCTGGTCGACCAGGGAGCGAGGCGTGGTGGTGGAGAGCGGCACGTGCCGTCCTTTCATCCAATCATCCGATGTCTGGCATCCTAGAGGGCGTGAACTCCCGCATCCAGTCCCGCCCTGATTCTCCGCCGTCGAACAGAGCCGTTCGGTCGACGGTGTGGCTGCTGGTCGCGGTCCTGCTGGTCGCCGCCAACCTGCGCGGGGGCATCACGTCCCTCGGTGCCCTGCTCGACAGTCTCGACGGGCTCTCGGCCGGCACCCGGGCGTTCCTGACCTCGCTGCCGGTGCTCTGCTTCGCGGTCGTCGGTGCCACGGGGATGACGCTCGCGCGCCGGCTCGGCGTGCATCGTGGCATCGGCGTCGCGCTCGGCCTGCTGGTCGCCGGGCTGCTGGTCCGGGTGATCGGCGCCCCCTGGCTGCTGCTCGCCGGCACGTTCGTCGCGTGCGCCGGCATCGCGCTCGCCAACGTACTTCTTCCCGCCGTGGTCAAGGAGGGCTTCCCGAACCGGGTCGGCGCGGTCACCGGTGCCTACAGCGCGGTGATGTCGCTGGGCGCGGCGATCGCGGCCGGGGTCACGGTGCCGATCGCCCACGCCGCCGGAAGCTGGCGGGCCGGCCTCGGCGTCTGGGCGCTGCTCGCCGCACTGGCCCTGCTGGCGTGGCTGCCCCACCTGCGCGACCGCGGTCACCGCCGCGGCGGTGGCACCCGGATCGCGCTGTGGCGCGAGCCCACCGCGTGGGCCGTGACGGTCGTCTTCGGCACCCAGTCACTGTTCGCGTACGTGGTGATGAGCTGGCTACCGAGCATCTACGCCGACGCCGGCTTCAGCCACGCGACGGCAGGGCTGCTGCTCGCGGTGAGCATCCTGGTCGGCGTACCTGTGTTCTTCCTGGCCCCCTCGCTCGCGATCCGCGCGTCGTCCCAGGGCCACCTGATCGCCGTCCTGACCGCGCTGCTGGCGATCGGGTTCGCCGGCCTCTGGCTCGCTCCCGTCGCCGGCGCCTGGCTCTGGGCCGTGCTCGTCGGCATCGGCGGCGCGGTCTTCCCGGTGGCCCTGACCCTGTTCAGCATCCGCACCGCGACGACCGCCGGCACCACCGCGCTGTCCTCGATGGCGCAGAGCATCGGCTACCTGCTCGCTGCCGCCGGCCCGTTCCTCGTCGGCCTGCTGCGCGAGTCCACCGGCTCGTGGTCGGTCCCGATCGCGCTCCTGCTGGGGCTCGCGCTCGTCCAGATCTTCGCCGGGTACGTCGCCGGGCGCCCGGTCCTCATCGGAGACCCTGCCGAGGACTGACTGCTCGGCTCGCTGATCTTGGAATGACCGACACGTCGGTCGTCCACCCGCCCGTACGTCGTCAGACCCGCAATACTGCTGGGCATGGCGGAGATCTCGGAGCGGACGGATCGGGTCGGACTCTCGGTGGTGGCGGTGGTGATCGTCGCGGGAGCGGAGGCCCTGCGGTTGGTGCTGCTGAGCCGGCTCCAGTGGGAGCTCGGCCATCCCGAGATCTACGCGTTCCGGGGTGTGCTGTTCACGCTGGTCTACCTGACGTACGCAGCGGTACTGGTGTGGCGTGGACGAACGTTCGTCCGTCGGATCACTGCGCCGCTCCTCCTGCTCGTGCCGTGGATCTTCGACACTTTCTGGCTGATCGCGAGCTTCCTCATGGCGCGCGGCGCGATCGACCTGCCAGTCGGCGAGTGGTGGCTGTGGATGATCCGGCTCCAGATGGTGATCACCGTGCTGTGCCTGACGGCCGCGTGGGGGATCGCGCGGCGTCGGGGCCTCCTGTGGGTGGTCGGGCTGGTGGTGCCCGGGGTGCTGATGATCGGGTGGATCGGGTGGGCGGACAGAGCCTGGGAGACGCTGGGCGGCCCGCTGGTGGTGTCCGACCTCTTCATGATGGTGTCGACCGTCGCCATCCCGCTCGTCGGCTGCCTGGCCTGCTGGGGTGTCGAGGCGCTGTCGCGTACGGCGCGACCGGCCCAGGTCGCGGCTGCCTGACCACTACCTCGCAGCCGGCGGATTCTTTGCCTTCTTGGGCAATTCGGGGTCGATCGGAGCGACCTGTACGCCGAGGGCGGAGTGGGCGTAGCTGGACAGCTGCTGCTCGGCGCGCTCGAGGGTCAGCGACGAGTTGTGGGCGAGCAGGTGGAGGCCGAAGGCGTCCTCCAGGGCCACGAAGTTGCGGGCGATGGCCTCGGCCGAGTCGGTCAGCGTGAAGACGCCGGTGGCACGCCCGACCTCGAGCACGGCGGTGTAGAGCGAGACCTCGCGGTCGAAGAGCAGCGTCATCAGGGTCGCATGCATCGGGCTGCGGCTCGCGTTGACCGAGATCTCGTCGAGGACCTGGCTCAGGAGAAGGTCCTCACCTCGGGGAAGACCGGAGTACATCAGCCGGCCGAGCTTCTCGGCGGGGGAGAGGTCGCCCTCGATCGCGCGCTGCCGGGACCAGTAGTAGCGGTCGGTCGCGGCCTGGTGGGCGGCCTCGATGAGGCCGTCGAGCTCGGGGTAGTAGTAGGCGATCAGGCGCGGTGAGATCCCGGCCTCGGCGGCGATGTTCTTCATCGTGGCGCCGGCCAGGCCGTGGGCCGCGATCACGGTGAGTGTTGCCGCGGTCAGATGTTCGCGCCGAGCGGCCTGGTCCTTGCGTCGAGCCATGCTCAACCGTAACGCGTATGTGAAATCTGTGGGCGAATGATTGACACCTGGTGTGGCGAGGCTCATATTTGCGGTGAAGCGCAAAGAAAGGACTTGCTTGTGCACACCCACCAGGACTGGCGAGAGATCGCCGCCGAAGTCCGGCCCCGGACCCGACCGTTCATCGGCGGCCGTTCCGTCGACACCGCGGAGGGCTCCTTCGAGAACCGCAACCCCGCCACCGGAACGCTGCTGGCCGAGGTCGCCGACGCCGGCGCCGCCGGTGTCGACGCGGCCGTGCGCGCGGCGCGGGCGGCGTACGACG
>NZ_JBEPDH010000030.1:0-54554 GCF_040300245.1 Nocardioides sp. NPDC000445 | reverse complement strand
GGGCGTCGATGCCGTCGGCTAGATCCTCGCGGGCATTCCTAACTGAGGCACCGACCACCTTTCGCGGGCATCTTGACATGAGGCACTACGGGACGCCCTTCGGGCGCCGGCTTCGCCGGCCGCCTACGGCGGTCCTGGACTCCGGACCAGATCGAGAAAACTTGGCTGGCTATCGGGGCGGCGGCCCGGGTGTGGCGCAGCGGAATCCTGCTTCGGATAGGTGATGTTGATGGGGCGTGAGGGTGGCCCTTCGGGCCACTTACCATCCACAGAAGCGAGGTCGTTCGCTCACCGCGAAAATTGGCCCTGACCAGGGAAAATAGATGGCCAGACAGGGGTGGTGAGCGTAGAATCAGACCCATCACAGCACACCTCTGAAGGAGAGGGCAGCGATGAGTCTCGGCCGCTCGATCGACCCCTGGGGCACCAACCCCGGCGACGCGATCGACGCTGCGTTGC
Organism: Nocardioides sp. NPDC000445; assembly: GCF_040300245.1. Classification (NCBI taxonomy): domain Bacteria; kingdom Bacillati; phylum Actinomycetota; class Actinomycetes; order Propionibacteriales; family Nocardioidaceae; genus Nocardioides; species Nocardioides sp. NPDC000445. The sequence goes on along the minus strand of NZ_JBEPDH010000030.1, from coordinate 54,095 downwards.
AGGCCATCGCGACCGCCCTCCAAGAGTTGCTGGCCACCGATCCCGCCTACTGGCGCACGAGCCAGAAGAAGGACCTGCTGGAGCGGTTGGAGAAGCTCCAAGCCCAACAAGCCGCCTTGAAGATGCGAGTGCTCGCCACGGCCGGTGACATCGCCGAGGAGACCGGTGCGAAAGACGCGGCCGGGTGGATGCGGACCGAGCTCCTCGTCGACAAAGCCGTGGCTCGCTCGCAGGTGAAGCTCGCGGCGGCGGTGACCAAGTACGACCTCGTCGCCACCGGCCTAGCCGAGGGCGTGGTGTCCCAGGACAAAGCGCGAGTGATCACCCAAGCGCTCGACAAGATCGAGACCGACCCTGCCGCCAGTGCCGAGGACTTGGTGTTGGCCGAGAAGCTGTTGGTTGACTACGCCTCTCGGTTGACCGCGAACGAGCTCCGCATCGTCGGGAGACGGATCCTGGCCGAGATCGACCCGGCCCGGTTCGAAGACGCCGAGGCCAAAGCCCTCCTGGCTGAGGAGGAGCGTGCTCAGCAGAAGACCGCGTTGCGGGTGTGGGACAACCACGACGGGACCGTCGGGTTCGACGGGGTGCTGCCGACCTCGATGGGGATGCGGTTCAAGCGGCTGGTCGAGGCCTGGGCCCAACCCCGCAAACAGCAACTCGTCGCCAAGGGCGCTCCGCTGCCGCCGTGGGAGCGGTTGATGGGCCAAGGCTTCACCCGGCTCCTCGAGACCGTCGACCCGGCCGCGTTGCCAAGGCATGGTGGGGATGCGACGACCATCAACGTGGTCATCTCCCTCAAGGAGCTCCGCAAGGACCTTGGCATCGCGACCCTGGGCTATGACGAGACCAACGGCACCATCATCTCCGCGGCGGAGGCGAGGCGGATGGCGTGCAACGCCACCATCATCCCCTGGGTCCTCGGTGGCGACAGTGAGGTCCTCGACGCGGGTAGGGGCAGCCGGTTCTTCCAACCGATCCAGCGCAAGGCACTCCGGCTGCAGCAGAAAAGCTGCCAGGCCGAGGGCTGCGACATGCCACCGGAATGGTGCGACGCCCACCACCTCGACCCCTGGGCCGCTGGCGGGAAGACAAACCTCAAGGACGGGGCGTTGTTGTGTCCCCACCATCACCGCCTCGCGCACAACGCGGCGTACGTCCATGAGCGGCTACCGGATGGCACGATCCGGTTCACCCGTCGTCCGTGACTGCCCTGTCGGATACCCGCCGGAAGTCGCCGGTGGGGCGGCTTAGGTTCGAGGCATGGGTACGCATGTCGACATCGATCCGGCCATCCTCTACTTCGGCACGCCGGTGGTACTGCTCTCCACGGTCAACGAGGACGGCACCACGAACCTGATGCCGATGTCGTCGGTCTTCTGGCTGGGACGTACGGCTGTTCTCGGGATCGGCGCGTCATCGCAGACGGCGCGGAATCTGAGGGAGCGGCCGGAGATCGTGCTCAACCTTCCCAGCGTCGACCTCGTGACCCAGGTCGACCGGCTCGCGCTGACAACGGGCAACGCGGCGATGTCGGCGGCGAAGGCCGAGCGCGGGTACGTGCATGTGTCCGACAAGTACGCCCATGCCGGGCTGACGGCGTACGGATCCGACACGGTGCTGCCGACGTCGGTGGCGGAGTGCCCGGTGCACATCGAGGGGACGGTCGCGGCGCTCCATGAGCTCGGTGAGCCGAAGCTGTTGGCCGTCGAGGTCGCGGTGACTGCGGTGCGGGTCGCCCCGGAGCTGCGTCTGGATGGTCACGCCCACCGGATCGATCCTGATCGCTGGCGGCCGCTGGTGATGAGCTTCCAGCAGTTCTACGGCCTGGGGGAGCGGGTCCATCCGTCGCGGCTGGCGAGCATCGACGAGGAGCTCTATCGGTGAGCGACGCCGGATCGACACGTCCGAGCGTCGGATTGTGGTCCGCGTCGACATAGACCTGTGGCGGGCGTCACATCTACGGTCGGTCTGCCTGCCGGGAGGCGGCGGGCTGGTCTCGCTCAGGAGGATCGGTCATGCGTCTCGGGTTTCGGATCTCGTCCCGGTTTCGGCAGCTTCGGCAGCAACGAGTCGGTGCCGCGCTCGTCGGCCTCGGGCTGGTGCTGGCCGGTGGTGCGGCCGTCGCGGTCGCACCCGCCGAGCCCTCCACGGCCGCGGCGGGCACGTGGACGGCTCGGACGGCGGGCGGGATGACGACCCAGCTGTACGTCCCCAGCACCGCTCCGACGCTCGGCACCGGGCGTGCGCTCATGGTCAACCTGCACGGCTGCGTGCAGACCTCGGCCGCCCTGCGCGATGGCGGCAACTGGGCCGCGACCGCGGACGCGCGCGGCATGGTCGTGGCGATCCCCGCGGCACCGAACGGCGGCGTACTCCTCGGCTGCTGGGACTATTACGACGGCAACCACTCCCGGACCTCGCCGGGGAGGCACGACGACAACCTTCTCCAGCTGGTCAGCGACCTGCTCGCCGATCCGGCCCTGGACATCGACCCCGACCAGGTCTATCTGTCCGGGCTGTCCTCGGGCGGCGGCGAGACGATGGTGATGGGCTGCCTCGCGCCCGACGTCTTCGCCGGGATCGGGATCAACGCCGGCCCTTCGGTCGGGACGACCTCGGGGCAGATCGGCTCGGTGGCGGTGACCCAGTCGCAGGTCACCAACACCTGCCGTACGTTCGCCGGCACCGCCTCGTCGGGGTTCGGCAGCCAGCTCACATCGGTGATCTACGGCTCCAACGACACCACTGTCGCGCCCGGCTACAACACCCTGAACGCCCAGGTCATGGCCGGGATCTACAGTGCCGGATCGCAGTCGTCCTTCTCCCTGGCGGGCCTCGCCGGCAACAACACCGCCGGCTCCGGCACGCTGTGGTCGGACGGCACCGGCCCGCGCGTGTCCCTGATCCAGAACACCGGCATGGGACACAACTGGCCGGCCGGCGGTGGCCCCGGTGGCTCGTACGTCACGACGAACTCGATCGACTACCCGGCGTACGTCACCGACTTCTTCTTCGACAACAACCGCCGGGTCGAGCGGGGCACCGAGCCGACCGACCCGCCGACCGAGGAGCCCACCGACCCGCCGACCGAGCCCGGCCTCTACTGCGGCGCTGCGACCAACGCCCAGCACGAGGCCGCCGGGCGCGCGCACTCCTACGGCACCAACCCCTACAACCCGTTCTACGCGAACGTCTCGGAGGACTACCTGGGGCAGGGCGACGCCACCGTGACGACCCTGCAGGAGTCCGCGGGCGGCCGCTTCGACGTGGTGACGACCTGCTGACGTAGGCTTCGTCTCCCGACCAGAACGAGGTGCAGCATGACAGCGAGCAGGTCCGCTCGTGAGCGGAAGGCAGCCTCGCAGGCCGGGCCCCTGGCCACGGTGAGGATCGACCTCGACGCGCAGGAGCAGTTCGTCTACAAGATCACCTGCACGGAGTGCGTCGTCAGGGACAGGATCAAGTGGGCGACCTACCGTGCCGGTGAGGACAACGGGTTCATGGCGGCGATGGACCGGTGGATCTTCCACCTGACGCAGAAGCATCCCGAGTCGGACGCGCCGTGCCTGAAGTTCCTGCCCGAGGCGCAGCAGCGGCTCGAGGAGCGCCGGCAGGGGCGACCCGTCGACTGACGGCCTCAGCCGCGCATCGCGGCGGCCTTGATCTCCTCGAACTGCTCGCCCATCCGGGCGGCGAGAGCCTCGGCGGCACGCAGCGGACGGACCATCACCTTGAAGTCGACGATCTTCCCCTCGTCGTCGTAGGTGAGGAAGTCGCAGCCGTTGAGGTCGAGGCCGTCGACCGTGGCGGTGAACTCGTAGGCGTGGTGGACGCCGTCGTGGATCTCGCGCACGTAGGTGAAGTCCTCGAACACCTTCACCACGGCGCGCAGGATCGCGGCCGTGATCGCCCGGCCAGGGTAGGGCTTGAACGCGACCGGGCTGGTGAACACGACGTCCTCGGCGAGCATCGCCTCCACGGCGTCCATGTCCTTGGCCTCGATCGCCTCGCGGAAGGTGGTCATCTTGGCTCCTCTGGGTCGACTGCTGGGAGGTCGGTTGCTGGGGAGAGCCTAGAGGGACGGCTGGTGCGGCGTGCTCCGCGCGATCCTCCGGCCGCTGTTGAGGGCGTAGCCGATGCCGATCCCGACCGCCGCGGGAGCGAGGACGAGACCGGCGAGGAACGGGGTCAGGTTCCACAGATCGCTCCACAGCACGTCGAAGTCGCGACCCTCCTCGAACCAGATCCGGACCGGCCGCTGAGTCCGACCACGCCGGCGATCAGCGCCCAGCGTACGAAGACGGGCGGAAGGGTCGCCGCATGGTGGCCGTCCCACAGCCCCCAGATCCCCGAGACGGTGAGCAGCAGCGCGAAGTAGATCAGGCCTGCGCCGATGTTCGCGTCCTCGGTCGGGAAGAGGTTGGTCATCACGGTCGAGAACAGGAGGCTGCCGCCGAGGATCACGGCGAGGCGTACGAGAAGCTTCATGTCTCCAGACTCTCTGATCGGGCCGCGGCGCGCATGAGCGTGAGTACTCAGACTTGTGGGAACGACTCGGTCCTTGACACGGATCAGCTGCGCCTTGATTGTGTTCGACAACGATGTCGAAGGAGTCTGTCATGACTGTCTGGAGCACGAGCGGCGACTGGCAGCTCCGCTCGGACCCCGGGTTCGTGCCGGGAGGCGCGCTCCGTCCGACCTCGACGCCGCTCGCCGCCGCCAGGGGCACGGGCAAGGTTGCCGCTCTCACCTTCGACGACGGCCCGAACCCCGGCGAGACGGATCGCTTGCTGGAGATCCTGGCCGCTCACGAGGTCACCGCGGTGTTCTGTGTCATCGGCCAGAACATCACCGCGCCCGGCGGCAGCGAGATCCTGGGACGCATCGTCGCCGCGGGCCACACGCTGTGCAACCACTCCACGTCCTACGCCGACATGGGCAGCTGGTCGCGCGCCCAGGTCGAGCGGGATCTCAAGGCCAACCTGGCCACGATCCGCGAGGTGCTGCGAGACCCGGCTCAGCAGGTGCCCTACTTCCGGGCTCCCAACGGGAGCTGGGGCAACACCGGAGAGGTCGCCGCATCCCTCGGCATGCAGCCGCTCGGGCTGGGCAACGTGATCTTCGACTGGGACGGCAACGACCTGTCCGCGGAGACGCTGGCGAGCAACCTCCGGGCGGCGATCCGCCCCGGCGCGGTCGCCCTCGCCCACGACGGTGGTGGCAACCGCGAGAACACCGTCGACGCGGTCGAGACGGTGCTCCCGGAGAAGCTGGCCGAGGGATACACCTTCACCCTGCCGCAGGGCGGCATCCCGGGCACGGACTGGACACCCAGGAGGTGACCGCCTCGACCGACGGGTGCGAGAGCAGGGTGCGGTTGTGACGTACGAGCTCGTCGGCCCGGGCTGAGGTCGACGTCGGCTAGATTGCGCGTCGTGAGTGGATCGATGAGCAGCCGGAGTGCCCTGGTGGTCGGCGCGGGGATCGGAGGGCTCACGACGGCGCTCGCGCTGTCCCGGGTCGGTTGGCAGGTCACCGTGCTGGAGCGCGCGCCGGAGCTGGGCGAGGTCGGCGCCGGGCTCTCGATCTGGCCGCGGGCGTGGAAGATCCTCGACGATCTCGGGGTCGCGGATCGGCTCGTGGACGGCACCCGGCCGGCGATCCAGGCGGGGTTGCGGCGGCCCGACGGGCGCTGGCTGGCGAAGGTGGGCGTCGACGCCGCCGAGCGGACCCCGGTGATGGTGCACCGGGCCCGGCTGCACGAGGCGCTGGTGAGCGAGCTGGAGACGCGCGACGGGATCGAGGTACGCACCGGCGTGACCGTCACCAGCCTGGCTGAGCTCGACGACGCCGACGTGGTGGTCGCCGCCGACGGGATCCGCAGCACGATCAGGAAAGAGCTGCATCAGCGCGAGGACGTACGTTATGCCGGCTACACCGCCTACCGCGGTGTGACCGCGGAGCCGGTGCCGGGTGACGCGTCGACCACGGGAGGCGAGACCTGGGGGACCGGGGTTCGCGTCGGCTACGCCCCGCTGGTGGATGGCCGGACGTACTGGTTCGTGACCGCCAACCGGCCGGCGGGGGAGACCGGCGGGGACCACCATGCCGACGTCACCGCGCTGGTCGGCGACTGGCACGAGCCGATCCCGCAGCTGCTGGCGGCGACGCCACCGAGCGCCGTCCTCCGCGGAGACATCTGCGACCTGCGGCTGCCGCTGAAGCGGTTCGACCACGGCCGGGTCGTCCTCCTCGGCGACGCCGCGCACGCGACGACCCCCAACCTCGGGCAGGGCGCCTGTGCCGCGATCGAGGACGCCGCCGTCCTAGCCGCGCAGCTCGCCGGCCACGCCCGCGTCGAGAGTGCGCTGGTGGCGTACGACCGGACCCGGCGTCCCGCGACCTCCCGCCTGGTGCGGGCGTCTCGGCTGGTCGGGGTGCTCGGCCAGGTCGAGAGCGGCACTGTGGTGGCGGTCCGGGACGCGGGCCTCGCCGGGCTCGGGGCGGTCGCGGGGCTGCTGAGCAGGTAACACCGTCACAGGTGACGGGGCAGCGGTGTCTGGATGACCATGACGGCTACCTATCTCACCGTGACCCTCGTCGCCTCGATCGCCGCTCTCGGCGGGGCGGTGCTCAACCTGACCGGACATCGGATACCGGTGACCGAGGCCCAACGGCTCTCGGTGCCGCTGGAATGGCTGAGGTTCCCGATCGGGGCGTCCTACGCGCTGGGCTTCCTGGGGCTGCTCGTCGGGCTCGCGGTCCCGGCGGTCGGGATCGTCGCCGCAGCCGGGTTCGTGGTCTTCTTCGTGCTCGCGATCGGGGCGCACCTGCGGATGGGGGACCGGAGACTGGGCCGTGCCGGGGTCGGCCTCGTGCTGTCGCTGGCCACGCTCGTGGTCACCGGGATGTACGCGGCGGCGCAGGAGGACCTCGGCGGGGTCGTCGCGGCGCACGTCAATGAGCGTCCGGACCCGTGGTGGCCGGTCGTGGTGCTCGCGGTGATCCAGATCGGCGATGCGGCGATGTGCTTCAAGCCGGTCAGCTTCATCGCCCAGTGCTTCACCGACGTCGGGCTGCCGCGGGCGCTGTGGCCGGTGATGCCGTGGGTCAAGGTCGCTGCCACCGCCGGCCTCGTCGCCGGGTTGTGGGTGCCGTACGTCGGGGCGCTGACCAGCGCGGCGCTGGTGGTCTACTTCGTGTGTGCCGTCTCGGCACACATCCGGGCCCGCGACTTCGGCCGCAATCTCGCCCTCAACGCCACGTTGTCGCTGGTGCTGTGCGTGGCCGTCTTCGTCTTCTGCTTCCTGCGCTGATCCGGTCTACGCCGCTCCGAACAGGGGCAGGCACGGCTCCAGGCCGCTGACCTCGATTCGGCTGCGGTCGTTGAGCTCCCACCGTTCCCGGCCGAGCCGGAGGCGGTGGGAGACCAGCACCTCACCGTCGCGTACGTCGCGGGAGATGCCGTCGGGCTCGTAGCCGAGCTTCGTCGAGACCCCGACAGAGGCGGCGTTGTCGGGGAACGCCTCGGAGGTGGCGTAGGCGCCGCCGAGGTGGTCGAAGACCAGGGTGAGGGCGCCCAGGCGGGCCTCGGTGCCCAGGCCGCGGCGGTGGTGTCGCAGGCCGAGCCAGGACGCGGTGCTGACCTCGCGTCGGGTGGCGAACTCGCTCGCCGAGACCCACACGACGCCGATGGGATCGCCGTCTAGGAAGGCGGCCAGCCCCAGGCTCCAGTCCTCGGGCTTCCAGTCGCCCCGGCTGGACCAGGCGCCGCGCATCACGTGGCGGGCTCGCTCCAGCGGTGGCCGCTCCGCCCACGGGGTCAGGAACGGCCGCTGCGTCGGCTCGTGCACGCCGTCGGCCGCCACCTGCGCCAAGCGCGCGAGCTCGACGTCGGTCGGAAGCCGCAGCTCCAGGCGCGGGGTCCGGATCACCAGGCCGAACAGCGGCCACACCTCGGTCGGAGTCATCCGGCCATCATTCGAGAACGCGTACGCCGTGAGCAACCGGATATCACCCCGCGGAGTGACTCCGCACGTGGTCGAGCAGGTCGGCTGCCGCCGAGGTGTAGCGGTCGACCTCCTCGCCGCTGTCGCAGGTGCACAGCACGATGGTCACCTCACCGTCGCGCGGCCAGATCGCCTCCCAGGTAGCGCCGGCCTCCTCCCAGCGGAGCAGTCGCTCGAGATCGTCTGTCATCGTGCGGGACCCGGCGCTCAGCCGAGGACGGCGTCGACGGACTGGGCCCAGAGGCCGGCGGCCTCGTCGATGGCCGCGGAATCGACGACGAGGGCGGGGATGAACCGCACGACCTGGCCCCAGGCGCCGCAGGTGAGCAGCAGCAGGCCGCGCCGGGCGGCCTCCTGCTGGGCCGCGGCGGCGGTGGCGCCGTCGGGCTCGCCGTCCGGGGTGCGGAACTCGTTGCCGAGCATGAGCCCGAGGCCGCGTACGTCGGTGATCGCGTCGTGCTTGCTCGCGACCTGCTTGAGGGCGGAGCGGAGCTCGGCGCCGCGCTCGGCGGCGTTCTTCACCAGGCCCTCCTCCTCGATGACGTCGAGGGTCGCCAGGGCCGCGGCGCAGGCGACGGCGTTGGCGCCGTAGGTGCCGCCCTGCGAGCCGGGCCAGGCCTTCGACATCAGTGCCTCGCTCGCCGCGATCGCGGACAGCGGGAACCCCGAGGCCAGGCCCTTGGCGGTCATGATGATGTCGGGACGGGAGCCGAAGTGGTCGTGTCCCCAGAACTCGCCGGTGCGGCCGAAGCCGGTCTGGACCTCGTCGATGATGAGCAGGATGCCGTGCCGGTCGGCGCGCTCGCGCAGGCCGTCGAGGAAGGCCCGGTCGGCAGGCACGTAGCCGCCCTCGCCGAGGACCGGCTCGACGAGGAACGCGGCCGTGTCGGCCGGCGCGCTCTGGGTCTGCAGCGTGTAGTCGAGCTGGCGCAGCGCGAACTCGGTCGCCTGTTTCTGCGGCCAGCCGAAGTGAGGGGCGTCGGGGAAGGGGGAGACCACGACGCCGGCCATCAGCGGGCTGAAGCCGGCACGGAACTTGGTGCCCGAGGTGGTCATCGAGGCGGCCGCGACGGTCCGTCCGTGGAAGCCACCGTGGAAGACGACGATGTTGGGGCGGCCGGTGGCCTGGCGGGCGAGCCGGATCGCGGCCTCGGCGGCCTCCGAGCCGGAGTTGGCGAAGAAGAGGCTGTCGAGGCCGGCGGGGAGGACGGGGCCGAGGCGGTCGACCAGGTCGAGGAGCGGGCGGTGTCTGACCGTCGTGTACTGCCCGTGGACCAGGTTGGCGATCTGGCGCTGGGTGGCCTCGACGATCTTCGGGTGGCTGTGGCCGGTGCTGGTCACGCCGATGCCGGCGGTGAAGTCGAGATAGCGACGGCCGTCCTCATCGAAGAGCTGGACGCCTTCGCCGCGAGCCGCCACGACCGGGGTTGCCTGCTTGAGGATGGGGGAGAGCTTGGCCACCATGAACTCCTGTCGATTGTTGACAATCCGACCCGCTACTACACTAGGCCAGCGTTGGCCGGCTGTCAGCCGGACGGCCGGATGCTGACCTTGGAGGCAGATGCGTGATGGGCGGAGAACCGAACGAGGCACGGGTCGTGGCAGAGGTCCCGAAGGGGCTTCTTGTCGCAGGTCAGTGGGTGGATGCCGGCGACGGAGCGACCTTCGACGTGCTCGACCCGTCGACGGGGGAGGTGCTCTGTGCGGTCGCCGACGCGACCCCCGAGGACGGCCGCCGCGCGCTCGACGCCGCCGCGGGCGCGCAGAAGGAGTTCGCCGCGACCGCGCCCCGCGACCGCGCCGACATGCTGATGGCCGCCTTCGACCTCCTGCACGAGCGGATCGACGACCTCGCGCTGCTGATGACGCTCGAGATGGGCAAGCCGCTGGCCGAGGCGCGAGGCGAGATCGCGTACGCCGCGGAGTTCTTCCGCCACTTCGCCGAGGAGGCGGTGCGGATCGAGGGTGGCTACCAGACCGCGCCCGCCGGCGGCTCCCGCTTCCTGATCACGAAGCAGCCGGTCGGGCCGGCCCTGCTGATCACGCCGTGGAACTTCCCGATGGCGATGGGGACCCGCAAGATCGGGCCGGCGATCGCGGCCGGCTGCACCAGCATCGTCAAGCCCGCCCAGCAGACGCCGCTCTCGATGCTGGCCCTGGGGGAGATCCTGCGTGAGGCCGGCGTGCCCGAGGGCGTCGTCAACATTCTGCCGACGACCAGGCCCGGTGAGCTGACCGAGCCGCTGCTGCGCTCCGGCGTGATCCGCAAGCTCTCCTTCACCGGATCCACGGCCGTCGGGCGCGTGCTGCTCGCCCAGAGCGCGGAGCAGGTGCTGCGTACGTCCATGGAACTCGGCGGCAACGCCGGCTTCGTCGTCTTCGAGGACGCCGACATCGACGAGGCCGTCGCCGGTGCGATGGCCGCGAAGATGCGCAACACGGGGGAGGCGTGCACGGCCGCCAACCGGATCTTCGTGCAGCGCTCGGTCATCGAGGAGTTCGGCGACCGGCTCGCCAAGGCGATGTCCGAGCTGCCCGTGGGTCGTGGTGTCGAGGAGGGCGTACGCGTCGGGCCGCTCATCGACGAGGCGGCCCGGGAGAAGGTGCAGACCCTCGTCGACGACGCGGTCGCCGGTGGTGCCCGGGTGCTGACCGGCGGCACCGCCCCCGATGGCCCCGGCTACTTCTACCCTCCGACCGTGCTCACCGGGGTGCCCGCGTCCGCGAAGATGGGCAGCGAGGAGATCTTCGGGCCGGTCGCGCCGCTGACCCCGTTCGACACCGAGGACGAGGTGGTCGAGGCGGTCAACGACACCGAGTACGGCCTGGTCAACTACGTCTTCACCAACGACCTGCGCCGCGGCCTACGGGTCGCCGAGGCGCTCGAGTCCGGGATGGTCGGGCTGAACCAGGGCGTGGTCTCCAACCCCGCCGCGCCCTTCGGTGGCGTCAAGGCCTCGGGACTGGGGCGGGAGGGCGGGCGTACCGGGATCGAGGAGTTCCTCGAGACCAAGTACGTCGGGATCGCGATGTGACCCAGGCGCTGGATCAGACGTAGCCCTCGTCGTTGTCGTCGGCATGGATGAGGCGCCGTAGCGCCTCGTCCATGTGCAGCTCGACGCGCTTGAGGGTCAGCTTCACGTCGCCGGCCTCGATGGCGTCGACGATCTGGATGTGCTCCTCGACCAGTTCGAGCGGCTGTTGGTAGGTGCCCTCGAGCGCGGTCAGGCACATCCGCGTCTCGACGATCAGGGTCTGGTGCATGCGGGCCAGGCGCCGGCTCCCGGAACACTGCACGAGCACGTCGTGGAAGCGGAAGTCGGCATCGCTCAGCTTCGCCGGGTCGCCGAGCTCGAGCGACTTGGTCATCGCGTCGCAGGCGGCGCGGAGCTCGCGCAGAGCCGCGGGGACCCGTGCCTTGGCGATCATCGTCGCGGCGGCGCCCTCGACGGCTGCCCTGGCCACGTAGATGTCTCGGATGTCGGCCTCGTCGAGCTCGATCACGAAGAGCCCGCGGTTGGGCTCGCTGCGGAGCAGGCCCTCCTGGACCAGGCGCTGCATCGCCTCGCGCAGCGGGCCGCGGCTGACGCCGAACTGGGCCGAGAGCGCGGTCTCGCTCAGCTGTGCACCGGGCTGCAGGGTGCGCTCCATGATCGCCGTACGCAGCTGGCGAGCGATGACCGAGGCCGTCGACTCCCTGTGCACGGGTTCGAAGCTCGATGTCACTGTCAACGTGGTCTCCGATGGACTACCGAGAAGAGTTTGATTGTTGACAATCATTGCATGTGGCCGGTCCGGCAGTGAGCGGATCGACCGAGCGTGCCGGGTACGCGGATCCGCACCCGGCACGCTCGTTCGCAGACGTCGGTCAGACCGTCTTGTCGAGACTGTCGAGCTCGGCGAGCTCCGCCTCGGACTCCGGCGTACCCGGGATCTCGGTGCCTCGGATCGACTTGCCCGCCGTCTCGACGACGAAGAACAGCGCGATCAGGCCGACCACGGATCCGGCGATCATGTAGTACGCCGGCATCAGCACGTCTCCGGTGGCGCCGATCAGTGCGTTGTTGACGTACAGCGCCGTGCCACCGAAGGCTGCGGTGGAGATGTTGTAGCCGATCGCCATGCCGCCGTAGCGCACCTGCGAGGGGAACATCGCCGGGAAGGTCGCCGAGATCGTCGCGAGCTGGGCGACGTAGACGATGCCCAGCACGGTGAACCCGAGGACCGCCGGCCAGAAGCCCTGGCCGATCAGCAGGAACATCGGGACCGACAGCACGATCAGCCCGATGAAGGAGCCGCCCCACATCGGCTTGCGGCCGACCTTGTCCGAGAGCGATCCGGCGATCGGCAGGAAGACCAGCATCGCGACCTGTCCGAAGATGACCAGCAGGTCGGCGTCGGAGCTGCTGAAGCCGGCCTCCTCCTGCAGGTAGGTCGCCATGTAGGCCAGCAGGGTGTAGTTGGCGATGTTGAGCGCGGCGACCAGGCCGATCAGGGTGAGGATCGGCTTCCAGAACAGCGCGAAGAGATCCTTCAGTGCGGCCCCGGCGCCGCCCTCCACGGCGTCCTGCGTCTCGAGCTCCTGGAAGACCGGCGTCTCCTCGAGCTTGGTCCGGATGTAGAGGCCGATGAGGCCGATCGGGCCACCGATGAGGAACGGGATACGCCAGCCCCACTCGGTCATCGCTTCCTGGCCGATGCTCTTCTCCGTGATGAACACGACGGCGATGGCGGCGGTGAAGCCGACGATGGTGCCGAACTCCAGGAAGCTGCCGTAGAACCCACGCTTCTTGTCGGGTGCGCACTCGGCCATGTAGGTCGCGGCGCCGCCGTACTCACCGCCGGTCGAGAATCCCTGGATCACCCGGAGCAGCACGAGCAGGACCACGGCCCAGATGCCGACCGAGTCGTACGTCGGCAGGCAGCCGACCAGGAAGGTCGCGCCGGCCATCAGGATGATCGTCATCGCGAGGACGCGCTGGCGCCCGATGCGGTCACCGAGGGGGCCCCAGAAGAGGCCGCCGAGCGGTCGCAGGATGAACGAGATCGCAAAGGTCAGAGCTGTGCCGGCGAAGCCGTACTCCGGGAAGAAGTTGGCAGTGATCTCGGTCGCGACATAGGCGAAGGCGCCGTAGTCGAACCACTCTGTCGCATTGCCGACCGCTGAGCCGGTGATGGCTCTTCGGAGCTTCGATTTGTCGGGTTGTGCCTCGGCGGAGGGGATGGTTGGGGTTCCTGACATTTCTTCTCACCTGCTCGGTGTGATTGATGGCTGGGGACCGCTTTTGACCCGCAGTGCTGACTGTAGGTTTGTCAACAATCTGCGCCACGTTAGCGCTGTCTGTGCGCCTTGGCTAGGGCGCGCTGAAGGTGGCGCGGGGTGGGACGGGAGGTTTATGTAAAGCCGCGACGCTACCTGAAGAGGGTGCCGAGCCGAGGTAGGGGGCGGGGCGTCCCGGCGAGTCGCAGGCCCTCCCAGACGGTCACCTGGTTGGCAGTCAGCACGGGTTTTCCGAGGGCTTTCTCCAACGTATCGATGCAGGTCAGCGTGTGCAGAGCGGTGTCGGGGACGAGGACGGCCTCGGCCTCGGGAACGTCGACCGCCAAGGTCATCTCGAGGACCGCGTCCGGGCCGAGACGGCCGGCGTCGACGGCGGTGAAGATCCCGCTGGCGCCGAAGGAGACCACCTCGACCCCACCTGCCTCGAGGAAGGTGCTGAAGTGTCCGGCCAGCTCCTCGGGGTAGGAGGCGGCGACGGCGACCTTCTCGAGCCCGAGCGCACGCGCCGCCTCGACGAAGGCGATCGAGGTCGACGAGGCGGGGACGCCCAGCCGCTCGCTGATCGCGGCCGCCTGGGCCGCGGCGCCGTCCCGGCCGTAGACGAAGCTGCCCGACGTGCACGCCCACATCACCGCGTCGGGGGAGTGGGCCGCGATCGCGTCGGCCCCCTGCGCGAGCCGGGCCGCGGAGCCGGTGTCGAGGAGAGCCTCGACGGTGTGCTCGTCGCGGCCCATGGAGGTGTGTACCAGCGGCAGCCAGATCGCGCCGCCGAGCGCGTTCTCGAGCGCAGGGAAGTCGTCCTCAGCCGCGTATCCGGGATAGAGCAGCCCGATGACCGGTGGGCGGGTCATGAGACCTGCCCCAACAGATCCTCGGCGACCGGTGGGGTGCGCCCGACCATCCGGAGCGCGGCCTCCATGGTCGCCCGGTTCGCGGAGATCACCGGCTTGCCGAGCTCGGCCTCGAGGCGGCCGATGATGTCGTACGTCGCCAAGTTCGTGCACGAGACGACGACCGCCTCGGCGGCATCGGTGTCGGCGGCTCGCACCAGGTCGAGCGTGGTCTCGTACGGAACCTCCCAGATGTGGTGGCCCAGCCCGAGGTCGCCGGTGCTCACGACGGTGATCTCGGCCTCGGCCAGGAAGCGGCCGAACCGGCCGGCGAGCGCGACGTCGTAGGGGGTCGCGACCGCGACCCGGGAGACGCCGAGAGCGGAGAGCGACTCCAGCACCGCGCCGGAGGTGGTGATCGCGGGTGCGCCGCCGACCCGGCTCATCGCGGCGGCCAGCCGCCGCTCGCCATGCCGGCCGTGGACGAAGCTGCCGGAGGTGCAGGCGTAGACGTAGAGGTGGGGTTCGGCGGCCGCGAGGTCGCGCACGGCCTGCTCGACGACCGCGGTCTCGCTGATCTCCTCGGCCATCTCGAGGGTGACCGCACGGTCGGTGAAGGGCGTCCGATTGAAGAGCAGGCTGGTGTCGGGCGGGGCCCACCGCCACAGCTCGTGGTCGAGCACCATGTCATGGGGAACGACCACGGCGATGCGTACCGTCGGGGACATCGCACCTCGCTAGGATTGTTGACAATCTTCAATCTGCCCTCCTAGCGTAGTCTCGGATTGTTGCCGAGGTGTGTCGAGTGCGACGGAGGATTTCTTGGAGACGTCCCGGCGCCCCGCGATCACGATCCTCTGCCCGCCTGACGGCGGCAGACCCGCCGGCATGGAGCGCCTCGAGGCGGATGCCGAGCTCATCTACACCGATGCCGCGGGCCTGGCCGACGCGCTTCGGGGCGCCGAGGCACTGCTGCTGTGGGACTACTTCTCCGAGGCCGTCCGCGATGCCTGGCCGAGCGCCGGATCGCTGCGCTGGCTCCACGTCGCGGCCGCCGGGGTCGACAAGCTGCTGTTCCCGGAGCTGGTCGCCTCCGAGGTCGTCGTCACCAACGCCCGCGGGATCTTCGACCGGGCGATGGCGGAGTTCGTGCTCGGCTCGATCCTGGCCGTGGCCAAGGACATCCACCTCAGCCATGACCTGCAGTCGGCCCGGAAGTGGCTGCGCCGCGAGACTCGGCTGATCAGCGCCGAGACCGCGCTCGTCGTCGGCACCGGCGCGATCGGTCGCGAGACGGGCAGGCTGCTGCGCGCGGCCGGGATGGACGTACGCGGCGCCGGCCGCACCGCCCGCAGTGGCGATCCCGACTTCGGTGAGGTCGTCGCCAGCGCCGACCTCACCGCACACGTCGGCTGGGCCGACCACGTCGTCGTCACGGCCCCGCTGACCGACGAGACCCGTGGCCTGATCAGCGAAGACGTGCTCGCGGCGATGAAGCCGGGCAGCCATCTGGTCAATGTCGGCCGCGGGCAGATCGTCGACGAGGCCGCGCTCGTCTCCGCGCTCCGCGACGGCCCGGTCGAGGCGGCGTCGCTGGACGTCTTCGAGGTCGAGCCGCTGCCGGCCGAGAGTCCGTTGTGGACCATGCCGGGGGTGGCGGTCTCGGCACACATGTCCGGCGACTACGAGGGGTGGCGGGAGGCGCTGGCGGACCAGTTCGTCGACAACGCCCGGCGCTGGCTGAGCGGCGATCCGCTGCTGAACGTCGTCGACAAGCAGCGCGGCTTCGTCGTCGCGGAGCAGGGGGAGAGGTCATGACCGAGCCGATGACCGACCAGATGCCGGACCCGATGACCGCGTCCGGGTCCGACCTCAGCGCCTTGACCGCCGCCGAGCTCTTGGCCGGGTACCGCGCGGGCGCCTTCACCCCGCTCGACGCGACGCGGTCGGTGCTCGACACGATCGACGAGCGTGACCCCGCGGTGAACGCGTTCGTCCGGGTCGATCCCGACGGCGCGCTGGCGCAGGCGACCGCGTCCACCGAGAGATGGCGGGCCGGGCATCCGCTCGGCAGCGCCGACGGCGTACCGACCTCGGTCAAGGACATCCTGTGGACCGCCGGATTGCCGACAATCCGCGGCACCTGGCTCATCGACGAGCCGGGCCCGTGGCCCGAGGACGCTCCCGCGGTTGCGCGTCTGCGCGAGGCAGGCGCCGTGATCATCGGGAAGACGACGACTCCCGAGTTCGCCTGGAAGGGCGTCACCGACTCGCTCCGCCACGGCTCCACCGGCAATCCTTGGGATCCGGGCCTGACCTCGGGCGGCTCCAGCGGCGGCGCTGCGGCGGCGGTCGGTCTCGGTATGGGCCCGTGGGCGCTCGGCACCGACGGCGGCGGCTCGGTCCGGATCCCGGCGTCCTTTACCGGCACGGTGACGATCAAGCCGACCTACGGTCTGATTCCGCTCTATCCCGCCAGCCCCTTCGGCACCCTCTCGCACGCCGGCCCGATGACCAGGACCGTCACCGACGCCGCGGCGCTGCTCGACGTGATCGCCGGCTTCGACTCCCGCGACTGGTCGGCGATGCCGACACCGGGAGCCTCCTTCCTGGCAGGCCTGGACGACGGCGTCGAAGGGCTGAGGATCGGGTTCTCGCCCACGCTCGGGTACGTCGAGAACGACCCCGAGGTCGAACGGCTGGTCCGCGAGGCGGTCGCCGTGCTCGAGTCCGAGGGCGCCCAGGTCGAGGAGGTCGATCCCGGTTTCACCGACCCGGTCGAGGCGTTCGAGGTGCTCTGGTTCTGCGGAGCGTCGAAGGTGCTCGACGCCTATCCTCCTGGCGCGATCGACAAGATCGACCCGCTGCTGCGCGAGGGCATCGAGACCAAGGGCCGCGGGTCCGCGGCCGACTACCTGGACGCCACCGCGGTCCGGATGGACCTCGGCCGGTTGATGGGGCGGTTCCACGAGACGTACGACCTGCTGGTCACCCCGACCATGCCGATCACCGCCTTCGAGCGAGGGCTGCAGGCGCCCATGGGCTGGCCCTCGCAGTGGTGGCCGAGCTGGACGCCCTACACCTACCCGTTCAACATGACCCAGCAGCCGGCGGCGAGCGTGCCCTGCGGCACCACCGGCGCGGGGCTGCCCGTCGGCCTCCAGATCGTCGGCGCCCGCCACGACGACGCCCGGGTGCTGCGCGCGGCGCGAGCGTACGAGCGGGCCAGCGGTGAGCTGTTCGTCCGACCTGTCGACAATTCTCGAGGAGCCCGATGAGCCGCTACATCACCGTCACCTTGGAGCGCCGCGGCGTCTCCTGCCTCGCCCGCCTCCTCGATGAGGAGGCGCCACGCACCGCCGGCGCCGTGTGGGACGCACTGCCGCTCAGCGGCCAGGTCTTCCACGGCAAGTACGCCCGCAACGAGATCTACCACCTGGTGCCCGCCTTCGCCGCGAAGGAGCCAGGCAAGGAGAACACCACGGTCACCCCGATCCCCGGCGACCTGTGCTACTTCGCCTTCTCCTCCGACGACCTCGGCAACCCCTCCTACGGCTACCCGGAGGACCGCGGGCCGGGGGAGATGACCGAGATCGTCGACCTCGCCCTCTTCTACGGCCGCAACAACCTGCTCATCAACGGCGACCAGGGATGGGTGCCGGGCAACGTCTTCGGCACGGTCGTCGACGGCCTCGAGGAGATGGCGCAGGCCTGCCAGGACGTCTGGATGAACGGCGCCACCGACGAGGTCCTCACCTTCGCGCGCTCGCACGACGACGCGCAGTAGCCGACACACGACACCGGACCCGGGCGAGGACCACAGGTGCCGATGGCGGCCGCCTACTCCTGCGGGGGCAGACCGAGGACGGCGCTCATCGCCGTCAGCGCCCAGGTGCTGACCGGCGCGCCCACCTCCATCTGGAGAGAGGGCGTGATGCCCGACGCGATGGCCTTGATCGCGAACGCCGCCTGGTCGGGATCGAGACTCTGGGGGAGGTCGCCGGCGTCGATCGCAGTGGCGATCTCGCGACGCAGCGTCTTGCGCCACCGGGCGGAGCCGCTGGCGAGGAGGTCGTGCACGGGGCCGTCGCGGCCGTCGAAGTCGAAGGTCATCTGTTCCACCGCGCATCCGCCGGGATAGGGCGGGTTGACGGCGTAGTCGACCCAGGAGCGGCACAGCGCACGGAGGCGTACGAGCCCGGGTTCGTGGTGTGCGACCGGTGTCCAGACGAGCTCGACGAAGCGCTGTTGGGTGTACTCGACCGCGGCCAGCTGGAGGTTCTCCTTGCTGCCGAACTGGCCGATCACGCCCGACTTGCTCATCCCCAGCCGGGTGGCGAGGCGGCCGATCGAGATCGTGTCCAGGCCCTCGATCGAGGCCAGGTCGGCGGCCTCCTTGAGGATCGACTGCCGGGTGTCGAGGGCTGCCTGAGCTGATGCGCGTCCCGCCATGCCGACGACTATAGCGCACGGTCGTATTCTATTGACGTACGAACGATCGTACTCTAAAACGGAGTCATGACGACCTTTGCTCAGCTCTACCCCGCCGAGGCTGCGGACCGCGACTGCCTCGATCCGGGCCTCGCGCAAGCCGTGCTCGACAACGGACGCTGGCACCGGCTGGTGATCCTCGGCGACAGCGTCGCCGCCGGCGTACGTGATCCTCTGGAGGGCTATCGGGACCTCTCGGCGGGGGAGCGGCTCGCGGAGGCGCTGGCCGAGACGCGGTCGGAGTTCAGGCACCGTACGCTCGCGCAGCCGTTCCTGCGGACCGCCGAGATCCGGGAGAAGTTCCTCTCCGATGCGCTGGCTTTCGAGCCGGACCTGGTCGTTGTCAGTGCCGGCGGGAACGACGCCTTCTCGCGTGGTTTCGACGTCGAGCGGTTCACCGCGGACCTCGACGCGCTGTTGCGGCCGTTGGCTTCGGCGGGCGCCACCGTCGCGACGATCGGGCTCTACGACTGGGCTCACTCGGGGCTGCTTCCCGCCGAGACGGCGACCCAGACCGCGCTCAGGCTCGATGAGGTCGACAGCGTGCAGCGTCACGTCGTCGAAGGCGTCGGCGGGATACATCTGGGGGCCCGGCGGATCGCGGCCGGGCGGGACCCGGCGATCTACTCGGCGGATAGGATCCACGCGAACGCCCGCGGGCAGGCGATCGCCTTCGCGAACGTCGTACGTCATCTCTCGGCCTATCGGGCCGTGCCCGACTGGCTTCGCTGAGCCCGCGGGCAGGCCCGGCCGGCCCACCTACCGCGGAGGCTTCAGACGGTCGTGGCCGCATGGGCGATGGCTGCTGTTCGAAGTCGGCCCGTAGGGTTTGAACATGTCTTGGTCCGAGCGCAACACCTATCACTGGGACGACTGGTCGCTGGCCGATCTCGTGGCAGCCAAGCAGGGGCAGCGGGTGAGCCTCGTGGTCCCGGCGCGCAACGAGGCCGCGACCGTCGGCGGCCTGGTCGACAGGCTGCGGACCAGCCTGATGGAGACCTCGGATCTGGTCGACGAGCTCGTCGTCATCGACTCCGACTCCTCCGACGACACCGCGCGGATCGCCGCCGACGCCGGCGCCGACGTCTACGCCTCGGCCGCGATCCGGCCCGAGCTCGGCTCCCACCCGGGCAAGGGCGAGGCGATGTGGAAGTCACAGTTCGTGACCACCGGCGAGCTGATCGTCTTCATGGACGCCGACCTGACCGACTGGGACACCCATTTCGTACGCGGCCTGGTCGGCCCTCTTGTCAACAATCCGACGATCGAGCTGGTCAAGGGCTTCTACCGGCGCCCGGGGGAGCACGGACTCGACGGCGGCCGGGTCACCGAGCTCGTCGCCCGCCCGCTGCTGGCCCTCCACCGCAGGCCACTGCGCGATCTGATCCAGCCGCTAGCGGGGGAGTGGTCGATCCGGCGCTCGCTGTTCGAGCGGCTGCGGGTCCCGACCGGCTACGGCGTGGAGCTCGCCGCCCTCGTCGACACCCTGGACACGCGAGGGATGGATGCGATCGCCCAGGTCGATCTCGGCCAGCGCGACCACAGTCACCAGGATCTCTTCGACCTCGGCCTGATGGCGACCCAGATCGTGGGCATGATGTCACGCCGCCTTGGCACCGGTCCGTCGGGCGACGACGTCGAGATGCGGCAGTACATCCCGATCGACGGCTCGACCAAGGTTGTCGACCGCTCCGTGAGCCTGCTGGAGCGGCCGCCGGTGCGCGACGTCCCTGGCGGTATGGTCGCCTGATGCTGCGCCTGGGACGACATTCCTTCGGTGACGACGACGCGCTGATGATGGCGATCGTCAACCGCACCCCCGACTCGTTCTTCGATAAGGGAGCGACCTGGGCCGAGGACGCGGCCTTCGAGCGCGTACGCCTGGTGGCGTCCCAGGGCGCCGAGATCATCGACATCGGCGGGATCAAGGCGGCACCAGGCGCCGAGATCGGCGCCGCGGAGGAGAAGGCCCGCGTGGTCGACTTCGTCGCCCGGGTACGTGAGGAGTTCCCGGCGCTGGTGATCTCGGTGGACACCTGGCGCGCCGAGGTGGGTGACGCGGTGTGCGCGGCCGGCGCCGACCTCATCAACGACGCCTGGGGCGGGGCCGATCCGGAGCTCGTCGACGTCGCCGCCGCCCACGGTGCCGCGATCGTGTGCACCCACACCGGCGGCGTGACGCCGCGGACGCGTCCCTACCGGATCGAGTACGACGACGTGGTGCGCGATGCGATCGACTCGACCCTCGGCTACGCCCAGCGAGCCCTGGACGCCGGCGTGGCGAAGGACTCGATCGTGATCGACCCGGCCCACGACTTCGGGAAGAACACCTTCCACTCCCTCGAGATCACCCGCCGGCTCGGCGAGATGGTCGCGACCGGCTGGCCGGTGCTGGTCTCCCTCTCCAACAAGGACTTCGTGGGTGAGACGCTCGACCTGCCGGTCGGCGAGCGCCTCCTCGGCACCCTGGCCGCGACCTCGGTGTGCGCGCTGGCCGGTGCCCGCATCTACCGCGTCCACCAGGTCCCGGAGACCCGGCAGACCGTCGACATGGTCTGGACGATCGCCGGCCGGCGACGTCCGAAGCGAGCGATCAGGGGACTGCAGTGACTCGAGTGGCGCTGGTTCCGGGATGCCTGGCCCTGCTGCCGGAGTACGCCTCGCTCGACGACCCGGTCGACGAGCTCCGCTCCGCCTGCTTGGCCGCGGTGGCCTGGCTGGGCGAGGACGTACGCGTGATCGCCGGTGCGCAGGGTGCCCGGGTGGCCTCCTCGCTGCTGGCCGAGGTCGGTGCGGCTCCGGTGACCAGCGGCGAGACGGCGTACCTCATCGTCGGCAACGGCTCGGCCTGCCGCAGCGAGAAGGCTCCGGGCCACCTCGACCCGCGGGCCGCCGGGTTCGACGAGGCGCTCGGCAAGGCGCTGGTCGCGCCCGACCCCGAGGCGCTCGGCGCGCTCGATCTCGGGCTGGCCGATGAGCTCTGGGCCGACATCGGCCCGATCGTCGAGGCGGCCGACCTGCTGCGCAGCGTCGCGACGGTGGCGGTCGACTACGACGGCGACCCCTACGGGGTGCGTTACTGGGTCGCTCGCTGGGAGTAGCCGAGCAGGTCGGTGAGCCCCGCCGCGTAGATCTTCGGGGTGACGTCACCCAGCATGAGCCGCTGCAGGATGAAGCCGGGCAGCAGGCCGGTGAGGACCATCGCGATCCGTTCGGGATCGGCGTCCGGGTGGAACCGGCCGGCTTCGATGGCGTCTTCGGCGTAGGTGCGCCAAGCGGCCCGGATGCGGCGGGCCTCGGGGGCCATCAGCTCGCGGACCTCCGGGTCACGGGCGGCCTCGGCCCAGGTCTGCAGCGCGATCCGGGAGAGGTCGACGCCGAGCTCGGCGGAGAGCTCGAGAAGGTGCTGCGTCGCCGCCTCGATCGCGCGCTCGGGCGGGGGAGCGGCCTCACCGGAGCTCGGGTCAGGGGTGAAGCTGGTGATGGCCTCGGCAATGGTCGTCAGGCCCGACTCGGCGATCACGCGGATGATGTCGCTCTTCCCGCGGAAGTAGGTGTAGACCGAGCCGGCGGACAGGCCGGACTCCTTGACCACCGCGGCCATCGTCGTCTTGTGGAAGCCGTCGCGCTCCACGCAGCGCAGCGTCGCCGCGATGATCTGCTGGCGCTTCTCGGCGCGGTGCTCCTCGCTGATCTTCGGCATGCCGGAAGCATACCTCAAAGAAAAACGAACATTCATTCTTGATAAATCCGACGTGACAGAGGAGAGTGTCTGTCAAAGAGAATGAACATTCGTTTTTTGGGGAAGGAACCCACCATGTCCCAGTCAGTGAAAGCCGTGATCGGGGTCAGTCTCGGTCTGGTCACCCTGCTCACGTTGCTCATCTCCGCGTTCGCCTGGCCCACCAGCGAGCTGGAGCCCAGATCGCTGCCGCTGGCCGCCGCCGGCCCCGAGGCAGCGGTCACCCAGATCGAGACCCAGCTCGCCGCCAACGCGGGGGAGGACGCCTTCGAGATCACCGCCGTCGCGGACCGCGACAAGGCGGTCGAGGCGATCGAGGACCGGGAGGCGTACGGCGCGATCGTCGTCGGTCCCCAGGGCCCGGAGTTCCTGGTCGCCTCCGCGGCCAGCGCCAACGTCGCTCAGCAGCTCACCCAGATGGCCACCGCCATGGGTGCCGAGACGGGCTCACAGCCCCAGGTGACCGACGTCGTCGCGAGCGCGGAGGACGATCCGCGCGGCGTCGTCTTCGGCGCGTCCGCGCTGCCGCTGGTGATCGGCGGCATCATGGCCGGCGCCATCACCTCCCTGGTGCTGACCCGCACCCGTGACCGGGTCGCGGCCGCCTTCCTGATCGCGATCGGCGGCGGTCTCGCGATGACCGGCGTCGTCCAGGGGTGGCTCGGCGCCCTGGAGGGCAGCTACCTGGCCAACGCCGGAGTCGTCGCTCTCGGCATCCTCGCGGTCGCCCTCCCGATCATCGGCCTGCGCCACCTCATCGGCCCGGCCGGCGTCGGCATCGTCGCGCTGCTGATCCTGCTCGTCGGCAACCCGCTCTCCGGAATCACCTCCGCCCCGGAGATGGTGCCGTTCGGCTGGCTCGGCCAGCTGATGCCCCCGGGTGCGGCGGGGTCGGCGCTGCGCGGGTTCTCGTTCTTCGACGGCGCCGGGACCACCGTGCCGCTGATCGTCCTCGCCTGCTGGGCCGGGGTCGGCCTGCTCCTCACCGTGCTTCCGCACCGTGAGAAGGGCGGTGCCGAGGAGGCAGCAGCCGGGCGAACCGAGCGTGACCTGGACCCCGCGGCACGGTAGAACAGTAGGGATGAGTCATCCACACGAGCCGGTCGGCGAGTGGTGGCGCGACCAGGTGACCGCGCTCCACCGCTGGGGCCGGCTCGTGCTGCGTGACGAGGACGACTCGGTCCACCAGATGCGGGTGACCGTACGCAGGCTGCGCAGCGTTCTGGCAACGTACCGCCCGCTCCTCGACACGGAGTGGAGCGAGCCGCTCCGGGCGGAGCTGAAGTGGATCGCCGGCCTCCTCGGAGACGTACGAGACGCGGAGGTGCTCCGCAGACGCCTGCGGCGCTGGGCAGCCGAGCACGGTCCGGGACCGACCGGTGTCGACGCGCTGCGGGTGGCGCTGGCCGAGCGCCAGGCCCAGGGGCGAGCCCGGCTGCTGCCGGAGTTGGACGGCGACCGCTACCGCGAGATGATCGCCGGTCTCGCCGATGGTCTGCGCTGGTCAGGGGCGTACCCGCGCAAGAAGGAACTGCGCAAGCGGCTCCGCCGCAGCTGGCGGCGGCTGGTGGTCGCGGCCGACGCGGTCGGGGAGACGGAGGACACGGAAGAGCGTCGTCGGCGGCTCCATGAGGTGCGCAAGAAGGCCAAGCGGGTCCGCTACACGGCCGAGTCGCTGGGCGGGGTCTTCGGCAAGGACGCCGAGCGCCTCGCCAAGGCCGCCAAGTCGGTCCAGTCGACCCTCGGCGACCTCAACGACGCCGTCGTCATGATCATGACGATCGGACTGGTCCCCGAGCCGGACGACGCGGTCCGCGAGCTGTTCCAGGTCGAGGAGGCCGCCGCCGAAGACGCCGAGGAGCGGTTCGCCTCCGTCTGGAAGAAGGCGAACCGCTCGAAGGTTCACGGCTGGCTGGATTCCTGAGCCGGGTCGGTCGGGCTCTATCCGACGGGAAAGTCGAAGTACGTGTCGGGGTAAGGCTCCTCGATCAGCGAGTAGTGCCACCACTCGTTCTCGTAGCGGCTGAACCCGCACGACTCCATCACCGAGCACAGGTGCGACCGGTTGCGCGCCGCCACCTCGGAGACCCCGGCCGCGCCGTGGTGGGAGATCTCGTCCATCAGGTCGTGATCGCCACCCATGTCCAGCAGCGCCCCCGTGGCCAAGGAGAAGAGAGTCAGGTCGACGGTGCTGCCGCGGCTGTGGCCGGACTTCGTGGCGACGTACCCCCTCTCGAACATCTCCGGGCGGGTGATCGAGGGGTAGTGCACGCGTTTGCGCTCGTCATCGTCCGGCGCGGGCTCCTCGGCCCAGCGCAGGAACGCGTCGACGGCGCGCTGGGGGCGGTAGCCGTCCCACAGCAGGATCCCGAACCCGAGGGCGGCGGCCTCGTCCCGCGCCTGGGCGAGTGCTGCACACAGCTCGTGGGTCCCGACGATGCGGTTGACCAGGTAGCCGTCGACCGGCTTGCCGGTGAAGTTGTCCCAGGTGGCGTACTTGCTGTCCCAGCGGATGCCCGGCGCCAGCTCGTCGACGAAGGCGAAGCCGTCCCTCATCGCTGCCCCGTCTCCATGGGCGCAGTCTCCAGCGCGAGGGAGACCGCGCGGTCGAGGAACTCGGTCATCGAGATCCCTGCCGCGGCCATCATCCGCGGGTAGCGGCTGTACGAGGTGAGCCCGGGCAGGGTGTTGACCTCGTTGAGCACCACGGTGCCGTCCGCCTTGAGGAACATGTCGACCCGCGCCAGCCCGCGGCAGCCCAGCGCCCGGTAGACTCGCTGCGCCTCGGCCTTGACCAGCTCCTGCGCCTCGGCCGGGATGTCGGCGGGCACGATGAAGGTGGCGTTCTCCGAGCCGGTCTCGGGCGCGTCCTCCTGGTGGATCTTGAAGAAGCCGTGCGAGAGCGCGACGTGGTCGACCTCTCCGGTGACCAGCTCGGCACCGTTGCCGAGGATCGCGCAGCCGATCTCCTCGGCGACGACCCCCTCCTCGACCAGCACCTTCTCGTCGTACTGCCGCGCCGTCGTTACCGCCTCGGCCAGCTCCTCGGCCGAGGTCACCTTGCTGACCCCGAACGAGGACCCGGAGCGGGCCGGCTTCACGAAGACCGGATAGGGGAGTACGCCGGGATCGATCTCGTCGCCGGGCCCGAGGATCCAGAAGTTCGGCGTCGGGATGCCGGCCTCGCCGACGACCGTGTAGGCCAGCGACTTGTCCATGCACAGCGCCGAGCTCTGCACGTCGCAGCCGACGTACGGGATCCCGGAGAGCTCGAAGAGCCCTTGGATCGCGCCGTCCTCGCCGAGCTTGCCGTGCAGGACGGGGAGCACGACGTCGAGACGGATCGTCTCGTAGCTGCCCTCATCGAGGACGAGCAAGCCGTGGACGCTGCGGTCGGGGGAGAGCACGACGGGGCGGTGTGCGCCGTCCTCCCAGCTCGCCTCCGGGCCGTCGCACAGGCGCCAGTCACCGCTCTTGGTGATGCCGATCCAGTAGGCCTCGTACCTGTCGGCATCGAGGTTCTTGGCAACCTCCTGCGCCGACTTCACCGAGACGGGGTGCTCCTCGAAGACGCCACCGAAGATGATGCCGACCTTGAGCTTAGACATGCGGAAACCTGCTTTCGAATTCACGACAGTTCACGATGGAGTTCTCGACCGTGTCCATGAGGGCATGGTCGGTGAAGTAGGCGATATGGGGGCTGACCAGCACATTCGGCATCTCCTGGAGCCGTGCCAGCCAGCCGTTGGGGATGTCCCGCCCCCGGAGATCGGCGTAGAAGATGCTTTCCTCGCCCTCGATGACGTCCAGCGCCGCACCGCCCAGCCGGCCCTCCTCGAGCGCGGTGATGAGCGCCGGCGTCTCGACGAGTGCGCCGCGACCGGTGTTGATGACGTACGCGCCGGGGCGCATCCGGTCGATGCGGCGGCGGTCGAGGAGATGGTGCGACTCCGCGCTGAGCGGCGCATGCAGGGTGACGATGTCGCTGCGCTCGACCAGCGTGTCCAGATCGACGTGCTCCACCCCCTCGGCCGCCGGCCGGGGCCGGATGTCATAGGCGAGTACGTCGCAGCCGAAGCCTCGCAGCCGGTCGATGACCGCCGCGCCGATCCGCCCGGTCCCGACCACGCCGACGGTCAGGTCGCGCAGCTCGCGGCCACGCGTGGCCGCCGGGCGGTAGTCGTGGGCGTCGGTGCGCCGGATCGTCGCCTTCGCCTGGCGCACCGACATGAGCATCAGCATCAACGTGTAGTCGGCCACGGAATCGGGTGAATAGGAGACGTTTCCGACCGTTATCCCGATGCTCGCCGCGAAGTCGACATCGATGTGGTTGAAACCGACGCTTCGCGTCGAGATATACCGGACGCCGCTCTTGTGCAGAGCGAGAAGTGTCTCGTTCGATATCGGCGACTTGTGGCTGACGCTGATGCACCGGTCTCCGATCGCGAGGGCGGCATTCTCCTCGGTGACGGGCTCGGGCGTGGTCCTCAGCGAGACTCCGAGCGTGGGCGCCAAGGAGTCGAAAAGGAGGCTCTCATCAGGGGCGCAGCCGTAGACCGTGATCCCGACGGTCGGCGAGATCACGGTCTGCTCCATCGGCTCGGTCGGCGCCGTCAGGGTCGGCTCGTGGTAGATCATCGACGCCAGCAAACCCCAGGAACGGTTGCGACCCCGTATGGAATTTCCGATATGCCGACGATAGGTCGGCGTGGAGTTATCGTCCGCATATCGATTAGCGCATACGCGGCCACTACGGGTGATATCGAAGACTGATGGGATGATTCCCCTCAGCTTGGACGAAATCGCCTCGTTGGTCGGCGGGAAGGTCGTCGGCGAAGGCTCGGTGACCGTGAGTGCGCCGGCAGTGATCGACGGCCGCGAGGCAGACCCGGGCGGCCTCTTCGTCGCGTTCGCGGGTGAGCACACCGACGGCCACGAGTATGCACCACAGGCCGCCGAGGCCGGTGCCGTCGCCGTGCTCGGCTCCCGCCCGACGGCGCTCCCGACGGTCGTCGTCGACGACGCGCAGGCCGCGCTGCAGCGGCTGGCCGCCCACGTCGTCGCGCTGCTGCGCGAGGAGATGATTGTCGTCGCAGTCACCGGCTCCCAGGGCAAGACCAGCACCAAGGACATGATCGAGGCGGTGCTGGCGAGCGCGGCTCCGACCGTCGCGACCTCGGGCTCGTTCAACAACGAGCTCGGCGTACCGCTCACCATGCTGCGCGCCGATGCGACCACGAGGTTCCTCGTCCTGGAGATGGGGGCCCGGCACATCGGCGACATCGCTGAGCTGACCGGCCTGGTCGCGCCGGACATCGCCGTGGTGACCAACGTCGGCCAGGCCCACCTGGGTGAGTTCGGGTCGCGCGAGGCGATCGCTGTGGCCAAGAGCGAGCTGGTGCGGGGGCTGGCGCCCGGCGGCACGGCGGTGCTCCATGCCGACGACCCGCGGGTGCTTGCGATGGGCGAGCTCACCGACGGTCCGGTGCTGGCCTTCGGAGCCGGCGAGCGAGCGAGCGTACGCGTGCGCGACCTCGCCCTGGACCGGCTCGGCCGGCCCACGTTCAGCCTTCAGCACGCGGACGCCGAGGCCGTGGTCAGGCTCCCGTTCGTCGGTGCCCACTGGACGCTCAACGCCGCGGCCGCCGCGGCGGCGGGGCTGGCCGCCGGCGTCCCGCTCGAGCAGGCCGCGACCGCGCTGAACACCGCCTCGATCTCGAAGTGGCGCATGGAGCTGCGCGCCCTCGCCAGCGGTGCGACCCTCCTCAACGACTCCTACAACGCCAACCCCGAATCCACTCGCGCCGGTCTGGACGCGCTCGCCTCGATCGACGCCAGGCGCCGCATCGCCGTGCTAGGCGAGATGCTCGAGCTCGGCGAGGCGAGCCGCGACGCGCACCACGAGATCGGGACGTACGCCGCCACGAGGGCCGATCTGGTCCTCACCGTCGGCGAGGCGGCCACCGTCATTGCGGACGGCGCGGGAGAGCGGGCGCTCGCGCTGCCCGACAACGCAGCGGCGATCGACTGGCTGCGACGCCATCTCGCGCCCGGCGACGTGGTGCTCGTCAAAGCCTCACGCGGAGCCTGCCTCGACCAGGTCGCCGCGGCCCTCGTCTCGGGATGAATCGATGATCCCCGCCAGCAGTGTTCCTGCCCGGAGAAGGGCGAGCGTGCGCCGTGCGATGTTCGCGAGTCGCGCCTCGAGCGCCGTGATCGTCTGGCTCACCTCGTTGAACTCTCGGACCGCTGTGATCGCCGTCTGTACGTCTGGGATGCGGTAGCCACCCGCTCGAAGGGCAGCGGTGATACGTGCTTCGCGGATGGCGGTGAGCGGGTAGCGTCGCGCGGTGCCTGCCCGCGTGGCGACCCGCTCGGGGGCCACCAGACCAGCCTCCTCCCAGAAGCGGAGCGTTGACGCCCTGACGCCCAAAGCCTGGGACAGCTCCGTGATGGTCATCGAGTCACCCTCGACAGGTTCCGCCTCTGTGGTCGCCTCGGAATGGATGGTCTCCAGAGCATGACGGGCCGCAAGTGCCAGCTCGCGCTCGTCGTTGAGCCTTGCGTGGAACCCGCAGATCAACGCCGCCCCCTGCTCGGCCGGCACGGTGCGGAGATCCCGCATCGCCTTGCGGGCGGCGACGGGCCCTACCGCCTCCGCGAGACCTCGGTAGGCACGAAGCGCGCTGACGTGCGCGGCGGAGAACCGTCGATACCCGTTCGCTGACCTGGATGCAGCCGGGATCACGCCCTGCGCCTCCAGATCGCGCACCTGCTGCACCGAGTATCCAGACGCAGCGGCGACGGCGGCGGTGTTCATGTATCGGGACGAATCGGTCGCTCTGTTCATCGGAACCCTCCACAAGCACTTCAACCTCACACTTGAACCATGAGTATGGATGACATCCTTCAGACGATCCGAGCTTTCGACGGCGTCCTCGAACTCGCACCCACCGAGGGCAGCGGCTTCCCAGAGATCGCTTGGGGCGATCACTTCTTCTACTTCTCCCCTGACGGCCACGTGCCCCAGCGCGAGCAGCCGTACGCCACCATCGTGAACAAGAACTACCCCGACGACACCCTGTCCGACCTCGACCATCCCGATCGCTGGCGGCTGAACATCCACGTTGGGACGGACGCGTTCGTCGAGCTCACCGGCGAGCAGCCCCGGGCTGAGGCAGCGCCCCGGGACGACACCCTCACCGACACCGTGCTTCCGCACCCGATCTACCGCGCACAGGGCTGGGTGTCGATCGTCAACCCTGCCGCCGCCACTCAGGAGCTGGCAGCCCAGCTCCTTCGCGGAGCACACGAGGATGCCAAGCGTCGCACGGAGCGCCGCAACCGTCGCGCGGGAGAGTCTCCGTGACGCCCCCTCTCGGTCCAAGGCGTGGCGGCCTGGCGGCGGTCACAGAGACCGCACGAGCTCCTTGCGGGGAGCCGGGCTCGGCGGGGGCGAGGAGCGCCGGCGGCGCCACCACGGCCACGACAGGATCGCGGCGGCGGTGGCGCCGCCCGCGTTGAGGATGACGTCGTCGACCGAGGAGACCCGGCCGAGCGGCAGCAGGTGCTGTAGGACCTCGATCGACACCGAGGCCGCGCCCGCCAGGATCAGGACCCGCCACACCGAGCGGAGTGCCGGGAAGCGGATGGGGCCGAAGAAGCCCAGCGCGGCGAAGATCAGCAGGTTGCCGATCAGCCCGATGGGGCCCATGGTCGACATGTCCTCGAAGGGCACCATGCTCACGTTGCCCGACAGGATGCCGTTGTTGCCGGGCAACAGGGTCAGCAGCACACCCGGCACCGTGCCGTAGACGATGGCGACCTCCGCCAGCGAGTGACGCCATGCCCGCGGCCAGGCCACCCCGAAGACCCGGCGCAGCACCGCCAGCACCGGCACTGCCAGCACGGCCACCGGAAGAGCCAGCATGGTCAGCACCACGACGCCGGTCTCCGTCAGCGAGCCTGATTCGTTCACGATCATCCGAGGTTCCCTTCCTTGATCTTCCTGACCGACACCTTCATCGCCCCCGCCGCCTCATGTAGAGGTCGAAGGCCCGGTAGACGATCGGCCGCAGCGGCAGGTCCCACTCGCCGACGTACCTGACTGCCCGCCCGCCGGTGCCGACCTTGAACTGGATCAGGCCGACGTGGGCGTCGTCGGTGGACAGCGTGGGGGTGATCCCGCGCAGGTCGTAGACGTCACAGCCGGCGGCCAGCGAGTCGCGGATCATCGCCCACTGGCAGGCGTTGGAGCCGCGTACGTCGCGCTTCTCGGTGGACGAGGCGCCGTAGACGTACCAGGCGTGGGCGCCGACACGGACGTAGATCGTCGCGGCCACCAGGTCGCCGTCGTGACGGGCGAGGTAGAGCTTGATGCGTTCGTCATCCTCCGCGGCGAGCGCCGCGAACATCTTCTCGAAGTAGGCCAGCGGTCGTGGCGTGAACCCGTCACGCTCGGCGGTGTGGACGTACAGGTCGTGGAACGCCTTCAGGTCCTCGCCGCCGGCGGAGGTGGTGACCTCCACGCCGGCCTTGGCGGCCTTCTTGATGTTGCGTCGCCAGAGCTGGTTCATCCCGGCGAGCACCTCGTCCTCGGACCGGGCGGTTCCGTCGGGGTGGCGCAGCGGGATCTCGTACGTGAACTGTGGCTGCCCCGCTCCGAACCCGTCCTCGGGGTTCTGCGGGATCCAGCCCGAGTCGCGGAGATAGCGGGTCACCTCGGCGCCGACCGGGTCGGACCGGCCGGGGACGTCGGTGAGCCGCCCGACCTCGGGGTCGGCGATGCCGTCCTTGACCTGTGCGGCGCTCCAGGTGTCGGTGGGCACCGGCGGAGCGACCCGGATCGCGAACGCGCCCTGCGAGCGTAGGTAGGAGACCAGCGGTGGGAACCAGACGGTGAGCCCGCCGGCCCAGTCGATGTCGGGGCCCCACGGCAGGTACGCCAGCGTGTAGCCCAGCCGCGGCACCGGCCGGTGCAGCACCAGCCCGGTCCCGGCGAGCCGGTCGCCGGCGTACCAACCCAGCGACTCGCTGCGCCACTCGGTCTTCACGTCGGCCCAGGCCGGGGTCTGCAGGAAGCTGACCGACCGCCGCGACCTGACATGGTCGAGGTGCTCGGCGGGGCTGATCGGTCGGACAGTGAAGGTCACCGTGCCAGTCAACCCGCGCGGATGTCGCCAGGGCGTATGGCATTTCGGATACGTCGGCGATATGTCATCGACCTAGGATCAGAGCATGCGGGTGCTGGTGGTCGAGGACGAGCCGTTGATGGCTGGAGCGATCCGTGACGGGTTGCGGCTGGAGGCGATCGCCGCCGACATCGCCGGTGACGGCGACACGGCGCTGGAGCTGTTGAGCATCAACGCCTACGACATCGCCGTGCTCGACCGGGACATCCCCGGGCCCTCCGGCGACGAGGTCGCCAAGCGCATCGTCGCCTCCGGCACCGGGATGCCGATCCTGATGCTCACCGCGGCCGACCGCCTCGACGACAAGGCCTCCGGCTTCGAGCTCGGCGCCGACGACTACCTGACCAAGCCGTTCGAGCTGCGTGAGCTGGTGCTGCGGCTGCGGGCGCTCGACCGGCGGCGGGCCTACAACCGGCCGCCGGTGCGGGAGATCGCCGGCCTGCGGGTCGACCCGTTCCGTCGGGAGGTCTACCGCGAGGGCCGCTACGTGGCGCTGACCCGCAAGCAGTTCGCGGTGCTCGAGGTCCTCGCCGCCGCCGAGGGTGGCGTGGTCAGCGCCGAGGAGCTGCTGGAGCGGGCCTGGGACGAGAACGCCGACCCGTTCACCAATGCCGTACGCATCACCGTCTCCGCGCTGCGCAAGCGGCTCGGCGAGCCCGCGATCATCGCGACCGTGCCGGGTGTCGGATACCGGATCGATGTCGATTCCTAGACGTCCCGGGATGAGCGTCAGGCTCAAGCTGACGCTCAGCTATGCCGGGGTCATCGTGGTCACCGGGGTGCTGATGCTCGCGGTGGTGTGGGTCTTCCTGCTGCGCTACGTCCCTGACGGGGTGTGGATGCAGTGGCCGCAGGAGCCAGGGAGGCCGAGTGCTCCCTTCGTGCCGAACCGCTCGGACCTGGAGCGCGCGTTCGCCCCGCGGGCGGCCACGATGATGGGCTTCCTGGTCGTGTTCGGGCTGGTCGGAGGCTGGATCCTGGCGGGGCGGATGCTGGCGCCGCTGCGGAAGATCACCGATGCCACGCGCACGGCGGGCGGCGGATCGCTCTCGCACCGGATCGAGCTCGAGGGCCCCGGCGACGAGTTCCGTGAGCTCGCCGACGGCTTCGACGACATGCTCGCGAAGCTCGAGTCGCAGGTCGCCGAGCAGCAGCGGTTCGCGGCCAACGCCTCCCACGAGCTGCGCACCCCGCTCGCGATCACCCAGACGCTCCTCGACGTGGCGAGCAAGGATCCGAACCGCGACGTCGACGAGCTCCTCGGCAGGCTGCGCCTGATCAACTCCCGCGCGATCGACCTCACCGAGGCCCTGCTCGTGCTCAGCCGAGCCGACCAGCGCTCCTTCGTCCGTGAGCCGGTCGACCTGTCGCTGGTCGCGGAGGAGGCGGTCGAGACGCTGCTGCCACTCGCCGAGCAGCGGGGCGTGCGGATCGAGACCTCCGGGGACCAGGCGTCGGTCACAGGCTCGCCGGCGCTGTTGCTGCAGGTCGCGACCAACCTGATCCACAACGCGATCGTGCACAACCTGCCCGAGGACGGGTCGGTGTCGGTCACCATCGCCGCCAACGAGCGGAGCGTGGTCCTCACCGTCGCCAACACCGGCGAGGAGCTCTCCCGCGAGCTCGTCGCCACGCTCACCGAGCCGTTCCAGCGAGGCACCCAGCGCATCCACGGCGACCACGCCGGCGTCGGCCTGGGCCTGGCGATCGTCAAGAGCATCACCCGGGCCCACGACGGCAACCTCGCCGTCCTCGCCCGTTCCGGCGGTGGGCTCCGGGTCTCGGTCGAGCTGCCCAGGGCTTCCTGAACCACCGGTCAGCGCGGTTCGGCTCCCGTGCGCAGCAGATCGAGGGTGCGCGGCTCGATCAGGGTGGAGAGGGTGACCACGCTGGTCGAGCGGACGACGGCGTGGGACTGGTCGATGCGGACGAGCACCTCCTGGAGCTTCGCGTGCGACCCCGTCGCCACCTTGCAGAAGACGTCGAAGGAGCCCGTGGTGACGTACGCCTCCAGCACCTCGGGGATCTCGGCGAGGTCGCGACGTACGTCCTCGAGGGCTCCCTGGGAGATCTCCAGGGTGACGAACGCCTGCACCGTGTGGCCGGCGGCGGACGGGTCGATCGTCGGTGCCCAGTCGCGGATCACGCCGGCCTCGGTCATCTTGCGCAGCCGGCTCTGCACGGTGGCGCGGGCGACGCCGGCGACCCGGGAGAGCTCGAGGTCGCCGACTCGCGGGTGGGCGTGCAGGGTCTCCAGCAGGGTGACGTCGAGGTCATCGAGGTTCATGGCTCGATGGTAGTCAGATTGCCTAGCAACGTGTGGTTGAGCCTGGTCCGATCTGACAGATTGACCAGTGCTCGGTGGTCAACTTGTTTGGTGTGACTCGGCCCACTTGACTTGCCCGCATGACGCTTGCAGACACCCTGACCAACCAAGAGAAGCTCGCCGGACTCGGGCTGGCCGAGCTGGAGCAGCTCGTCGGCCTGGTGGCCTACGACGACACCTCCGACCCCTTCCCGGTCACCGGCTGGGACGCGGTCGTGTGGGCTGTCGGCAACGCCACCCAGACCGCCCACTTCTTCCAGAGCGCCTTCGGTATGGAGCTGGTCGCCTACTCCGGTCCCGAGACCGGCAACCGCGACCACCACTCCTACGTGCTGCGCAGCGGGGGCGTGCGGTTCGTGATCAAGGGCGGCGTCGCGCCCGGGAGCGAGATCATCGCCCACCACGCCCGCCACGGCGACGGGGTCATCGACATCGCCCTCGAGGTGCCCGACGTCGACCGCTGCATCGAGCACGCCCGCAAGCAGGGCGCCCGCGTCCTGGAGGAGCCCCACGACGTGAGCGACGAGCACGGCACCGTACGCGTCGCCGCCATCGCCACCTACGGCGAAACCCGCCACACGCTGGTCGACCGCTCCGGCTACGACGGCCCCTACCTGCCCGGCTACGTCACCCGCACCTCGACGCTGAAGAAGCCCGAGGGCGCCCCCAAGCGCCTCTTCCAGGCGCTCGACCACGTTGTCGGCAACGTCGAGCTCGGCAAGATGGACGAGTGGGTCGACTTCTACGGTCGCGTCATGGGCTTCACCAACATGGCCGAGTTCATCGGCGACGACATCGCCACCGACTACTCCGCGCTGATGTCGAAGGTCGTGGCCAACGGCAACCACCGGGTGAAGTTCCCGCTCAACGAGCCGGCGATCGCCAAGAAGAAGTCGCAGATCGACGAGTACCTGGAGTTCTACCAGGGCCCCGGCGCCCAGCACCTCGCGCTGGCCACCGGCGACATCCTGGCCACCGTCGACGCGCTGCGCGACGCCGGGATCGAGTTCCTCAACACCCCCGACTCCTACTACGAGGACCCCGAGCTGCGCGCCCGGATCGGTGAGGTGCGGGTGCCGATCGAGGAGCTGCAGAAGCGGGGCATCCTGGTCGACCGCGACGAGGACGGCTACCTGCTGCAGATCTTCACCAAGCCGATCGGTGACCGCCCGACGGTCTTCTTCGAGCTGATCGAGCGCCACGGCTCCCTCGGCTTCGGCAAGGGCAACTTCAAGGCCCTCTTCGAGGCCATCGAGCGCGAGCAGGAGCGCCGCGGCAACTTCTGAGTCGCTCGCTGGTCGAGCCGGATTCGTGAGGAACGAGCGAATCCGTGTCGAGACCAACACGGTCCTATCGAGCGCCGAGGGGACGGTGTTGGTCTCGACACGCTCGGCCGCAGGCGGCCTCGCGGCTCGACCGACGGGTGGCTCGGTCGACGGGGTGGCTCGGGCGACGGGTCAGCTCGCCTGGCTGACGAGGCGGACCGGGGCGTTGCCGGCGCCGTAGCCGTCGTAGCGCTCGCGGCGCTCGACGAGCTCGAAGAAGACTTCGCCGACGGTCTCGGTGTAGCAGTGCAGGTACTCGCCGTCGGCGTCGCGGTCGTAGAGGAGATCGAGGTCGCGCAGGGTGGCCACGAGGTCGTCGGGCAGGCCGAAGCGGGCGACGAGGTCGTCGTAGTAGTTGCCCGGCACCTTCAGCGGCCGCAGCCCGCGCTCGCGG
The DNA here is from genome assembly GCF_040300245.1 of Nocardioides sp. NPDC000445. Taxonomy (NCBI): domain Bacteria; kingdom Bacillati; phylum Actinomycetota; class Actinomycetes; order Propionibacteriales; family Nocardioidaceae; genus Nocardioides; species Nocardioides sp. NPDC000445. Next base: position 18,503 of record NZ_JBEPDH010000030.1, on the reverse strand, counting down.
GCGGCCGCGACGACGCCGATGATGTCGGGACAGGCGAGCGCGATGTGCTGTGCCTGGCCCTGCTGCCCGGTCGGGAGCAGGTTGAGCGGAAGGCGTACGCCCCCGGCCGGCGAGCTCATCACCTGGCTGCGGACGAGACCGGAGGGGCCGGCGACCTCCTGGGTCGGCTGAGGCGTCAGTGACAGCACGCTGGTGTAGAAGAGGACCGCCTCGTCGAAGCTGTGCCAGGGCTGGACCAGGTTGACGTGGTCGATCCGGGCGCCGTGTCCGGAGCTCGACACCCCGCCGTCGAACTCGCCGATCCAGTCCTCCGCGTGCGAGAGGAAGACCTCGGTGCCGTCGGGGGAGGTGAACGCGCGCAGGGCCTGCTCGCCGGCGTACGTCCGGCGGTGGACCGGCGGCGCCATCAGCCGGGCGGCGCGCTCGGCGGCCGGGTCCGAGTCGGCGACGTCGAAGCCGACGGCCGCGATGCGCGGCTCGGCGGAGGCGCTGGGCACGTCGTTGCACACGACACGCGCCGCGCCCCAGGTCCACAGGCGCACCTGCTTGCTGCGGTGGCGGCCACCGAAGTCGAAGCCGAGCTGCTCGAGCAGCACTTCGACGCCGGAGGTGTCCGGTGCCTTGATCTCGACGAAGTCGAAGGCCTCGGGCGCGGCCACCCGGGGCAGGCGGGGGAGCGGGCGCACGTCGCGGCCGGCCTCGTCGCCGAGCAGGTCGGCGGTGCGGTCGGCAAGCCAGCGCAGCGAGCGCTGGGCCTGGCGGGCGGTGCGTACCGGATCGGTCTGGCGGAAGGTGTCGTTGAAGACCTCCAGCGACAGCGGGCCGTCGTAGCCCGCGCGCAGCACGTGACCGAGGAAGGCCGGCAGGTCGAAGCTGCCCTCGCCGGGAAAGAGCCGGTGGTGACGGCTCCAGGAGAGCACGTCCATGCTGAGCGCCGGAGCGTCGGCGAGCTGCAGGAAGAAGATCTTCTCGGCCGGGATCTCCTCGATCTGCTTGGGGTCGTGACCGCGGGAGAGGATGTGGAAGCTGTCCAGGCAGACTCCCACGTTGGGGTGGTCGGCCAGCTCGACGATCCGCCACGAGCGCCGGTAGTCGTCGACGAACCGGCCCCAGGCCAGCGCCTCGTAGGCGAGCCGGATGTCGTACGTCGCAGCCAGATCACCCAGTCGCCGCAGCTGTCCCGCGGAGACCTCGTCGTCGTCGACGGTCGCGGTGCCGACGTTGCTGCAGACCAGCATCAGGTCGATGCCGAGCCGGTTCATCAGCCGGAACTTCGCCTCGGCGCGGTGCAGCACGTCGCCGAAGGTGGTCTCGTCGACTCCCTCGGCGTCGCGGAACGGCTGGTAGAGGTCGAGGGTGAGCCCGAGCCGGTCGGCGAGCGCCCGGATCTCCTCGGGGGACTGGGGTGCGGCGATGAGGTCGGGCTCGAAGATCTCGATCGCGTCGAAGCCGGCTTCGGCCGCGGCGTACATCTTCTGGACCAGTCCGCCGCTGAGGCAGACCGTGGCGATCGAGGTGCGCATGGTTCTCCGTTCGTCGCTAATGTACGAAACGGTACATACATTGGTCCGCGTTGGGAAGCCGGGTCGTGCTCTAGGCTCGGGGCATGGTTCAGTCGCGTGATGCCGAACGCACCCGGTCCGAGCTGCTCGACGTCGCGACCGAGATCTTCTCGGAGCAGGGCTACTCGGGGGCCCGGGTCGACGAGATCGCCGAGCGCACCCGCACCACGAAGCGGATGATCTACTACTACTTCGGCGGTAAGGAGGGGCTCTTCCTGGCTGTGCTCGAGGCTGCCTACCGCCGGATCCGAGAGCTCGAGCAGAGCCTGCACGCCGGTGATCTCGAGCCGGTCGACGCGATCCGTCGTATCGCCGAGCTCACCTTCGACCACCACGTCAACCATCCCGACTTCATCCGCCTCGTGTCCGTCGAGAACATCCACCGTGGCCGGCACCTGGAGAAGGTCGAGTCGCTGCGCGAGCTCGGCGCCCCGGCCGCCACCGTCCTCGACGAGGTCCTCGCCCGCGGCCGCGCCTCCGGTGAGCTGCGCGCCGACGTCGACGCCATCGACGTGCACATGATGATCAGCTCCTACTGTGTCTTCCAGGTCGCCAACAGCGCCACCTTCGGCTACCTCTTCGGCCGCGACATGCTCGCGCCCGACGTACGCGAGCGCCATCGGCGCATCCTGGGCGACATCGTCGTCGGCTGGCTCACCGCTCGCTGACGCACACCCCTCAAGAGCCCGTCCCCGCGCCGCGGAGACGGGCTCTTTGACGTGCGGGGGTTGACGACGCGGGGCCGGATGTGATCCCCTTCACTCTCGTAACGTACTAGTTCGTACATTAAGGATCGCCTAGATGAAGTCTTCGTTTCTTGTCGGCCTGATCGGCGCGGGCGTCGGACCCTCGCTGAGTCCGGCGCTGCACATGCGCGAAGGGTTCGAGCACGGGTTGTCGTACGTCTACAAGACGCTCGACATCACCGAGCTGGGGATCCCGGCCGAAGGCGTGGGCGACCTGGTGAAGGAGGCGCGGCGACTCGGCTTCGACGCGCTCAACATCACCCACCCGTGCAAGGAGCTCGTGATCGAGCACCTCGACCGGCTCGACGAGACCGCGGCCCGGCTCGGTGCGGTCAACACCGTCGTCTTCACCGATGAGGGGGCGGTCGGCTACAACACCGACACGACCGGCTTCGGCCACGCGCTGCGTACCGGGATGCCGGGCGCCCCGCTCGGCACCGTCGTGCAGCTCGGCGCGGGAGGGGCGGGCTCGGCCGTCGCTCACGCACTCGTGAGCCAGGGCGTCGACAACCTGGTCATCGCCGACATGGACCTCGACCGTGCCCAGGCGCGGGTCGAGGAGATCCGGCGTCACCACCCGGAGAGCACCGTCGAGGCGAGCCACGTCGACAAGCTGCCGGCGCTCCTGCCCGACGCCGACGGACTGGTCAACTGCACCCCGGTCGGCATGGCCGACCACCCCGGTACGCCGCTGGAGACGAGCCTCCTGCGCCCCGAGCTGTGGGTGGCGGACATCGTCTACCGGCCTCTGGACACCGCGCTGCTGCAGGCGGCGCGTGAGGCCGGCTGCCGGACGCTGCACGGAGGCCACATGGCGGTCTACCAGGCCGTCGACGCCTTCCGGCTGATCACCGGCATCGAACCCGATGCCGAGCGGATGCTCGCCCACCTGCGCGAGCTGGCCGCGGCCGGCTGACCCCCCAGAGATTCGAAGAGCCAGAAAACACCACCCCCCCACCCGTCCGCGGTCAGGAACCGCGGGCCTACCCGAGGAGGACCCGATGGCGGGACCTGACACCGAGAACCAAGAAGGCAAGACCCCGGTACGGGCCGCGCTGGCCAGCTTCATGGGCAGTGCCGTCGAGTACTACGACTTCTTCGTCTTCGGCTCTGCCGCGGCGCTGATCTTTCCGCACGTCTTCTTCCCCAGCACCGGCGACGCCGCGCTGGTGATGTCGTTCGCGACGTTCGCCTTCGCGTACGTCGCCCGCCCGGTCGGCGCGGTCTTCGTCGGTCACTTCGGTGACCGGATCGGCCGCCGGAAGGTGCTGCTGTTCACCCTCCTGCTGATGGGTGGCGGCACGTTCCTGATCGGCTGTCTGCCGACGTACGACCAGGCCGGCTGGATCGCGCCGGCATTGCTGGTCTTCTGCCGGCTGCTGCAGGGGCTCTCGGCCGCGGGCGAGCAGGCCGGCGCCAGCTCGCTCACGCTCGAGCACGCCCCCGACGACAAGCGCTCGTTCTACACGTCCTGGACGCTCACCGGCACCCAGGGCGGCCAGATCCTGGCCGCGCTCGTCTTCATCCCGGTCGTGGCGCTGCCCGACGACATCAAGTACGGCATCGGCTGGCGGATCCCGTTCTGGCTCTCCGCGATCGTGGTCGTGGTGGCCTTCTTCATCCGTAGCCGCCTCAACGAGACCCCGGAGTTCGAGGAGGCCAAGGCCAACAACGAGGTCGCGAAGCTGCCCCTCGCGGTGCTGCTGCGTGACCACTGGGTCGACGTGCTGCGCGTCATCTGCTGTGCCTTCATCGCGGCCGTCTCCACGGTCTTCGGCAACCTGGCCATCGCCTACGGTGTCGAGGTCGGCATGGTCGACTCGATCACGCTGTGGCTGGTCGTCGCAGCCAACGTCGTCGCGCTGTTCACCCAGCCGATGTTCGGCCGGCTCGCGGACCGGATCGGGCGCAAGCCCGTCTTCATCTACGGCGCCGTGGCCAGTGCGGTGATGATGCCCTTCTACCTGCTCTCGATGAGCCAGGGCAACGAGCTGCTCGTCTTCGCGCTCGCGATCGTCACCTTCTCCTTCGGCTACGCGGCCGCGAACGCGACCTGGCCGTCGTTCTACGGCGAGATGTTCTCGACCCCGGTGCGTTTCTCCGGCGTCGCGATCGGCACCCAGATCGGCTTCATGCTGGCCGGGTTCACCCCGTCGATCGTCACCGCTCTCGGTGGCGTGCAGGAGGGTGGCTGGGTCGTCACCGCGGGCTACACGGCGGTCGTCTGCCTCGTCGCGTCGGTCGCGGCCCTGACCGCCCGCGAGACCAAGGACGTACGCACCGCCGACCTCGGCCTGCGGCCGACCCGGTCACCGCAGGGCGCGGCGGCCTGACCGTTCCCCCCGCTGGTCGAGCCGCGAGGCCGGCTACGGCCGAGCGTGTCGAGACCAACACAGTCAGTCCCATCGGCGCTCGATCGGACCGTGTTGGTCTCGACACGCCTTCGCCTAGCGGCTCCGGCGGCTCGACCAGCGGGGCGGCTCGACCGGCGGGTCACCGCCCGCGGCGGTGGCGGTTGCGGCGGCGTACGACGTCCTTGAGGTCGGCGACCGGGCCCAGGTGGCCCAGCTTCTCGGGGTTGGTGACCGACCGGATCCGCTGGATCTGGCCATCGAGGATGTCGAGGGTCCAGGTGCCGAGGATGGCGCCGTCGGCGTCGTGCAGGATGGCGCCCGGCTCGCCGTTGAGCTCGCGCTGCTCCAGGCGGGCACCGATGGCGAGCAGCGGCGGCACGGCCGCGACCAGGATGCGCGCGGCCTTCTCCGCACCGAACCGGCCGCCGACGCCACCGGCGACACCACCACCGTCGTTGACCGTCTCCACATCGGCCGCCAGCAGCGCCTGGAGTCGGTCGACGTCACCGTCGCGCAGTGCCTCGAAGAACCGGTCCGACAGCTCGACCCGCTTGCGCCGGTCGGCCTCGAACCGCGGCTTGCCCTCGTCCATGTGCCGCCGTGCCCGGGAGGCGAGCTGACGGCAGGCGGCCTCGGAACGGTCGACCGCCGTGGCGATGTCGGCGAAGCCGAAGTGGAAGACCTCGCGCAGCACGAAGACCGCCCGCTCCAGCGGGCTGAGCCGCTCGAGCAGCAGCAGCGCCGCCATCGACACCGAGTCGGCCAGCTCCGTCGCGCGTTCCGGGCTGGCGTAGAGGCCCGCATGCTCGTCGACGTGGGTGTCGGTCGGCAGCGGCTCGGGGAACCACGGCCCGACGTACGTCTCCCGCCGCACGCGCGCGGAGCGCAGCACGTCGAGGGAGATCCGGGTGACCACCGTCGACAGGTAGGCCTTGAGCGAGTCGGGCTCGGTCGAGGTCGTCTCCAGCCGGAGCCACGTCTCCTGCACCGCGTCCTCCGCCTCGCTCACGCTGCCGAGGATCCGGTAGGCGATCGAGAACAGCAGTGGGCGCAGCTCCTCGAACTCGATCTCGGTCTCAGGTGTCACGGTGGTCCTCCCTCGGGTCAACATCTTCCACCCACGGGACGAGACGGCGCCCCGGACTGTGACATCGACCGTGGGAGGGGCCTAGCCGTTGGCGGTCAGGAAGGCGTCCAGATCCTCGAGGTCGTCGGTGTTGATGTGATCGACGCCGGCAGCGAGGAGCTCGGACCAGACCGCCTCACGGGCGGGGCCGTCGTTGTCCGGCGTCGCCCAGAAGCGCACCCGGTAGCCCTGGGCATGAGCGTGGTCGACGATCTCGTGGAGCTTGCGGCGCTCGGTCTCCGGCATCGGGCCGATGCCCTGCCAGGCGAAGACCTTGGTCCAGTTGTCGCTGACCAGCGGCATCAGCGAGGCCGGCATGCCGGAATGGAGGTCGTTCATCCGGCCGTCGTAGAAGCTGAACCGCTCGTTCGCCCTCCGCATCGTCTCCAGCGGCCGGTCACCACTGATGACCGCCTCGACCGGACCGTCCTTGACGATGCCGTTCTCGTAGCGGGTGAAGAGCTCCTCGTAGTCTCCGAGCTCCTTCTCGATCGCCGCGTACGTCGCCTCACCGGTGTTCTTGATGTCGATCAGGAGCTGGAAGGTGCCGTCGTAGCCGGGGTAGACATCGCGTCCCTTGCCCCTGACGAGCTTCTTGAGCGGGGCGAGGTAGAGGCCCTCCAGCGTTCGCGCCGGGTCGAGATCCTCAGCGTCGTGCGCCACCAGGAGCTCGCCGTCGACCAGCCACACGTCGGCCTCGACGCTCGTGAAGCCGTGCCCCAGCGCGTCGAGCAGCGGACGCTGGTGCTCGTAGTCGTTGTGGGCATGCGCCTGCGCGTGCGGCGTACCGAGGTCGGCGGAGGGGCGCGCGGAGTCGGTCGAGCTCGCCGTGGCGGCGGTGGGGGAGAGGAACGCGGCCGCGGCGAGCACCGCGGTCAGCGACCGGACGAAGGTACGCATCAGGATCTCTTTCGGTGAGGGTGCCCCTCAACCTGGCCGAGTCGCGTGATCCCGTGGCGACCGCCGTACGTCCCCTGCCTGAACTCCTCCCGAAGTGAGCCACCCCGACGGCGAGACTCACACGCTGGGCTCCCGGACCAGCGGGGTGACCGCTGCTGCCTGGACGCGTGCGGCGCGCGACCTGTCCTTGAAGCCGATCGCGGAGCCCGGGTGACGGGCCTCCATCCCCAGGGCCCAGATCGTGCTGCGGCAGACGAGCTCCTTCACCTTCGCCGCGGGCACGCCACGGAGGCGGGCACCCACGGCGGAGTCGTCGCGGCGGGCGAAGTTCACCAGGCCGAGACCGCGGCCGATGCTGATGCACTGACCCACGAAGCCGATGCTCACCGGCTTCGGCCTCGCGCCCGAGAGGCGCGCGAGCACCGTCTCGGCGGCCAGCGGCCCGAGCTGGTTGGCGGCCTGGCAGCTCATCCGGTACGCCATCCGCGACGGCGCCGCCGCGTCCCCGGTCGCGACGACCCGGTCGTCGTCGACGCTGGTCAGGGTCTCGTCGGTGACCAGTCGGCCGGCCTCGTCGGTGGACAGCCCGCTGCTGCGCGCCAGGTCCGGCGTGGTGAATCCGGCGGTCCAGATCGTCACCGAGCTGGTCAGCTCGCGGCCGTTGTCGAGGCGTACGCGGCCATCCAGCACCTCCGCCACCCGGGCGCCCTCGACGATGCCGACGCCGAGCCGCCGCAGAGCGCGCTCGGCATCGGCGCGGCCCTTCTCGTGCAGCCACGGACCGAGCCGGTCTCCGCAGATCAGAGCCACGTTCCGGCCTGCCTCGGCGAGCTCGGAGGAGACCTCGATGCCGGTCGGCCCGCCGCCGACGACGACCACCGGCGCGTCGGCCGGCGTCGCGTCGAGCACGGCCCGCAGTCGGGTCGACTCCTCGAAGGTGGCGATCCCGAAGGCATGCTCCTCGGCCCCCGGCACCGACGTCGTACCGGTGCTGCCGACGGCGTAGACCAGATAGTCGTACGCCACCTCGCTCCCGTCCTCGAGAGCGACCGTCCGCGCTGCCGGCGAGATCGAGGACACGGTGCCGACGAGCAGCCGCACCCGCGGGCTGAGCACGTCGGCGTAGGCCACCACGGCCTCCGAGGTCCCGCCGACCAGCTGGTGCAGACGAATCCGCTCCACGAAGTGGTCGCGCGGGTTGACGAGGGTGATCGCGATGTCGTCGCGCTTGGTGAGCCGGTTGGCGGCCATCACGCCGGCGTACCCACCGCCGACGACCACGACCCGGCTCCTGCTGATCGTTTCTTGGTTGCTCATACCCCAAGGACACCGGCCCCGCGAGGTTTGTGACACCGGGGGTGTGAAGCTGAGAGCGAGCCACAGGCCACTCTCAGCTTCACACCCCCTCGGCACGGTCAGGAGACCGTGATGGTGAACGTCGCCGTCGAGCCGTCGGAGGCGGTGATCGTGCCGCGATACGTCCCCGGGGAGTCGTACGCATGGTCAGCCGTCACCGCGTAGACCCCGGCAGCATGGAGCGAATCCCGGGGTACAGACGCGGCGAACCGTGCGGGGGCCGGAACGGATCCGTCTCCGAAGTCGACTGTCGCGGTGAGCGGTGCGGTCAGGGACGAGCCACCGGTGCTGTCCGCGTCGTCGACGTCATCGACGGTGACCGCGGTGCCGTCCGTCTTGGTCCCGGGGGCGGCGAGCAGTCCGACCGACACCGATGCGACCGATCCAGCCGACACCGCAGCATCGGTTCCGGCCAGCTCCGTCGACCAGGCGATCTGCGGCCCGTCGTAGAAGTTGGTGCCGGCGGCAGCCAGTCGCGGACCGACCGAGGCGAGCCGGGCCGCGAAGTCCGACGGAGAGCGCAGCGACTCGGCGGTCCAGCCGGTCTCGCCGTGCGCGAGGACGCGCGGGAAGATCATGAACTCGGCCTGGTCGACGCCTCGGATCGTCTCGGACCACAGCGGCGCCTCGGTGCCGAGGATGTGCTCGTCCCCGACGCCCGCGATGACCTCCTGTGGGCTCCAGTCGTAGTAGTGCGCGACGTCGCAGTCGCCCGAGCACGCCCACGAGAGCCCGATCGGCGTCTTCGGGTGATACTTCATGTCGAGGTAGGACGTGTTGCCCGGCGATACGAGCAGCTTGGCACCGTCCTCGACGACGGCGCGCTTCGCGTGCTCGGTCGTGCCGGCCCAGTACTGAACACCATCACCGGCGCTGAGCCCGGACTCGGCGTACTCGTTCCAGCCGATCGTCTTCTTCCCGAGCCCGTGGACGATCGCGAGCGCACGCTCGACGAACGCCACGTAGCCTTCGTGACCGTAGCGCTGAGTCATCGCATGCGACTCGTCGCCGCCGACGTGCAGGAACTCGGACGGCGTGAGCGCAGCGAGCTGCGAGAAGACGTGCTCGATGAACGTGTAGGTCACCTCGGAGTTCGGATCGAGATAGGAGTAGCCGACGTCGATGGTTCCGTTGTGCGGCGCCACCGGCTCGTCCTCGGTCGCTGGGTGGCTCGACCCGGCGGTGTTGAGCTGCGGGATCGCGGCCAGGGCGGCATTCGTGTGGCCGGGAATGTCGATCTCGGGGATGATCTCGATCTCACGCTCGGCGGCATACCTTACCAGCGAGCGGTAGTCGTCCTGCGTGTAGAACCCGGTGTGACCGTCGGCGCTCTGGTACGGGTTGCCGAGCACCGCGGTCGCACCCGAGACCCGGGTCAGCGCCGTGTAGTCGATGTCGTCACCGGGCGCTCGTCCGGAGTTGGTGATCTCGATCCGCCACCCCTGGTCGTCGGCCAGGTGCATGTGCAGCACCGAGATCTTGGCCGCTGAGGCGGCGTCGATGACTTGCTTGACCTCGTCGACCTCGAGGAAGGAGCGAGCGACGTCGAGCATGATCCCGCGATAGCTGAACCGCGGCGCGTCCAGGATCGAGACGGCTGGCACCGTCCAGTCGGTGTTCACCCGGACGGTCGACGAGGCAAACGCCGGCAGCAGCTGACGCAGCGTCTGGGTGCCGTTGAACAGCCCGTGGCGACTCGCTCCGGTGACCTTGACCCCGTGGGCCGTCGAGGAGATCTTGTACGCCTCCGGGTTGTCCTCGACCTCGCCGAAGCCTGCCTGGGGATCGATGGTCAGGACGACATCGCGACGAGTCGGCCCGCCGGCGACGACCGGGAGGTCGAAGCCGGTCGCCGGGCGCAGCTCGGCGGCCATGAGGTCGCCGACCTCGTCGGCGTCAGCACCACGGACGACGATCCGGGTCCGCTCGGTCAGAACGAAACCGGGCCCGCCTTTCGCGCTCACCTGGAGCGGCTTTGGCACCAGACCGGGCACCGGTGTCTCCGCCCTGCTCGGGTCCTCTGTCCGGGATCGAGCCGTGGCGGGTGACGTAGTCGACGCGGCGATGAGCATCGTGGCGAGGCCGACTGCCAACGCCGTGGTGATAATTTGGATGGTGCCTGAACGAATCATGCGCATGCCTCCAGCGATGGCGAACTCGGTCAACCATCGAGGGTAGCGGCGCTGGCGCCGCACGTCGTGGAAATCAGCGATCGCGGTGGATCAGGCCAGCCCGGCGACGGCGTCCGCCAGGTCATCGACGGACCGGGCACGCTCCGGGAGGTGGCCGTCGGGGCCCTGGCTGAGCTGGAAGCCCATGAAGGCGGCGTCGATGACGTGGGCTGCCCGTTCGGCGACGGCGGGATCCACACCGGACTTGTCCAGGTGCGCGATGAGACCGGCCATCCACAGTGCGTTGGCCTCGCGGACCGCCGAGACGTACGGCTCCCTGCCGAAGAGACCGAGCGCGGCCGCCTCCACATAGATCCAGCTGCACCGGTCGCCCTCCATCACCGACCAGAGGTCATGGACAGCCGAACGCAGGTCCTTGGAGGGCTCGAGCGCGGCGACTCCGGCGACAGACCGCTCGTTGGATGTGCGGAGGACGTCGGCGACCAGCTGGTCCTTGGTGCCGAAGTGGTAGAGCAGGACGCGGTTGCTGGTGCCCAGCTCGGCCGCCAGCGGGCGCAGGCTCAGGCCGATCAGACCGTGCTCGTGGACGTAGTCGGTCGCCAGCTCGGCCCAGGCAGCGCGGCGTTGTGGATCTTTCGCAGGCGCGGTCCCAGCGGTCGTCATGCGGCGACTGTAACAACTGCCGCAGGCTTTTGTATCAGCTGCAACAAATTTGTACCACCTGCAACAATTTTGTCCTTCCAGCCCTTGACCTGGCCCTTCGCGTCGGCGCAGGATCATTTGCAATTCACCTGCGGTTGCCTGTTCGGCAACCCGACGCTGGAGGTTGCATGAGCCAGATCTACATCGACGGGCGCTGGTTGCCTGCGCAGTCGGGCGAGCAGCGGGAGATCCGCTGTCCGGCAGACGGTGCGGTCGTCGGGACCGTTGCAGAGGCTGGAGCGGAGGACACCCGCGCCGCGATCGCCGCGGCGCGGAACGCCTTCGACAGCGGCGGGTGGCCGGCGACGCCTGCGCGGGAGCGGGGTGACCTGCTGCTGAAGGTCGCCGACCTGCTCGAGCGCGACACCGCGATCATCGCCCGGGCGGAGTCGCTCGACACCGGGAAGCGGCTGGTGGAGAGCGAGTACGACGTCGCCGACGTGGTCTCGGTGTTCCGTCACTTCGGGCACGTCGCCGCCGAGGACGCCGGCCGCGTCATCGACACCGGGAACGCCGCCGTGAAGAGCCGGATCGTGCACGAGCCGGTAGGAGTCTGCGGCCTGATCACCCCGTGGAACTACCCGCTGCTTCAGGTGGCGTGGAAGGTCGCGCCGTGCCTGGCCGCGGGCAACACGTTCGTGCTGAAGCCCAGCGAGATCACGCCGCACAGTGCGATCCACCTGATGAAGGTGCTCGAGGAGGCCGGTCTCCCCGCGGGCGTCGGCAACCTGGTGCTCGGTGAGGGGCCGACCGCGGGCGCACCGCTGTCCGAGGATCCCCGCATCGACCTGGTCTCCTTCACCGGTGGCCTCGCCACCGGCAAGCGGCTGATGGCCAACGCCGCCGCGACGGTCAAGAAGGTCGCCCTCGAGCTCGGCGGCAAGAACCCCAACATCGTCTTCGCCGACTCCGACCGCGAGACCGCGCTCGACTTCGCGCTGACCGCCGTCTTCCTGCACTCCGGCCAGGTCTGCTCCGCCGGCGCGCGGCTGATCATCGAGGAGTCGATCAAGGAGAGCTTCGTCGACGAGCTCGTCGCCCGGGCCGAGCAGATCCGTCTCGGCGGCCCCTTCGACGAGGGGGCCGAGACCGGCCCGCTGACCAGCAGCGCCCACCGCGACAAGGTGGAGGCGTACGTCGCGAAGGGTCTCGCCGAGGGGGCCACCCTCCGCACCGGTGGCAGGCGCCCCGACGACCCCGCGCTCGCCGACGGCTTCTACTACCTGCCGACGATCCTCGACGACTGCACCACCGACATGTCCGTCACCCAGGACGAGTCCTTCGGGCCGGTCCTGACCGTGGAGACCTTCACCGACGAGGACAACGCCGTCCGCATCGCCAACGACTCCATCTACGGCCTCGCCGGCGCGGTGTGGACCTCCGACGCCGGCCGTGCCGAGCGGGTCGCTGCGAAGCTCCGGATGGGCACGGTCTGGATCAACGACTACCACCCCTACGTCGCCCAGGCGGAGTGGGGCGGCTACAAGCAGTCCGGGATCGGGCGCGAGCTCGGCCAGGCCGGGCTGGAGGAGTACCGCGAGACCAAGCACATCTGGCACAACATCGATCCCAGCCCGCAGCACTGGTTCGCCCCGACCTCCCCGAACACCGGCACCGCCGAGGAGAAGTGAAGACGATGACCCAGACCTACGACTACGTGATCGTCGGTGGCGGCTCGGCCGGCTCCGCTCTCGCCAACCGGCTCAGCGCCGACCCGTCCACGAAGGTGCTGGTCCTCGAGGCCGGTCACAGCGACTTCAAGATCGACCCGTTCATCCACATGCCGGCCGCGCTGCCGTTCCCGATCGGCTCGAAGCTCTACGACTGGGGCTACGAGACCGACCCCGAGCCTCACCTGGGCGGCCGCAAGGTCTACCACGCCCGCGGCAAGGTGCTCGGCGGGTCGAGCTCGATCAACGGGATGATCTTCCAGCGCGGCAACCCGATGGACTACGAGCGCTGGGCGGCCGACCCCGGCATGGAGACCTGGGACTACCGCCACTGCCTGCCCTACTTCAAGCGCATGGAGAGCCGCTTCCTCGAGGACGGCACCTCCGGCGCGGACCAGTGGCGCGGTGGCTCAGGGCCGCTCCACCTCGAGCGCGGTCCCGCGTCCAACCCGCTCTTCTCGGCCTTCTTCGAGGCCGCCCAGGAGGCCGGCTACCCGCTCACCGACGACGTCAACGGCTACCGCCAGGAGGGGTTCGCCCCCTTCGACCGCAACGTGAAGGACGGCCGCCGCTGGTCGGCCGCGCGCGCCTACCTGCACCCGGTGATGAGCCGTCCCAACCTCGACGTCGAGACCTTCGCGTACGCCACCAAGATCCGTTTCGACACCTCCGGTGACGTCCCGCGGGCGACCGGCGTGGACTACGTACGCGGTGTCGGCCGGGCGCGCCGGGAGCACACCGTCAACGCCGGCGAGGTGATCTGCTGCGGCGGCGCGATCAACACGCCCCAGCTCCTCCAGCTCTCCGGTGTGGGGGAGGAGTCGCTGCTGCGGCAGCACGGGATCGACGTCGTGCACAACCTTCCCGGCGTGGGGGAGAACCTCCAGGACCACCTCGAGGTCTACATCCAGTACGCCTCCAAGCAGCCCGTCTCGATCGCGCCCGGTCTGGTGTGGCACCAGCGGCCCAAGATCGCCTGGCAGTGGCTCTTCCAGAAGAAGGGCCTGGGTGCGACCAACCACTTCGAGGGCGGCGGGTTCGCGCGGTCCAACGAGGACGTGGACTGGCCCAACCTGATGTTCCACTTCCTGCCGATCGCGATCCGCTACGACGGGTCCATGGCTCCCGGCCAGGAGAAGGGCCAGCACGGTTACCAGGTGCACATCGGCCCGATGTACGCCGACACCCGTGGCCACGTCCGGATCAAGTCCGACGACCCCTTCGAGCACCCCTCGATGCTCTTCAACTACCTCTCCACCCCGACGGATCGCAAGGAATGGGTGGAGGCCGTCCGGGTAGCGCGCAACATCCTCAACCAGCCCGCCTTCGCGCCGTTCAACGCCGGCGAGATGTCGCCGGGGCCGAGCGTGGAGACCGACGAGGAGATCCTCGAGTGGGTCCGCAAGGACGCCGAGACCGCGCTGCACCCGTCCTGCACGGCTGCGATGGGCACCGGCGAGATGTCGGTGACCGACCCGACCTCGATGAAGGTGCACGGCACCGAGGGGCTGCGGGTCGTGGACGCGAGCGTCTTCCCCTACGTCACCAACGGCAACATCTACGCGCCGGTGATGATGGTCGCTGAGAAGGCGGCCGACCTGATCGCGGGCAACACGCCCCTGGCACCCTCGGACGCCCCGTACTACCGCCACCGCGACGACTCGCCGCTGTGGCCGGCTGGAGACCCGCGGAACCTGATCTGAAACCCGATCGTGACCCAAGCCGGCGCCGGGCGGACTAGCCTGCCGGGCACCCCAACCGGAGGAGACAGCTCATGCCGGAGACAATCGACCCGCCGCGTACGCCCTTAGGGGAACCCGCCGCAGATCCAGACGAGATCCCTACGGCGAAGCCCGAGCTGAACAAGACCGTCTTCTTCGGCTCCGCCGGAGTGGTGGTCGCGTTCACGCTCTTCACACTGCTCGCGCCGGACACCGCGGGCGCCGCGATCGGACACGTCGTGGGGTGGATCTCGACGTACTTCGGCTGGTGGTACTTCGCGCTCGCCGCTGCGCTGATCGCGTTCGTGCTGTTCATCTGTCTGTCCCGCTACGGGCGGATCCGGCTCGGCCCGGAGGAGTCCCGGCCGGAGTACTCGATGTTCACCTGGACCGCGATGCTCTTCGCGGCCGGGATCGGCGCCGACCTGATGTTCTACTCGGTCGCCGAGCCGGTCTCGCAGTACCTCACCCCGCCGACCGGCGAGGGCGGCAGCATCGCCGCCGCCGAGCAGGCGGTGGGCTGGACGCTGTTCCACTACGGCCTGTCCGGCTGGGCGATGTACGCCGTCATGGGCATGGCGCTGGGCTACTTCTCCTTCCGCCACGGGCTGCCGCTCTCGATCCGTTCCGCGCTCTATCCGATCTTCGGCAAGCGGGTCCACGGGCGGCTCGGCGACGGCATCGACATGGCCGCGGTGCTCGGCACCATCTTCGGCATCGCCACCTCGCTCGGCATCTCGATCGCCCTGCTCAACGCAGGTCTCAACGTCCTCTTCGACATCCCCGAGGGCCGTGCCGCCCAGGTCGGACTGGTCGTGGTCGCGGTGCTGCTCGGCACCATCTCGGCGGTCTCCGGCGTCGACAAGGGCATCCGGCGGCTCTCCGAGCTCAACGTGCTGCTGTCCCTGGCGCTGATGCTCTATGTGCTCTTCTCCGACAACACCGCGTTCCTGCTCAACTCGCTGGTGATGAACCTCGGCGACTATCTCGTGCACCTACCCGGGATGAGCTTCGACACGATGCCGTACGACACCGTCGAGAACCCGGACGTCGGCGTCTGGAAGAACCTGTGGACGCTCTTCTTCTGGGCCTGGTGGGTGGCCTGGTCGCCGTTCGTCGGACTGTTCCTGGCGCGGATCTCGCGCGGGCGGACGATCCGGCAGTTCCTGGTCGGCGTGATGATGATCCCGTTCGGCTTCATCCTGCTGTGGGTCTCGATCTTCGGCAACAGCGCGCTCGGCCGTATCCGCGGCGGCGACGCCGAGTTCGGTGAGCTGACCAGCGCCAACTACGCGCAGGGCTTCTACGCCTTCCTCGACAACTACCCGGGGGCGATCGCGCTGGTCGCGCTCGCCACCATGACCGGGTTCCTCTACTACGTCACCTCGGCCGACTCCGGCGCGCTGGTGATGGGCAACTTCACCTCGCGGCTGCCGCACCCGATGGCCGACTGCTCGATCCCGGTGCGGATCTTCTGGTCGGTGGCGATCGGCGCGCTGACCCTGGCGTTGATGTTCGCCGGCGGTGATGCATGGCTGACGACCTTGACCAACGCGACGATCATCATGGGCCTGCCGTTCTCGGTCGTGCTCGCCCTGGTCGCCGTGGGACTCCACCGCTCGCTACGGCTGGAGTCGTTCAAGTCCGCGAGCGCACGCTACTCGTTCCCGGGCGCGATCTCCTCGGCCCGCCTGGCCGGGGCGGGCGAGGGCGGCGTACGTCCTTCGCTCGCGCAGCGGTTGCGCCGCTCGGTCACCTATCCCACCGCCAGGGACACCGAGCGCTTCATCGGCACGGTCGCGAAGCCGGTCCTCGACGAGGTCGCCGCCGAGCTCTGCTCGCACGGGCTGACGTCGGTGGTGACCGACACCAAGGCCGTACGCGGCGTCGCCGGTGTCCAGATCCACACCGATCTGGAGGATGCGCCTGCGTTCGTCTACAAGGTCACCCCGATGCCCTGCCCCGCTCCGACCTTCGCTGTCGGCCGAGTCACCGGCGACGTCTACTTCCGCGCCGAGGTACACCTCGCCGAGGGCACCCAGGGCTACGACGTCAACGGCTACTCACGCGAGCAGCTGATGGGTGATGTCCTCGACCAGTACGAGCGCCACCTCTCCTACCTCCACCTCGTCCAGCAGGAGCAGCTGCCCGCCGAGGTACCCGAGGTGCCGACGACGGACGTCAGCGGAGCAGGTCGGTGAGGTCGATCTTGATCGGGAACGGCACCGGGACGTCGAGCCGGTCGCGGAAGATCCCGATCGGGACGTAGGCGTTGGTGAGGTCGTCGCGCTCGTAGACATGGATCGCGGGCGCGCCGTCCTCGTTCTCGATGCGCCAGTAGTGGGTGATCCCCGCCTCGGCGTACTTCTGCGGCTTCACCGCCCGGTCGCGGTGCTCGGACTCCGGCGAGACCACCTCGACCACCAGGACGACAGAATCAGCATCGTAGAACGAGGCCTGGTCGGAGATCCGTGCCGTGCTCACCAGCACGTCCGGCTCCGGCCGGTTGCGCCTGTCGAGCACCACCGTCAGCTCCCGATCCACCTCGAACCCGTCCGGCGCCTGCGCCGTCAGCGCGTTGGTCAGGGCCGTGACGAGCCGACTGTGCCAGCGGCGCTGCGGTGACATATTGAAGACCAGGGCTCCGTCGATGAGTTCGGTATGACGCGGCGCCTCGACGAGCATGTCGAGGTCTTCGGAGTACCAACCCTCCTCACGGGGAGGGTGCATCCAGTCGGGCAACGCGGTCATGCTTCGAGGATACCGCCTGTTTCTGGTGTCGGGGGTCGGGCTTTGCCGAGTCTTGGTTTGGTCACGGGCGGGCGCGCGAAGGTTGCCGTGGGTTCGTTTCGGTGTTTGCCGCCGACCCGTTATGGGAGGGTGTTCTCGCCGAACCCCGGAGTCAAGGACGGCCTTCGGCCGCCGGCTTCGCCGGTCGCCTTCGGCGATCCTTGACACCGGGCTCCGCCGAGAATTTTGGCTGGCTATCGGGTCGGCGGCAGGGTCTGGCGCAGCGGATTAGTTTGGGCACGGGCCTGGGGTCGTGAGCTGGCCGTGCGCGGGAGTCCGAGTGCCTCGTGGGTGCCTACGGCAGTGGGCGCGACCTTGTGAATCGTTCACAAGGTCGCCGTCGCTCTGGCCGGGTCGGGTTCGGTCAAGGCGGGTCATCAGTTCCCCACTGATCCGGAGAGTTCCCCCCCCCCCGGGCGCAGAGCTTCCCCGCACCCCGGAGCGTGGGCCACCTTCGCTGCGGTGGGGAAGCGTCCCCGTGAGTGGGGAGCGGCGGGCGTGGAGTCGAGAAGGGTGGCCGGAACGCTCATCTGGGCACCAGACAGGCGCCTTCAGCAAGAGCCGACACCGGTCGACGGTTGGGGTCCTCGCCTCGCGGCCGGGACCAGGTGAAGTGGATTCCCCGCCCGGCCGGTTAGGGGCGGCGGGTGAACCTGATGGTGCCGTCGGGTAGTCGCTCATGAACGTACGCCGCGTTGTGCGCCAAGCGATGATGATGGGGGCAGAGCAGCGCCCCGTCCTTCAGATCTGTCTTCCCGCCGGCGGCCCAGGGTTCTAGATGGTGGGCATCGCACCATTCCGGTGGCATGTCACACCCTTCGGCTTGGCAGCACTTCTGCTGGAGCCGGAGCGCTTTGCGTTGGATGGGCTGGAAGAACCTGCTGCCCCGGCCGGCGTCGAGGACCTCGCTGTCACCACCCAGTACCCAGGGGATGATGGTCGCGTTGCACGCCAACTTGCGGGCCTCGGCCGCGGTGATGGTGGTGCCGTTGGTCTCGTCGTAGCCCAGGGTGGCGATGCCGAGGTCTTTGCGGAGCTCCTCGAGGCTGATGACCACGTTGATGGTGGTGGCGTCGCCACCGTGGCGGGGCAGCGCGGCCGGGTCGATGGTCTCGAGGAGTCGGGCGAAGCCCTGGCCCATGAGTCGTTCCCACGGCGGCAGCGGGGCACCCTTGGCGACCAGTTGTTGTTTGCGGGGTTGGGCCCAGGCCTCGACCAGTCGCTTGAACCGCATCCCGATCGAGGTCGGCAGGACGCCGTCGAAGCCGACGGTGCCGTCGTGGTTGTCCCAGACCCGCAACGCGGTCTTCTGCTGGGCCCGTTCCTCTTCGGCGAGGAGGGCTTTGGCCTCGGCGTCGTCGAACCGGGCGGGGTCGATCTCACGCAGGATCCGTCGTCCGACGATGCGGAGTTCGTTCGCGGTCAGCCGAGAGGCGTAGTCGAC
>NZ_JBEPDH010000029.1:0-61587 GCF_040300245.1 Nocardioides sp. NPDC000445 | reverse complement strand
GTCGTGTCTCACCTTTTCCTGCGGTTGGATGCCTTCGCTCCCCATCACTTTAACGCCCTTCGCGTAACCCCCCGCGGGGGCGCGGGGGCGCTTCCGCCCCCCCCCCCCCCCCGACGGGAGTGACGCTTCGCGCGACGTACGTGACGCCTCGGCGCTAGCGGGTCGTCATCCCCATCCGCTCCAGCGCGACCGACTCCAGGAGCTGGACGAGGTTGTAGAGCACCAGCGTGACCACGGTGATGATCGCCACGGCTGCCCACAGGTCGTCGAAGCGGGCGGCGGCGGGGAACTTCTGGATGTTGCCGCCGATGCCCTTACCGGTCGAGAGCCACTCGGCCAGGAGCGCGCCGGTGACGGCGCCGGGCACCGAGACGCGGGCGGCGGCGAAGATCGACGGGAGCGCGCCGGGCAGCGACACCTTGCGGATCGCGGTGAGCCGCGATCCGCCGTAGACGGCGACGAGGTCCAGCGACTGCGGCGAGGCCTGCGAGAGCCCGAACAGGACGGCGGCGAGTGCCGGGAACAGCACCACGATGATCCCGAGCACCACGACCGAGGCGGTCGAGGCACGGCCGGTGATCAGCATGACCACCGGAGCGATCGCGACCAGCGGGATCGAGCGCAGCAGCAGCGCCAGCGGCATCACGCCGGCCTCGACCGTACGCGACAGGTTGAACAGCACCGCCGCCACCACTGCGATCGCCATCCCGGCGAGGAAGCCGAGCGCGGCGTCCCTCAGGGTCACCCAGGTCAGCGGGAAGAGCTCCGCCCGGTGGGCAGCCGCGTCCGGCCCGGTGAAGAGGTGGTCGACGACGTCCAGAGGCCCCTTCGCGACGAACTCCGAGACGCTGGAGAACGACACGAACGCCTGCCAGAGCACGACCACGATCGCCAGCGCGGCGACGGTGTGCAGCACCGGCCCCAGGACGGCCCGCGACAGACCCTTGGCACCCGACCTCATCCGGACCTCCCAGCGACCCATGGCGTCACCAGACGCGAGACCAGCCCCAGCAGCAGGTAGCCGGCCAGGGCGACCAGGGCGCAGACCAGGAAGACGGCCCAGAGCCGCTCCGGGTCGGGCTTGCCCTGCAGCACGATCAGCGTGCGCCCGACGCCACGGTCGGTGGAGCCGAGGTACTCGCCGAGCACGGCACCGAGGATCGCGGTCGGCACCGCGATCTGCAGCGCGTTGAGGATCGCCGGCACGGCCGCGACGAGGCGTACCTTCACCAGCTGGGTCCACACCGACCCGCCGTAGACCCGCACCACGTCGAGCGAGGCGCGATCGGCCGACTTGAACCCGAGCACGGCGCCGACGACGGTCGTGAAGAAGACCATCAGCGCGGCCAGGAAGATCGACGTCTTCGACGGGTCACCGGGCTGCTCGGCGCCGCCGAGGACCACGATCGAGATGCCGCCCACGGCAACCACGGGCAGGCAGTACGTCGTCACCGCGATCTGCATGATCATCGGCTCCAGCCACGGCACCAGCAGCACCAGGGAGGCCAGCAGCAGGGCGATCAGGTTGCCCCAGAGGAACCCGATCGACGCCTCCATCAGCGTCTCCCGGAGTACGCCGTCCCAGAACGCCGACGGCCCCGCGGCGGCCATCTCGGAGAGAACCGTCCACGGCGGCGGCACCGGCGTGAACCCGGTGCCGGGGTCGGGCGGGAACACGGTCACGGCCACGACGGCCCACAGCACGAAGAGGGTGACCACGCCGATCAGACCGGCCACCCAGCCGGCCAGCTGTTGACTCAGCCGCATCAAGACTCCGCCTCGGCGCGCCCGTCGTCACCGAAGAGCAGTTCGGACGCCCGGTCGGCCAGCGCGTGGAACTCCGGCGTACGCATCATGTCGGGCGTGCGCGGCCGGGGAAGGTCGACCTCGATGATCTCCTTGATCCGGCCCGGTCGTGGCGACATCACCGCGACCCGGTCGGAGAGGAAGATCGCCTCGTTCACGCCGTGGGTGACCAGCAGCGTGGTCGCCGGCTTCTCGGTCCAGATCCGCAGCAGCTCCAGGTTGAGGTTCTGCCGGGTCATGTCGTCCAGCGCGCCGAACGGCTCGTCGAGCAGGAGCACCGACGGCTTCAGCGCGAGCGCGCGGGCGATCGAGACCCGCTGCCGCATCCCACCGGAGAGCTGCGCCGGGCGCGCCTTCTCGAAGCCCTCCAGCCCCACGAGCTTGATCAGCTCGTGGATGTAGGACATGTCGGGACGGCGGCCGGCGACCTCGAAGACGAGCTTGATGTTGCCGACCACCGAGCGCCACGGCAGCAGCGCGTGGTCCTGGAACGCGATCCCCAGCTCGGAGTCACGCCGCAGCTCGGCGGGAGCCTTGCCGTCGACGTACGCCTCTCCGCTGGTGGGCGTCTCCAGGCCCGCGAGGATCCGCAGGATCGTCGACTTACCGCAGCCGGAAGGCCCCAGCAGGGCCAGGAACGAGCCCTGGTCGGTGTGGAGCTCGGTGTCCTTGAGCGCTGTGACTGCCTTCGACCCGGAGCCGAAGACCTTGCTGATTCCGGAGATGTGGATGCCGGTGCCGCCACCGGTCTCCGCAGCGGGAGCACCGGCATCCATGAGCTTGTTCTCGGCCATGACTACTTCTGGTAGTCCTTGAGCTCGGGGTTCTCCTCGTAGATCTCGTCGATGATCGAGGTGTCGAACAGGTCCTCGGCCGAGACCTCCCAGCCGGCGGCGGCGAGCGAGTCGACGGTCTGCTGCTGGAGCTCCTCGGAGATGGTGAAGAGGCCGTTCTTCTCGGTCTCCGGCGTCGAGATCAGCTTCTGCGACTCCTCGAGACCACGCTTGGTCTTGACCGGGTCGAGCTCACCGAAGCTGGCCTCGAGACCGTCGGAGTCGCTGGCCGCCTGGTTGTAGTGGGTGGTGACGACCTTGACGACCTCGTCGGAGGGGTTCTTGAAGGTCTCGGTCCAGCCCTTGATCTCGGCGGTCAGCAGCGCCTTGAGGAGGTCGCGGTTCTCGGCGAGGTACTGGTCGGTGACGGTGTAGGTCTCGGCGACGTACGGCACGCCGTTCTCGGCGTAGGGCAGGTTGGTGACCTCGTGACCGGCCATCTCGACGGTGATCGACTCGTTGGTCAGATAGGCCATGAAACCGTCGACCTGGCCCTTCATCAGCGGGGTCGGGTCGAACTCGACCGGGACGACGGTGATGTCGTCCTTCTTCTCCTCCAGGCCGTTGGCCGCCAGGATCGCCTTGAAGACGTTGACGTTGGAGTCCTGGACGCCGATCTTCTTGCCCTTGAGGTCGGCCGGCGTCGCGATGTTGCCGCCGTCCTTGAGGGAGAGGATGGTGAACGGGTTCTTCTGGAAGGTGGCGCCGATGATCTTCAGCGGCGCCTCCTGCTCGGCGATCGCGGAGCCGACCGAGGCAGCGTCGTTGATGGCGACCTGGACCTTGCCGGAGAGCAGCTTGGCCACGCCGGTGTCGGGGCCGGAGATGCCGTTGACCGCGTCGAAGCCGGCTTCCTCGTAGTAGCCCTTGTCCTCGGCGTAGAACTCGCCGGCGAACTCCTCGTTCTTGATCCAGGAGTACTGCATCGAGATGGTGCCGAAGCCCTCCTCGCTGCTGCCTTCTTCGGAGTCGGAGCCGCAGGCGGCCAGAGTGGTGGCGGCGACCAGGGTCAGCAGGGCCGCGGCGGCCCGGCGTTGAACTGACGTACGTCGCGAGGTCCGAGAGGCGGGGGTAGACATCGAAACGAGTTCCCTTCGAGGAGTGTCACGCATAGGTTTCGGGGACCGTAGCGAGCGGAGGTTTCAGGGGCTGGCACTGGCGTTTCGGCGTTGTAACGACCCTTTCAAGACGAACTCTCGAACAGGGCGTTCGGTCCCGAGACACGGCGTCCGCTGGACAAGAATGCCGTGACTGTTGTCTAGTTACCCAACGCGTTCGGCCGCGTCGTGTGTGCCATCCACCACACCGAGTTCGCCGTTATCGGTTCGTGATCAGCCCGAGACCTTTCGGTGACCAAACCGTCAGGTCGTACGCCGCAGCAGCGGCGGATGCAGGTGTTCGGCGGAGCCCCGGCGGAAGAGCTGAGCCGGCCGGCCACCGTCCCGGGTCGTCGTGGTGCCCGTGGGCTCGAGGAAGGCCTCGGTCTTGGTGACCTTGCGATGGAAGTTGCGGGGGTCGAGGCGCTCGCCCCAGACGATCTCGTAGACCCGGCGCAGCTCGGCGACGGTGAACTCCTCGGCACAGAACGCCGCACCCAGCGGTGAGTACTCCAGCTTGGAGCGGGCGCGCTCGACACCGTCACGCAGGATCGCGGCGTGGTCGAAGGCGAGGCCGCCGCCGGCCAGGAGCGAGTCGACCGGCCACCACTGCGCCTCCGCCGCGTCCGAACCGGCCGCGGGCACCGGCAGGTCGGGCGCCAGCGCGAGATAGGCGACGGTCACGACCCGCGTCCGCGGGTCCCGCCCCGGAGAGCCGTACGTCGCGAGCTGCTCGACATGCACGCTGCCCGGCCGCATGCCGGTCTCCTCCGCGAGCTCGCGCGCCGCCGCCTCCTCGAGGCCCTCGTCGTCGAGGACGAACCCACCCGGAAGCGCCCAGGCGCCTCGATAAGGCTCGATGCCGCGGCGTACGACCAGGGCGCAGAGCGCGTCGTCACGCACGGTGAGCACGACGAGATCGACGCTGACCGCGAACTTGGGGCACTCCACGTGGCAGACCCTAACGCTCGGCGATCGCTCCCGCGGCCGCGGCGAGATCCGCCACTCCGGCGGCGAGTTCGTCGGGCCGGTCGGTGGCCAGGTCCAGGTGGAAGCCGAACAGCGAGGAGTCGACGAGCGTGACGATCCGGCCCGCACGCTCGGGCGGCGCGCCACAGGCGGTGAGGTAGTCGCGCAGCGCGGCGTACCACAGCTCGTTGGTCTCCCGGACGACCGAGCGATAGGGCTCCATCCCGATCAGCCCGGTCGCGGCTGCCTGCAGGTAGATCTGCAGGCAGCTGTGCAGGGGCTCGGTGCGGTAGGCCCGCCACAGGGTCTCCACCCCGGCGCGTACGTCATCGGCCGGCTCCAGCGCCGCGATCGCTGCGACGGAGAGCTCGTTGGTGCGCGCCACCACCGCGGCGACGAGCTCGTCGCGACCGCCGAAGTGGTAGATCAGCATCCGGTCGCTGGTGCCGATCGCCGCCGCCAGCGGACGCAGGGTCAGGCCGATCAGCCCGTGCTCCAGCACGTGGTCGACCACCTGCCCGAGGAGCTCCTCCTTGCGGTCCATGAAAAGCATTATGCCCAACATGTAGCGACTGCTACATTTGGCATGATGTAGCAGTCGCTACATGCGCCTCAGGAGGACCCGAAGATGTACGCCGCCATTCTGCTCGTCGCCGCCATCGCGATCGAGGTGGTCAGCACCGCGCTGCTCCCCCGCACCGAGGGCTTCCGCAACCTCGGCTGGTCGGTCGCCGTCCTGGCCGGCTACGGCGCCTCGATCTGGCTGCTCTCGGTGGTCGTGGAGCGGATGCCGGTCTCGGTGGCGTACGCCATCTGGTCAGGCCTCGGCACTGCCCTGGTCGCGGGGATCGGCGTGATGTTCCTCGGTGAGCACCTCACCGCCGCCAAGGCCGGCTTCCTGGCGATGATCGTCGTCGGCGTGGTCGGGCTGAACCTCTCCGGCGCCCACTGAGCCGACCGGGTCAGATCGCCGCGGCCGCGGCCCTGCCCGCCGTACGTCCCGAGAACAGGCAGCCGCCGAGGAACGTGCCCTCGAGCGCGTTGTAGCCCATCATCCCGCCGCCGCCGAAGCCCGCGACCTCGCCGGCCGCATAGAGCCCCGGAAGCGGGGTGCCGGCGGCGGTCAGGCAGCGGCCGGACAGGTCTGTCTCGAGCCCGCCGAGGGTCTTGCGGGAGAGGATGTGCAGCTTGACCGCGATCAGCGGGCCGGCCTCGGGGTCGAGGATCCGGTGGGGCTTGGCGGTGCGCTGCAGCTTGTCGCCGCGGTAGTGGCGGGCGGCGTACAGCGCGGTGATCTGGGCGTCCTTGGTGAAGTTGTTGGCGATCTCGCGGTCGCGGGCCTCGATGATCCGGCGCAGCTCGCTCTCCTTGATCTGCGGGCCGGTCGGGTCCTTGTCGGCGAGGCCGTTCATGCCGTGGACCAGCGCGGTGAGGTTCTCGGCGACCACGAAGTCCTCGCCGTGCTCCATGAAGCTCTTCACAGGCCCGGGACCCTTGCGCGCCCGCTCGGCGAGCAGCTTGATGTCCTTGCCGGTCAGGTCCGGGTTCTGCTCGGATCCGGAGAGCGCGAACTCCTTCTTGATGATCTTCTCGGTCAGCACGAACCAGGAGTAGTCGTAGCCGGTCTGACGCAGGTGCTTGAGCGTGCCGAGGGTGTCGAAGCCGGGGAAGAACGGCGCCGGGAGACGCTTGCCGGTCGCGTCCAGCCACAGCGATGAGGGGCCGGGCAGGATCCGGATGCCGTGGTTGGCCCAGATCGAGTCCCAGTTGCGGATGCCCTCGACGTAGTGCCACATCCGGTCGTCGTTGATGATCTTGGCGCCGGTCGCTCCGGTGATGGCGAGCATCCGGCCGTCCACGTGCGCCGGGACGCCGGAGACCATCGACTTCGGCGGGGTGCCGAGGCGGGCGGGCCAGTGCTTGCGGACGAGGTCGTGGTCGCCGCCGATGCCGCCGGAGGTGACGATCACGGCCTGGCCACTGAGCTCGAAGTCCTCGACCTCCGTGCGCGAGGAGGCCTGGCCGCGCTCGATGTCGCTGGGCTCGAGCAGCTTGCCGCGTACGCCGACGACGGCTCCGTCCTCGACCACGAGATGGTCGACGCGGTGCCGGAAGGCGAAGGTGATCCGGCCGCTGTCGGCGTGGGCACGCACCCGCCGCTCGAACGGCTCGACCACGCCCGGCCCGGTCCCCCAGGTGATGTGGAAGCGCGGCACCGAGTTGCCGTGGCCGTCCGCGCGGCCGTCGCCACGCTCGGCCCAGCCGACGACCGGGAAGATCCGGTGGCCCATCTGGCGCAGCCAGGACCGCTTCTCGCCCGCCGCGAAGTCGAGGTACGCCTCGGCCCAGCGCCGCGGCCACAGGTCCTCGTCACGGTCGAACTGGGCGGAGCCCATCCAGTCCTGGAGCGCCAGCTCGGGTGAGTCGTGGATGCCCATCCGGCGCTGCTCGGGGCTGTCGACGAGGAAGAGCCCGCCGAGGCTCCAGAAGGCCTGGCCGCCCAGTGACTGCTCCGGCTCCTGGTCGACCAGGAGAACGCTCTTTCCCGCGTCCGCGACCTCGGCCGCTGCTGCCAGGCCGGCGAGGCCGGCTCCTACCACGATCACGTCGGCGTGCTTCGTCATGTCGGCAGATCCTGCCACCATATCTACCCGCGAGTACATGGAACCTGTCGCCCGACCGTTCCGTCAGATGGACAGTTGGCGGACTCGCACCCCGAAGCGACCGTCGATCGGTGCCCGAGCGGATAGATTTTTTGATCGTGATCGACCCCAAGGTGATGGCCAAGAGGCAGCAGAAGTGGGTCCAACGCGGCATCGACCGCACCGAGACCTGGCTGGGCCGTAGCGGCAGCAGACTCGGTCCGCTGATCCCGCACATCGCCACCGCGGGGGTGCTCACCGGGGACGAGGACCACGGCTGGATCCCTCAGGGCCTGGCGTACTCCCCCGAGGCCGAGCTGCTCCTGCAGGGCTACTACGGGGACAAGCTCGGCTCCGCGCTCGCTCTGATCGACAGGCCATCGGGCGAGCTGATCAACGCCGTCTACCTCGGCGGGCCGAAGGGCAGCGTCAGCGGCCCGGTCAACGCCGGCGGCGTCGCGGTCATCGGCGACGAGGTCTACGTGTGCCGCGAGGGGAACCCGCCCCGCCTCTACCGCTACTCACTGACCCAGATCGTCCACGCCGAACCGCTCTCGACCGTCTCGACCGTCTCCCCGCTGGTCGCCCTCGCCGCCGGCTCCTACCTCGCCGCCGCGAAGGACCTGCTCTACGTCGGGTCGCACGCGAACAACCGCCTCTACAAGTACATCCGCAAGGACGACACCTGGCAGATCAAGACCCCGATCGGCGTACGCACCCCCGTCGGCACCCAGGGCGTCGTCGTCCGGGAGGAGGAGTACGTCTTCAGCGTCAACCGTGGCCCCGCCCGACGCAGCCAGCTGATCGTGCAGGACCGGGTCACGATCCGGCCCCGCGCTCTGCAGTGGCTCCCGAACCTGGCCGAGGGCGTCGCAGAGGTCGGGGACGAGTTCTTCGTGACCTACCAGTCGGGCGCCAGGCCCTACTCCCGCGGCTCCTCCCGGGGCCAGACCTGGCCCTCGGCCCACATGACCTGCACTCCCCTGGCCAAGCTGGGCCTGGAGCCGCGGAAGTCGGCAGACTCCCTCTGATCGAGCCTCGTTATCAGGCCGGCCAGTCGGTGATGTCGGCGTACTCCTCGCCGTGCCGCTTCAGCCACCCCGCGACGTACGGGCAATGCGGGATGATCCGCTTCCCCTTCGCCCTCACGTCGGCCAACGCGAACGCCACCAGCTTCGAGGCGAGCCCCTGCCCGTTGTAGGCCTCCTTGACCTCCGTGTGCACGAAGTCCACGTGCTCGTCGTCGGGCAGCCGGTAGGCCGCCAGCCCCGCGACGGTCTCGCCGTCACGGATCTCGTAGCGATGCCTGGCCGGGTTGTCTACGTACTCGATCTCGCTCACGCGCCTATTCTGCGCATAGTCGTACGTCGGTGGTGTCGAGAACGGTGTGGAGGAGCTCAGCCACGCGGGACGCCCCGGACCGGACCGAGCCAGCGGGGCGTGGCACTCCGGTAGGAGTCGTACGCCTCGCCGAAGCTCCATGACAGGGCGCGCTCCTCGGCGGGGATCTGGGTGCGATCGATGACGGCGACGAAGGCCGCGACGGGGACGAGCGGCAGCCAGCCACCGCGGAGAACGGCGTGGGCGGTGAGGAGACCGGCCATGCCGACGTACATCGGGTTGCGGGTGTAGCGGAACGGCCCGTCGGTGACGACCGCGGTCGCACCCTCGGGCTCGAGCGGGTTGAACGTGGTGTCCTTGTGCTTGAACGCCCGGGCGGCTCCGCCGGCGACATAGACCGAGCCGGCCGTGAGGAGACCGGCCGCGACGGACCGCACGAGCGTGGGTCGGCGGCCCCGAGCGAGCAGATGCTGGGCGGCGAGGCCCACGGCGACGTAGACGGGCGGCGGCACCTTCGGCATGCGTTCCACCGTAGCCGGGCCGCGAAGGTCCGTACCCCTCTTTCTTGGGTAAAGAGAAGTTCAGTGCAAGAGCGCGCGAACCAGGCGCTCGGCGACGTCCGGAGCGGGCTCCGTGCGCTCGAGGGAGTGGAGCACGAAGCCACCGACCAAGGCGCGTACGAACTCCTTGACCGGCAGGTCGGCGGGCAGCTGGCCGGCCTCGACGGCCGCCTCGATACGGGTCGAGACGGTGGCGGTGATGCCGAGCGCGTCGTTGAGGCGCGTGCCGATGTCGGGGTTCTCGCAGGCGGCCGCGACGAGCGAGCGGACGAGGCCGTCGTTGCCGGGCTGGGCGACGAGGTCGATGAGGCTCTGCATCCAGGCGATCAGGTCGGCGCGGATGTCCCCTGTGTCTGGTACGACCGGGTGGTCCGGCAGCAGCAGGTCCTCGATCATGGCGTCGGCGACGACCGCGCTCTTCGAGGACCACCAGCGGTAGATCGTCTGCTTGGAGACACCGGCCTCGGCCGCGATTCCCTCGATGGTGAGGTGGTCATAGCCCTGGCTGGCGAAGAGCCGCCCGGTCGCGTCGAGGACCGCCATGCGAGCCTCCTCGCTGCGTACGGCACCCCTTCGGCGCACTCCTGCTGACGCTGGCATGAACGGCATCCTAAGAGCCCGTGGCATCTCCTGGCCACGGCACAGGTGTGACACATCACTCGCTCAGCAGCCCTTGTCCATCGGCGCACAGGTGATTAACTGGACGCACCGTTGCGTATTACCGGAGGGATGCCGTCATGGCGGAGCTGTTGTACCGATTGGGCAAGTCGGCCGCGCGCCGCGCCTGGCTTGTGATCCTTGCCTGGGTGCTGGCGCTGTCCGGCGCCGCCGGGGCGTACGTCGCCTGGTCCGGCGAGCTCACCACCAGCTTCGACATCCCGGGCCTGCCGTCGTCCGAGGTGGTCGACGAGCTCCAGGAGGGGCTGCCCGACCTGGCCGGCGGCTCCGGCACGATCGCCTTCCGGACCGAGGACGGCACCCCGCTCAGCGCGACCCAGAAGCAGGAGATCCGGGCGCTGATCAGCAGCGCCGAGGACCTCCCCGACGTCGCCGCGGTCACCGACCCGTTCCAGACCGAGGCCCAGCGCAAGGCGCAGGCCGAGAAGGTCACCGAGGGCCAGGCCCGGCTCGAGGCCGGCCGGACCCGGCTCGACAGCGCCCAGGCCAGGCTCGACAAGGCGCAGGCCGACATCGACACGGCCCGCGCCCAGCTGCAGGCCGCCGGGATGCCGACCACCCAGATCGACGCCCAGCAGGCCGCCCTCGACAAGCAGCAGTCCAAGCTCGACGACAGTGCCGCCGACCTCGAGGCCAACACCGCCAAGGCCGAGAACGGCGCCGAGCTGCTCGAGCTCTCCGAGGAGATCCGGATGGTCTCCGCGGACGGTTCGGCCGCCCTCGTCAACGTCGCCTACTCCGTCGGCCGGCTGGAGATGTCGGAGGAGACCAAGAAGGCCACGGTCGACCACTTCACCGACAACCCGATCGACGGCGTCGAGATCGGCGTCTCCTCCGACATCTCCCAGGAGGCGCCCAACCCGATGGGTCCCGGTGAGATCGTCGGCGTCGGCGTCGCCGCGATCGTCCTCCTGGTCATGCTCGGCACGATCCTCGGCGCCGGCGTCCCGCTGGTCACCGCGCTGACCGGAGTCGGCATCGGCGCGCTCGGCGCGCTCTCCCTCTCCGGCGTCGTGCAGATGGCGTCGATGACCCCGATCCTGGGTCTGATGCTCGGCCTGGCGGTCGGCATCGACTACTCGCTCTTCATCCTCAACCGGCACCGCAAGCAGCTGCTCCACGGCGCCGACGTGAAGGAGTCGATCGCGCTCGCCAACGGCACCGCCGGCACGGCGGTCGTCTTCGCCGGCTCCACCGTGATCGTCGCGCTGGTCGCCCTCAACATGACCGGGATCCCGTTCCTCGGCCTGATGGGCTCGGTCGGCGCGGCCTGCGTCGCGATCGCCGTCCTGGTCGCGATCACGCTGACTCCGGCCATCCTCGGCCTCGTCGGTGGCCGCATCGTCTCCAAGCGCGCCCGGAAGAAGGTCGCCGAGCAGGACGCCGCCGAGGCCCACGCCACGCCGATGCCCACCTGGCGGGCGCTGGTCACGGTCGTCGCCTCCGTGGTCGCCCTGCTCGCTCTCGCGGTCCCCGCCCTCGACATGCGCCTCGGCCTCCCCGACGGCGGCTCCGAGCCCGAGGGCTCGCTGGCCAAGACCGCCTATACGATCACCGAGGACAGCTTCGGCGCCGGCGCCAACGGCCCCCTGCTGGTCGCCGCCGAGCTGCCCGACGGCCTCAACGAGGCCGGCATCCAGCGGGCCCAGCTGACGGTCGCCAGGGCGCTGGCGGACCTCGATGACGTACGCGCCGTGGCCCCGGCCGCGGTCTCCGAGGACGGTCGCACGGCGGCGTTCCAGGTTGTCCCCGAGGAGGGCCCCAACAGCGTCTCGACCAACGAGCTGGTCAACGCGATCCGGGAGATGCCGGCGGTCAACGGGGACATCACGCTCGGCGTCGCCGGCGCCACCGCGGTCGCGATCGACGTGTCGCAGGGGCTCAACGACGTACTCCTCCCCTACCTCGCCGTCGTCGTCGGCCTCTCGCTGCTGATCCTGATCCTGGTCTTCCGCTCGATCCTGGTCCCGCTCATCGCGACCGGTGGCTTCGTGCTCTCGCTGCTGGCGACGTACGGCGTCGTGGTCGCGGTCTTCCAGAAGGGCATCGGCGCGGAGTGGATCGGTCTCGACAGCACCGGCCCCATCCTGAGCTTCCTGCCGATCCTGCTGGTCGGGATCCTCTTCGGCCTGGCGATGGACTACCAGCTGTTCCTGGCCTCCGGCATGCGTGAGGCGTACGTCCACGGCGCCCCGGCCCGCATCGCCGTCGCCCAGGGCTTCCGGGCCGGGCGTTCGGTCGTGATCGCGGCCGGCCTGATCATGGTCTCCGTCTTCGGCGGGTTCATCTTCGCCGAGTCGGTGATGATCCGCTCGATGGGCTTCGGGCTCGCGCTCGGGGTGCTGCTGGACGCGTTCATCGTCCGGATGCTGCTGATGCCGGCGCTGATGCACCTGCTCGGCCGCTCCGCCTGGTGGCTGCCGAAGTGGCTCGACCGCATCCTGCCGAACGTGGACGTCGAGGGTGCCGCGCTCGAGCGCGCCCACGGCGCCGACGAAGCCGACGGCGCCACGGTCAAGCGGGAGAAGGTCTCTGTCTGAGGAGACCGTCGGTGGCGGCCGATAGGGTCACTCGCGTGAATGCGCTGACTCCCGAGCTGGATGTCCTGCGCCGCGTCTTCGGCTACGACGAGTTCCGCGGCGAGCAGGCGGAGATCATCGCGCACGTCGCCGGCGGCGGCGATGCGCTCGTTCTGATGCCGACCGGTGGCGGGAAGTCGCTGTGCTACCAGATCCCGTCCCTGGTGAGGGCCGGGACCGGGGTGGTCATCTCACCGCTGATCGCGCTGATGCAGGACCAGGTCGACGCGCTCTCCGCGCTCGGCGTACGCGCCGGCTTCCTCAACTCCACCCAGATGCCCCACGAGCGGCAGCAGGTGGAGAAGGCGCTGCTCGCCGGTGAGCTCGACATGCTCTACCTGGCCCCGGAGCGGCTGCGGGTGCCCGAGACCGGCCGGCTGCTCGACCAGGCGAAGATCTCGCTGTTCGCGATCGACGAGGCCCACTGTGTCTCCCAGTGGGGTCACGACTTCCGGCCCGACTACCTGCAGCTCTCCCACCTGCACGAGCGCTGGCCGGAGGTGCCGCGGATCGCGCTGACCGCGACCGCCACCGCCGAGACTCGGCGCGAGATCGCCTCCCGGCTCAACCTGGAGGACGCCCGTCACTTCGTGGCCTCCTTCGACCGGCCCAACATCCAGTACCGGATCGCCCCGAAGGACAAGCCGGCCAAGCAGCTCCTCGACCTGATCCGCACCGAGCATCCCGGCGAGGCCGGCATCGTCTACTGCCTCTCGCGCAACTCGGTCGAGCGCACTGCCGCGACCCTGGTCGGCGCCGGGATCCCGGCGCTCCCCTACCACGCGGGTCTCGACGCCAGGACCCGCGCTCAGAACCAGTCCCGCTTCCTGCGCGAGGACGGCATCGTCATGGTCGCCACGATCGCCTTCGGGATGGGGATCGACAAGCCGGACGTACGTTTCGTGGCTCATCTCGACCTGCCCAAGTCGGTCGAGGGCTACTACCAGGAGACCGGCCGGGCCGGGCGTGACGGGCAGCCGTCGACCGCGTGGCTGGCCTACGGGCTCGCCGATGTCGTCCAGCAGCGGCAGATGATCGAGACCTCCGAGGGCGACCGCGCCCACAAGCACCGGCTAGGCCAGCACCTCAACGCGATGCTCGCGCTGTGCGAGACCGTCGACTGCCGCCGGGTGCAGCTGCTGCGCTACTTCGGCCAGGCCGCCGAGCCGTGCGGCAACTGCGACACCTGCCTGGCCGCGCCGGAGTCCTGGGACGGCACCGTGCCCGCCCAGAAGGTGCTCTCCACCGTCATCCGGCTCGACCGCGAGCGCAACGGACAGCGCTTCGGGGCCGGGCAGATCGTCGACATCCTGCGGGGCAAGGAGACCGAGAAGGTCCGCCAGTTCCGCCACCACGAGCTCTCGGTCTTCGGGATCGGCACCGACATCGCCGAGAGCGACTGGCACTCCGTCATCCGGCAGCTGCTGGCCCGGGAGATGCTCGCGGTCGACACCCGCTACGGCGTCTTCTCGGTGGCCGAGCCCGCCGGCCCGGTGCTGCGCGGCGAGCAGCAGCTGATGCTCCGCAAGGAGCCGCCGCGGCAGGCCCGTCGCAGCTCCGGGGAGCGGAAGCCGAAGGTGGCCGCCGCCGACCTCTCGCCCGAGGCCGCCGAGGTCTTCGAGCGGCTGCGGGCATGGCGCGGCGAGGTCGCCAAGGAGCAGGGCGTGCCGGCGTACGTCGTCTTCCATGACGCCACGCTCCGCGAGATCGCCACCCGGCTGCCGGCCAGCCGCGAGGAGCTCGGCACGATCAGCGGGATCGGCGAGGCGAAGCTGGAGAAGTACGCCGACGGCGTGCTCGCCGCTCTCTAGGTCGCCGGCTGCTCGCTCCCGCGCCCTCGGTAGGCTGCGCCGCGATGAGTTCTGAGGTCTGGTACGTCAGCTATGGATCCAACATGTGCCGCGACCGTCTCCGCGCCTATCTCCTCGGTGGCCAACCGGAGGGTGCGCGGCGGTCGTACGTCGGGGCCCGTACGCCGGCCATGCCCGTCGACGACGCCGCTGTCGATCTCCCCGGGCGACTCTATTTCACGGGTGAGTCGACGACGTGGACCGGTGGGGTGGCGTTCTACGACCACGACGCGGCCGGGTCGTGGACTGCTGCCCGGGCCTTCCGGATGACCGCCGAGCAGTTCGCCGACATCGCCGCCCAGGAGATGGACCGGCTGCCCACCGTCGGCGACCCGATCGAGAAGGTCGTCATCGACGGGCTCGAGAAGGGCCGCCACGAGGCCGGCCCGGGCCACTACGAGACCCTGATCGAGGTCGGTCGCCGCGACGGCCTCCCGATGCTCACCTTCACCGCGCCGCACGGCTTCGACGCCGTCCCCCACACCCAGCCGTCGGCTGCGTACGTCTCGATGCTGGTTCGCGGGCTCGAGGAGTCACGCGGCTGGGATCACCGGCAGGCGGAGGCGTACGTCAGGGAGCGCTGCTGAGCGCCTCGCGCAGCATGCGCACGGCCTTGGGTCCGACGCCGTGGAGCGTCAGCAGAGCATCCAGGTCGTCCGGAAGATCTGACAGCGTGCGATAGCCCGCAGCGAGCAGCGCGCCTGTCGCGGGCCGCCCGATCTTCACGCCATCGAAGACCGGCCCCGCGTCGTTCGTCGTCGACATGGCGGCCAGGCTACTGCCCGGGCGCCGGGACGAGCAGACGTCCGGGCTAGCCTGCCCGCATGAAGATCGGACAGGCGGACGAGCGCGCGCTTCTCGAAGGAATGGTCGACATCCAGCGGGACGAGATCAACGCCATCCTCGAGGACCTCGACGACGAGGAGGCGCGACGGCGGTTGGTCCCGTCGCTGACCACCCCGTTGGCGCTGGTGAAGCATGCGACCTTCGTGGAGAAGGTGTGGTTCCACGCCAGGGTGGCGGGAGTGCCGCGCCAGGAGATCCGGCTGCCCGACACCGTCGACGCGAGTTTCCTGCCGGACCCCGAGGACACGGTCGAATCCGTCCGGGCGGCCCACCGCGCGTCCTGCGAACGCTCCCGCGAGATCGCCGCCGGACACGAGCTGGACGATGAGTTCGACTGGCACGGCAACCCGGTGTCGCTGCGGTTCATCTACGCGCACATGATCCAGGAGCTCGCCCGCCACGCCGGGCACGGCGACATCCTCGTGGAGCAGATCAAGGCTTCCCGCGTCGGCTAGCTGTTGCTCACGCCCCGCTCGAGACGGTCGGCTCGGCACCGGGCTGCCTGGTGGGCACTCGGCGGGCGAAGAACAGGGCGACGAGAGAGATCAGCGCGAGCACCGACAGGGCGGCCCGCAGCCCGTCGAGGCGGGAGGCCGTGTTCTCCTCGATGATGGCGGCGGACGTACTGTCCGGCACGCCGGCGTCGGCCAAGGCGTCCTCCAGCTCGTCGTCAGGGACGAAGGGGATTCCTCCAGCGAGTTCGACCGCGGCGGTCGAGGAGAGGCTGTCGGGGACGTCGGGGTTGTTCTGGATCCCGGTCAGGAACGATGAGGTCAGGGCAGAGATCAGCACGGCGCCCGCAAGGGCCGTGCCGATCGACGCGCCCAGGTTGGTGACCGTGTTCTGCAACCCGCCGACTTCCGGGCTCTGCTCGTCTGGGACCGCAGAGACGGTGACACTGCCCAGCTGCGAGGCCAGCGCTCCCACGCCGAGTCCGGCCAGCAGCATCGGCCAGGTGACGACTTCGGGCCCTACGCCGACCTCGAGCGAGACCAGCAGAGAGACGTTGCCGGCGAAGAGGGCGGCGAACCCGACCCTGACCACCCTGCGGGGCGAGGCGTTTGGAAAGAGCTTCGGGATGCCGACCGCGGCGAGCAGCAGGGTGAGGGACAGCGGAAGGATGCGCACCCCGGTCTCG
Source organism: Nocardioides sp. NPDC000445 (assembly GCF_040300245.1). NCBI lineage: Bacteria > Bacillati > Actinomycetota > Actinomycetes > Propionibacteriales > Nocardioidaceae > Nocardioides > Nocardioides sp. NPDC000445. Next base: position 45,248 of record NZ_JBEPDH010000029.1, on the reverse strand, counting down.
ACCGCGGACAGTCCGAGGGCCACCGACAGGAACAGCGGCACCGAGAAGAACAGGCCGGCCTGCAGGAGATACTGGAAGAAGAAGGACGTCAGGCCGCCACGTAGCACTCCGTTGTCGAGGATCGCCGGGTCGATCAGCGCTGACCTCCCCTCCTGTTGGCGCCGTCGCTCCCATCCCAGGAACGCCCGGAGCACGAGTCCACCGGCGATCACGAGCCAGAGGACAGGTGAGACGCCGAGCCATGACGGCGCCCCCTCCTTCGGGATCAGGAAGCCCCAGGCCCCCGCGCGCAGGATCCCGAACACGACCAGGCCGAGCCCGAGCGCCGATATCACGGTGCCCACCAGGTCGAGGCGTGCGCTCGGGTCTGCGGGCGCGTCCGTCATCCTCTTGGTGAGGAGCAGGATGCCCAACACGATCAGGACCTCTCCGGCGAACACCCACCGCCATGAGGCGTACGTGGTGAGCATTCCGCCGATCAGCGGTCCTGCGGCCACTGCGATCGCGCCTGCTGCCGCCACCAGTCCATAGGCGCGCGGTCGTTCGGCCCGAGCGAAGTTCGTGGCCACGAGCGAGACGATCGCCGGCATGATCAGCGCGGCCCCGACACCCTCCAGGAACGACCATCCGATGAGGAGCACGGTCAGGTTGGGAGCCAGTGCCGTCGTCGATGAGCCGACACCGTAGATGACGCAGCCGATCGCGAAGGCCCGCTTGGTGCCCAGCAGCTGGCCCACTTTTCCGCCTGTGATCATGAGGCTGGCCATCACCAGCGTGTAGAGGGTGATGGCCGTCTGGATCCCCGTGACCGTCGTGTCGAGATCCTCGGCCACCGTTGCGATGGAGACGTTCATGACCGAGCTGTCCAGGGTCATCAGGAACTGCGCCGAGGCGAGCGTGAACAGGACGGCTCGTGATCCGGCGGTCACGGCTGCGCCTGTCACGTTGCTCATGACAGCCATTCGAGACGACCAGCGCGGCTTGCGAATCACCCATGGCGCGTGATCCGGACCGGGACCGTGCGCCCGAACCTCGTCTCGCCTGCCAGAAATGGTTCGTACGTCTGGCCTGCCGTGCCGGAGAATCAGACTCGTGCCGTCCCTGAACCAGTTCGCCGCCTTCGCGCTGGCCTCTTTCGTCTTCATCCTGATCCCGGGCCCGAGCGTTCTCTTCGCCCTCGGCCGGGCTCTGACCGCCGGACGCCGCGATGCGGTGCTGTCCGTGGGTGGCAACGCGTCCGGCCAGTTCCTCCAGGTCCTGGCGGTGGCCATCGGGCTCGGCGCGCTCGTGGCCGCGTCCGCGACGGCGTTCACGGTCGTGAAGCTGGTCGGCGCTGCGTACGTCGTCTATCTCGGGATCCAGGCGATCCGTCACCGCGGCGATGCCCGCGCGGCCCTGGACGGTGGCGAGGTTGCGAGAGTGAGCGGGTGGGGCGCGGTCCGCACCGGCGTCATCGTCGGCGCGACGAACCCGAAGACGATCGTCTTCCACCTCGCGTTCCTGCCCCAGTTCATCGACACCTCGGCGCCGGCCGTTCCGCAGATCCTCCTGCTGGGTGCGATCTTCTCGGCGATGGCCTTTGCCTGCGACTCCGGCTGGGTCTTCGCTGCCAGCCGCGCCAAGGCCTGGTTCGCCCGCAAGCCCAAGCGTCTCGACGGCCTCGGCGCCGGTGGCGGCGTTGTGATGATCGGACTCGGCGCCACCTTGGCGACCGCATCCCACGGCGCCTGACCGACCCGAGCCGAACGCCGGCAACCGGCCGTCAGCCGCCGAATTCCGAAGACAGGAGCGCCTCGGTCATCGAGACTGGGACGCATGCGGACTCCACTCTCGGGCCTCATCGCGGCCGCACTCGCCTCGCTCGCCATCACCTCGGGGGCCCTGGCGACTCCCGCCCACGCCACCGAGCCTGCTCGCGCCGAGGAAGGGCGTCCGGACCCGCTCCTGGCCTTCAACCACGCCTGGGCGATGGTCGACCGGGAGACGGCCGACGCGATCGAGCACTCCGACTACCTGGGCGAGTTCGCCGACCGCCGGATCAGCACCGGCAACGACGGCACCTCGACCTGGACGGGTCGCTACCTGCTCGGCAAGGAGACCTACCTGGAGTTCTTCGGGCCGGGCGACGCTCCCGACGCGGTCGCCGGTGACACCGGGCTCGCCGTGTCCGCCGACAAGGACGGTGACCTGGCCACCGCCACGGACAACCTGCGCGAGCTGGTCGCCGACCCGGTCGAGTTCACCCAGGTGACCGACCTCGGCGGCGGCAACCCGATCCCGTGGTTCGACGTCACCTACACGACCGCGACCTACGACACCTTCTTCTCCTGGGCGATGGAGTATCGCGACGAGTTCCTCGAAGACCCGCGGCTCTCCTTCCCGCCCGCCGCCTACGAGGGCGACGTCAGCCGCGACCGCTACAACCGCGACCGCTATCTCGACCACCAGCTGCGCGACGTCATCGGCATCCAGATCGCCACGACCGCCGCCGACATCGAGAAGATGGTGCCGCTGTGGCGCGCAGCCGGGATCACCATCCGGGTCCTCAAGGACGGCGGCGTCCTCGCCTTCGACGGGATGACCACGATCCGCCTGCTCCCGGTCCAGGCCGAGGAGGCAGGCGTACGCCACATCATCCTCGCCCTCAACGAGGCGGCCGAGGAGCCTCACACCGAGACGATCGGGAACTCGACGCTGCACGTCGGCCCCGGGGCGTACGCGTTGTGGACCTTCGACCCGATCGAGGCCACCGCGACCGCCCGCTCCCAGGGGTCCGGCAGGCCGCTCCACCCCGCGTTCGGCGGCTGAGGAGTAATCTCCGCAGCAATGGCAGGGAACACCCGACAGACTGGCACGAGCGTGACCAGCCGGGCACTTGCGATCCTGAGCGCTTTCGACGAGCAGCACCGGTCGATGTCGCTCAGCGACATCGCTGCCCGCGCCGACCTTCCGCTCGCCACGACCCATCGGCTCCTGGGCGAGCTCTTCCGGTGGGGTGCCCTGGAGCGTCTTCCTTCCGGCGAGTACGTCATCGGCCGGAAGATCTGGGACATCGGCCACCTGGCCCCTGCCGAGACCGGGTTGCGCCAGGTCGCCGAACCGTTCCTCCACGACCTCTACGGCGCGACCCTGGCCACCGTCCATCTCGCCGTACGCGAGGAGCTCGAGGTGGTCTACCTCGACCGGCTGCGCGGCAACCAGTCCGTCCCGGTGGTGAGCAAGGTCGGCGGGCGCCTGCCGCTGCACACCACCGGCGTCGGCAAGGTCCTCCTCGCCCACGCTCCGGTCGAGGTCCAGGACGCGGTGCTGGGCGCCCTCACCCGGATCACCCCCTACACGATCACCCAGCCGGGCGTCCTCCGCAGACAGCTGCGGCAGGTGCTCGACAAGGGCTACGCCACCACCCGCGAGGAGATGAGCCTCGGCGCCTGCTCGATCGCCGTCCCGATCCATCGCCGCGACGAGGTGGTCGCCTCCCTGGGCCTGGTGGTGCCCACGCTCAAGGGCAGCGAACAGAGGCTGTACGGCGCACTCCGTGTCGCCGCACAGTCGATCGGCCGGCGGCTCTGAGGAAGTCGGCTAGGAAAAATTTCGGCGATGCTTCCACTGAGTGGAAGCTGTGTCGATGATCACAGGGCGAGTGCTCGTAGGTTCGCCCCCATGAATGTGTCCGCAACCACATCGTCCACCGTCAGTGGCGATACCCGGAGCCTGTGGCCGGTCGTCCTCTGCTGGCTCGCTGTCGCCCTCGATGGCTATGACCTCGTCGTTCTAGGAGCGGTCATCCCCACGTTGGCGGGGACCGGCGCGCTCGGGTTCACCGAGGCGTCGCTGACCACGGCCGCCACCGTCGGCCTGATCGGCGTCGGCATCGGCGCCGTGGCCATCGGCCCGCTCGCCGACCGGTTCGGCCGTCGCCGGACCCTGATCAGCAGCATCGCGCTGTTCTCGCTGCTCACCCTGGCCGTCGCCTTTGCTCCGAACGCCACGGTGTTCATCGTGCTGCGCTTCCTGGCAGGTCTGGGCCTGGGCGCCTGCCTGCCGACGGCCCTGGCGTTCATGAGCGAGCACGCCCGCCAGGGACGCTCGGGCACGGCCATGACGCGGATGATGACCGGCTACCACGTCGGAGCCGTACTCACCGCTCTGCTGGCCCTGTGGGTGATCCCGCACCTGGGCTGGGAGGCGATGTTCGTGATCGGCGGCGTCGCGGGCCTGCTGACGGTCCCCGTGATGTGGGCGAAGCTCCCGGAGTCGCAGGCCTACCTGGAGACCGTCGAGGCCGAGAAGGTACGTCCCTCCGAGGTCGTCCGCGGCCGCCTGCTGTGGGTCAGCCTGGGCCTGTGGGCGGCGTCGTTCTGTGGACTGCTGCTGGTCTACGGCCTCAACACCTGGCTGCCGACGATCATGGGCGAGGCGGGCTACTCCCTCGACGCCGGGCTCGGCCTGCTCCTCACCCTGAACGTCGGCGCCGTGATCGGACTCGTCCTGGCGGGCCTGATCTCCGACGCCAAGGGCAACAAGCCGACGGTGGTGACCTGGTTCGGCGTGGCCGCGCTGATGCTGGCCCTGCTGTCGATCAAGATGGAGAGCAGCTTCCTGGTGTACGCCGCGGTGCTGGCCGCGGGCATCTTCGTCTTCAGCGCGCAGGTGCTGGTCTACGCATTCGTCAGCCACCTCTACCCCGCCCGGATCCGCGGCACGGCGCTCGGCATGTCCGCCGGCATCGGCCGGGTCGGCGCGATCGTCGGGCCGTTCCTCGGCGGCGCGCTCCTCACCGCCGGCATCGCCTATCCGTGGGGCTTCTACGCCTTCGCCGGCGCGGCCGTGATCGCCATGCTGGCTCTGCTGACCGTGCCGGCACATCCCAGCAACTGACCACCCGACATTCAGGAGCACACCATGTCCGTTCTCGACTCCGTCGACTGGTCCGGAAACATCCTCAAGGCCGGCGCCTGGCAACCCGGGCGAGGAGGCGACTACGCCGTCGTCGAACCGGCCACCGGCGCCGAGCTGGGCAGGATGGGCCTGGCCACCGCGGCCGACGTGGCGGATGCCGCCGCCGCGGCCGCCAAGGCCCAGCTCGAGTGGGCCGCACTTCCCCACCCGGAACGCGCCGCCGTCCTGCGTCGCGCCGGCGACCTGTGGCAGCGGCATGCCGAGGAGATCACCGGGTGGAACGTCCGTGAGGTCGGCGCCGTACCCGGTATGGCCGGGTTCGCACTCCACGTCGCGGCCGAGGAGTGCTACGAGGCCGCCGGCCTCCCGAGCCGTCCGAGCGGCGAGGTCATCCCGTCCGAACAGCCGCGTCTGTCGATGACACGTCGCGTGCCCGCTGGGGTGGTCACCGTCATCGCCCCCTTCAACGTGCCGATCATCCTCGGCATCCGCTCGGTCGCCCCTGCCCTCGCCCTCGGCAACGCCGTCATCCTCAAGCCGGACCCGCGCACCGCCGTGACCGGCGGCACGCTGATGGCCCGCATCTTCGAGGAGGCGGGCCTGCCCCCGGGAGTGCTCCAGATGCTGCCCGGCGGCGCCGACGTGGGCGAAGCGCTGATCACGGATCCTCACGTCCGGGTCATCTCGTTCACCGGCTCCACCGGCGTCGGCCGCCGCATCGGTGAGCTGGCGGGCAGGCACCTCAAGCGTGCCCACCTCGAGCTCGGCGGCAACTCCGCGCTGCTGGTCCTCGATGACGCCGACGTCGAGGCCGCCGTCAACCTGGCGGCGTGGGGCTCGTTCTTCCACCAGGGCCAGATCTGCATGACGACCGGCCGACACCTGGTCGCTGCCAGCATCTACGACGACTTCGTCGAGGCCCTCGCCGAGAAGGCCGGCCACCTACCGGTCGGCAATCCCGCCACCGACGAAGTCGCTCTCGGCCCCGTCATCGATGCCGGCCAGCGCGACAAGATCCACGGTCTGGTCACTGCGTCGGCGGATGCCGGTGCCGTCATCGCGGCCGGCGGCACGTACGAGGATCTCTTCTACCGGCCCACCGTCCTGGCGGACGTCCCGATCACCGCGCCGGCGTACGCGGAAGAGGTCTTTGGCCCCGTCGCACCGGTGACCAAGGTCGAGTCCGTCGAGGACGCGATCGAGCTCGCGGCGGCCAGCGAGTACGGCCTGTCCCTCGGCATCGTCACCAAGGACGTCATGCGTGGCCTCGCGGTCGCGGAGCAGATCCCGACCGGCATCGTCCACATCAACGACCAGACCGTCAACGACGAGGCCAACGCGCCGTTCGGTGGCGTCCGCGCGTCCGGCACCGGGTCCCGGTTCGGCGGCGCCGAGGCCAACATCGAGGCGTTCACCGAGACCCGGTGGATCACCATGCGGGGTGAGCCGGCGCGCTACCCGTTCTGAGCCCGCGACCCTGACGGGTTTGCAGGTGAGGTACGGGTAGCTCCCGCGGAGGACAGGTCGACGGTCACGCCGGCCATCTCCTCGAGCGCCTCCCACACGCGCGCGACGACGCCCGGCCCCGGGTCGATCGTGTGCGGCAGCGGGGTCAGGCGTACGGGAGGGCCGGCGATCTTCGCGGGACCGAAGTAGTCGCCGCCGACCGCGTCCGGGTCGACCAGGGCGCGCACCCCGGACCAGGCCGCCGCGTCCTTGCCCTGGGCCCAGGGCGTGTACGGGTTGCGCCGATAGCCGATGCTGTCGTCCCGGATCCCGGCGCGCCGGGGTGTCTTCGCGTCGACCCCGACTCCGGGGTGGGTGAGGATCGAGGCGACGGGCAGCCCCGCTGCGCGGAGCCGGCGGTCGAGCTCGTAGCCGAAGATCTCGGTGAGCGTCTTGGCCTTGACGTACGCGGCGATGCCGGTGCGCGGCGTCGCCCGCGGGTCGGACACGTCCAGGTGGAAGCGCCGCACGAACCCGGTCGAGGCATGCACGATCCGGAGCGGGTCGGCGGTCCCGGTGGACCGCGCGGAGAGGAGCCGAGCGACGAGGCCGAAGTTGGCGACGGTGTGCGCTCCGGTCATGAGCGGCAGGCCGTCCGTCGTCCTGGCCCGGCGGTCGAGCTGCATCGGGGCACCGTTGAGGAAGATCCCGTCGAGCCGCGGCAGCGCGGCGAGCTGCTCGGCGCCCTCCTCGACTGATGGGAGCGAGGTGAGGTCGAAGGCGACCGCGCTGGTGACCGCGTCCGGGACCTGTCTGCGGATCGCGGCCGCGGCGACGTCGATCTTCTCGGGCGAGCGGGAGGCGAGCACCACCTCGGCGCCGGCCGTTGCGAGCTGCTCGGCGGCGAAGTAGCCGATTCCTCCGGTGGCGCCGGTGACGGCATAGACGCGACCACGTAGATCGGGCAGGTGAATGGGGTCCCAGGTCATGGATGCTCCTCTAATCGGATAGATGATCCGTTTCAGGGTATACCAAAAGCGGATAACTCATCCGAATCGCGTAGGCTGTGCCCATGTCCCCGCTACGTTCGGACGCAGCCCGCTCCCGCGCGAAGATCCTCGACACGGCTCGCGCGCGACCGGTGACCGACCTGCGCCTCAACGAGCTGGCGCGTGCAGCCGGCGTCGGCGTCGCGACGGTCTACCGCCACTTCCCCACGGTCGACGCCCTCGTGGAGGCACTCAACCTCGATGCGCTCGAGCAGCTCGTCGCCCGGGCACGCACGGCAGCCGAGATGCCCGATCCCGGCGAGGCGTTCACCACTTTCGTACGCAGCGCCGCCCTGTTCCAGGTCGAGCACGAGGGTCTCCAGGCGATCCTGCTGTCCGAGGAGGTCTCACCGGCCGCACGCGCGCTCCGCGACGAGCTCTTCGGGCTCGCCGAGACCACCCTCGAGGCGGCCATCCACGATGGCGCCGTGCGTCCCGACATCACCACCAGCCACCTGCAGCGGCTCGTCTGCGGCGTCGAGCACGCCGTACGACTGGGCGACGGAACCGACCGCGACCTGCTCCTCGACGTGATGCTGACCGGGCTCTCTCCTCACGCCTGACGGCGGACGGCCTACCGAGCGAGGGCCGGGTGGAGGTGCTCGGTCTCGATCGCGACCCTGGCCTGTTCGGCGGCGGCACGAAGGGCGACGTCCACCGGCTCCGTACGCAGCCACGCGGCCAGGAAGCCGGCCATGAAAGCGTCGCCGGCACCGTTGGTGTCGACGACGGTGGCCGGTGTCGCCGCCACCTCGTGCCGGGTCCCGTCGGCCTCGAGCGCGATCGCTCCCTTCGCGCCGAGGGTGCAGACGGCGAGCTCGGGACCGTGGTCGAGACACGAGGCCATCAGCCCCCACGGGTCCTCGGTGCCGTCGTCGTTCATGAACACGCCTTCGGCGGCGCGCAGGAAGGGCTCGTGAAACGCCGACGAGCCGTCGTAGTCGTGCAGGTCCATCCACAGCGACGCCCGTCGGGCGGGCATCGCCTCCAGCACCAGCCGGCCGAGCTCGCTCAGGTCGATCACCGCGAGGTCCGCGGCGGCGACCGCGCTCACCGCCGCCTCGACCGCTTCGGCGGACGGGATCGAGGGGGTCGAGACGTACAAGGAGACCCGGCCCCCGGCCTCGGCCATCAGGTTGACGTGCCGTTCGGTCTGCTCGCTCGCGATCGTCTCCATGACGACCCCCGCCTGCTCGAGCCGCTCCCGCAGCCGCTCGCCGTCCTCGTCGTCACCGACAGGCGCCCACAGGCGTACGTCGATGCCGAGCCCGGCCAGATGCAGCGCCTTGCCCGCGGAGGTGCCGCCGACCGTGTGCCACGCGCGGCGCGCGAGCTGCATGTGTGGCACCGGCTCGGGCAGCCGGTCGAGCTCGATCAGGTGGTTCCAGGACGCGGGGCCGCAGACGACGACACGGGGAGCAGACGACATCGCCCTATTCCAGCACCGTCGCGGTCAGTAGGTCGTAACATCGACCGACACCGACGACGCCTCCCGCAGCGGCGCGATGCTCTCCGCCTCCGCGACCAGGGCGTCCTGATGGCGTCGGCTCAGCGCCTCGAACGCCTTCAGGTCGACGCGCAGCCTCCGCCCGCTCTTGCGGGCACGCCAGGTGCCGACGATCTCGCCGTCGACGAGCATCGTTCCGGGGTCACCGACGGTTCTCCAGACGTCCCGGTGATGGGCCCTGCCCACGATCGTGTCTCGATCGCGCAGCTGGGTGTAGGCGTCCCGGGGCGGAAGCAGCCGCACGCCCGTGGGCGTCCTCGCCGTTCGGAGTGCGTCGAGATCGGCGGCGAAGGCCCAGGCGGTGCCACCGATGTCCAGCTCGACCAACTCGTCCTCGAGACTGCTCCACCACGGATCGACGTCCCCCGCTCGCACCCCGAGCCACGTCGCGAAGTCGCTTCGGGTCGACGGGCCGTAGCAGCGCAGGTAGCGCCGGAGCAGCTCGCGGCGGCACGCCACGGGATCCGTCTCCTCGACAGCACGTCCGAGCCATTCCTCCGTCAGGACGAACGGAGCCTTGTTCCCGGTGCGTGGCGCGAAGCAGACGGTCCGCTGCAGTGCGAGCAGGCGGACGCAGAAGTGCACGACCGCCTCCCCGATGGGCTGCCCGTCGGCGTAGGGCCCCTCCTCGTTCCAGACCGCTCGCTGCCGGTCCGTCAGCTCGGGGGCGATCCGTGTGGCCACCTCGGCTCCGAGCTCGTCGATCGCGAGCTGCCGTCCCGACAGCACCTCACGGGTGGCGGCTGCGACGATGTCGACGGCCTCGGTGAGGGTCAGCCCGAGTCTGTCGACCGCCGGCTGGACGCCCAGCAGGAAATGCCTCCGCGCTTCCTCGGTCACGGGAAGCACCCCTGTCGTGAAGACGTACGCCTCGGCGGTCGGGAAATAGTAGGGAGCACCCCGCATGCTCCAGGTCAGCAACAGCTCCCGACGTTCGACGGCTTCGGCAACCATGTCAGCCGAGACGCCCTCGACTCGTGCGTGGAACGCCAGCAGCGCCGACCCGGGAGGAGTGTTCTGGATACCGCACCGTCCCGCAGCCGCCAGCAGGCCCTGCTCTCCGCGCCGGGCGTCGAGGTGGTGGGATGCCAGCCTGAAGGCGACCACGCGCTCCCGTTCGACTCGCTCGGCCACCGACCCAGCGTACGTCTGCTCGTCTCTTCGCCTCCCCGTATTCAGGCCGGTATCTGACCTGATCCGCTCCTAGAGTCATGCATGAAGTCGCCGACCCGAGGAGATCGACATGACAGCCACAAGCCCCCACGCCCCAGCCGGTTACACGACCGTCGCGCCATGGGTCGTCTCCGACGACACGGGTGCGCTGCTCGACTTCATCACCGAGGTGTTCGACGGCGAGGAGATCGCTCGCGTCGCCACCGAGGACGGGTCGATCGGCCACGGCGAGATCCGCATCGGCGACACCGTCGTTCTGGCCTTCGACCGGCGTCCGGAATGGCCGGTGATGCCCAGCCTTCTGCGGGTGTGGGTGCCTGATCCCGACGCTTCCTTCTCGCGGGCCGTCGAGCGGGGCGCGACGGTGGTGACCGAGATCAGCGACAACGCGTTCGGCCAGCGCGGCGGGCGGATCAAGGATCCGTTCGGGAACATCTGGTGGGTCGTCCGCCACGTCGAGGACGTACCCGAGGACGTGATCTGGCAGCGTCTCCAAGATCCTGTCCACGCCGAGCAGATGCGGGTGGCGCAAATGACGCTCGACGCCGAGCTCAGCGGTCGGGCGCAAGGACGAAGCAGCGCTCCCGTCCGCTGATCGGGGAGGGCGCGAGGAGCTACTTCGAGTCGAGGCCCGCGATCAGGACCAGGGCGGCGAAGCCGTCGTCGGTGCCCGGCCACTGGGCGCGAACCGCGTCGATCCCGGCGCGACGGACGACGCCGCGCAGGACGGCGGCGACGATAATCGCGTCGTCGGCGTAGCCCAGCACCGGGATGAAGTCGGGCACCAGGTCGATCGGCAGGGCGAGGTAGACCATGAGCAGCCCGAGCCTGATCCGTACGCCGCGAGGCATCGAGCTGTCGGTCGCGAGCCGACGCAGCAGCCGCACGACATCGGGCAGGATCCGCAGTGCCTCACGCAACAGGTCGCCGCGCGGGCGGACGACGAGCAGCGCGACGATGAGGCAGAGCCAGGTGAGCAGGAGCGCCGCGGCGATGCCGATCGCCAGGTCCCACCAGAACGAACCGGTCACCCTCACCCTCCGAGCCATGCCGCGCTCCGTGGTGGCGCCGCACCTGGCGATTCCATCACAGCCGCCGGAGAAAGGCATCGTCGTCTCCGTCCTCGAGCAGTACGCTCGATCGGGCGCCGAGCTGACTCGTCGTCATGGTTCACGGAGGAACCCATGCCACTCACCAGAGTCCACAATCTTTCGATCTCGCTCGACGGCTTCGCAACCGGGGAGCCGCAGTCGGCCGAGGCGCCGTTCGGCCATGCCGGCGAGCGCCTTCACGAATGGATGTTCGCCACTCGCTACTGGGACTCGTCCGGCGGCGCGGGTGCGGACGACGCCTTCGCGCAGCGGCACAGCCAGGGCATCGGTGCCGAGATCATGGGCGCCAACAAGTTCGGCCCGCCGGGGTGGCAGGACGACCCCGAGTGGAAGGGCTGGTGGGGCCCCAACCCGCCGTTCCACTCGCCGACCTTCGTCCTCACCCACCGGCCGCGGCCGCCCGTGGAGATGGAGGGCGGCACCACCTTCTACTTCCTGAATGCGCCTCCGGCCGAGGCGCTGGCGGCCGCGTTCGAGGCGGCCGACGGTCAGGACGTACGCCTCGGGGGCGGCGCGACCGTGGTGCGCGACTTCGTCGCAGCCGGGCTCGTCGATCTGATGCACCTGGTGCAGGTGCCGATCGTCCTCGGTCGTGGCGTACGCGTCTGGGACGGCCTGGAGGGAGCCGAGAACGACTACGACATCGAGGCGGTCTCGACGCCCAGCGGCGTCACCCACCTGACCTTCACGCGTAAGCCTGCCGACTCCTGACGCGGGCGAAAGGTCCGTCGAGGGCGGCCCACTGCAGGAGCATGACCGTCTTGGCGTCGATGATCCGGCCGTCCCGGGTCATCGCCAGCGTCTCGGCGAAGTCGAGCTCGAGCACCTCGATGTCCTCGCCCTCCTCGGCGACTCCTCCCCCGTCTCCGGTGCGGCTCGCCGGCGTGTACGCCGCCGCGAAGAAGTGGAGCCGTTCGGTCACCGACCCGGGACTCATGAAGGCGTCGAAGACGTGGTCGACGTCGGTGAGTCCGATGCCGAGCTCTTCGGCGCTCTCCCGGCGGATGGCGGTGACCGGGTCGTCGGCATCCAGCAGCCCCGCGGCCGCCTCGATGAGGAGCCCGTCAGGATGGTCGTTGACGTAGACCGGATATCTGAACTGCCGCGTCAGCAGGACCGTGCCGCGCTCGACATCGTAAGGAAGGAGGACGGCACCGTTCCCGCGGTCGTACGTCTCGCGCTGCTGCGTCTCCCAGCGCCCGTCGCGTCGGCGGTAGTCGAACGTGGTGCGCCTGAGTACGTGCCACCCCTGCGAGGTCAGCTCGACGTCTCGGACCACGACGTCGGGGTTGCGGGTCAGCTCTCGGCCGGCGCGGTCGAGACCGATGCGGCCTCGATGGTCGGGGATCTCGATGCCTGGGCGGCGGCTCATGCGCGCTGCGCCTCGATCGCCGGGATCTCCGCGATGTCGTAGTAGACCGGAAGCCCTCGGCTCTCGGCGATCGCCACATCCTGGTCGGCTCCGGCCGACTCCCCGGGAAGCCGCAGGACGGCGTCGCAGCGCTGAAGCAACCGCTCCGCGGTCGGATAGAGGACCTCCTCCGCGAGAGGGTCGGTGGGCCCCGCGCCGGCAGAGCTCAGCACAGGCAGCGCGACCCACTCACCGATCATCGGGATGTGGCCGGCGGCGAAGATCGGCCAGGCGGCCGCTTCGAGCCGCTCGAGGTTGGCGGCCATGGCCGCGGGGTCACCGTCGGTGCCGGAACGATAGGGGCCGGCAATGAGGATGAGCATCGGCTTCGGTGTCGTCATGGCGCCAGGCTACATGCAATACTGTGCAAGAACAGAAAGGAACGTGCATGCTCGTTGGACAGCGCCGCGCCCATCTCCTGCGCATTCTGGACGAAACAGGCAAGATCGTGGCCAAGGACGTCGCCGTCGACCTGGGCATCTCCGAGGACAGCATCCGCCGCGATCTACGCGACCTGGCCGCCGAGGGTCTGTGCCAGCGCGTCTACGGCGGTGCGCTCCCCGTCTCCCCGGCGGTCGTCGACTACACGACCCGCCACAGCGTCGAGCCGGGTGGGAAGCGGGCGGTAGCGGCCACGGCCGCAGGCCTCGTACGTCCCGGCAGCACGCTCATCCTGGACGGAGGCACCACCGCGCTCGCCGTCGCGGAGGCACTTCCCCGGGACCTGGAGTGCACCGTCATCACCAACAGCCCGACCGTCGCCTCGGCCCTCCTGCAGCACCCGAGCGCCGACCTGTTCCTCCTCGGCGGCCGCGTCTTCAAGCACTCCGCCGTCGCCTGTGGCGCCGCAGCCGTCGAAGCAGCCCAGAACGTCTCCGCCGACCTCTGCCTCATCGGTGTCACCGGCGTCCACCCCGAGGCCGGCCTCACCACCGGCGACGCCGAGGACGCCGCCATGAAACGCGCCCTGGCCGCGCGTGCGGGCGAGACGTACGTCCTCGCCTCCTCGGAGAAGATCGGCACCGCCTCCCCCTACCGGGTGCTCCCCTGGGGTCAGGTCACCGGCATCATCACCGACGCCGCCCCGACCGATGGCGTGATCAAGCAGCTGTCAGCACTCGACGTCGAGATCCTGCACGCCGACGCTCTCTAGGAACCGTTCGACGTCCCGCCTCGAGCGAAGCCGGACGAACCGCAGGTGAGAGTGACGCGGGTCGGCCATCGCCGCCTCATAACGCTTCACCTGCGGAGCATACGAGTCCCACGCCCAGCGGATCACCGAGTCGCTCGGATCCCAGAGACGAAGACCGCCCCATCCCTCGCGGTTGCGGTTCCAGAGCTCCTCACGCCTCGCGGCTCTCCGCAGCGTACGCAGGGTGACCTGCACCATCACCCGCCACCGCGACGGGTTCACCCACACGACGAGCTCCGCCGGCCCCCACACCAGGGTGCCGACCTTGCTCTGATAGTTCCCGTCGATGACCCAGGCATCACCGCAGGTCGCCTCGCGGACCCGCTCCACGAACACGTCGTGCTCTTCCTCGACCCATCCCGCCCGCCAATGAAGCGCGTCGAGCTCGACGTACCGGACCCCAAGAGTCTCCGCCAGCCTCCGGGCGACCGTCGACTTACCCGAACCCGAGGATCCGACCACCGACACCCGCATCAGAGTGTCTTCGTCATGAACACACGGCGGTATCCATCCTCGACGACGTACCCGGTCTCCTCATATCCCAACCGCGCGTAGAGCCGCCGGTTCTCGGTCATCGCCTCATGCGTGTAGAGCTCGACGTACGCCGCGCCGCGGGCCATCGCGCGGGACTCGACGTGAGCAATCAGTGCTCGCCCGATCCCCCGCCCCTGATGGCCAGGCGCCACCGCGAGGTTCTCCAACAGCACCCCGTCCCCTGGATGCCTCGTGACCGCGTATCCGGCAACATCGCCATCAACCATCGCCACCCAGACCTCCGCGGACTCGATCGCCTCCTCGTAGTCCGCCGCCATCGGCCCAGGCTCGAGCCCGATCCGCTCCACGTACCTCGCGTACGCCGCCAGCGCGATCTCCCTCAGCCGCGGCGCATCCGCTGGCTCCGCCGGTCTGATGCCCGCAGGGTTCGGCCCGATCGGGGTGGCGCTCATGGTCGCAACCGTACGTCGCAGGCGCTCGTGGCTCGACTGAGTTCCGCCGCGATCTAGGTGCGTCGCGTGAATCGGATGGCGCCGTTGGGGAGGCGTTCGTGGAGGTACGCGGCGTCGTGGGCGCGGTGGTGGTGATGGGAGCAGAGCAGGGCGGCGTTGTCGAGGTCGGTCGCGCCGGCTTGGGCCCAGGCGATCCAGTGGTGGGCCTCGGCCCAAGTTCCCGGGATGTCGCAGCCTTCGGCCTCGCAGGTCGCTGATCTGAGGAGGAGGGCTCGGCGTTGGGCGGCGGTGAAGAAGCGTTCCTTGCGACCGAGGTCGAGGACCTCGGAGGCGCCGCCGAGGACGGCGGGGATGATGTTCGCGGTGCAGGCCAGCCGGCGGGCTTCGGCGGCGGTGATCGGGCTGCCACCGAGGATCTGGGCGATGCCGGCTTCCTTGCGGAGCTGATCGAGGTCGATGGTCACGATCACCGTGGTCGCATCCCCGCCGTGGATCGGCAACCGCGATGGGTCGAGGGTCTCCAACAGCTGGCAGAACGCGCGCCCGAGTCGGCGGTCGTAGGGCAGGTACTCGCCGGTGTCGGTGCGGGTGCCGTCCTCGCGGCGGGGTGAGGCGAAGGCCTCCAGGTTGGTGGCCAGCCGGTCCGCGGCCGCGTCCGGGACCACCGCCGAGATCCGGGTGGTGCCATCCCCCAGGCGCCGCATCGCCAGGCGGGTCTTCTTCCTTGCGTGGGCTTCCTCGGCGGCGAGCCGTTTCGCCTCTTCCGCCTCGGCGATCTCGGGGGCGATGACGTCGAGGATCCGGCGGCCCAGGCGGCGGAGCTGGGTGGGGTCGAACCGGGTCGCATAGCCGACCAGTGCTTCTTCGGCCTTGACCCGGACCTCTGGGTCGAGATCGGCCGGCAGGTCGTCGAGGGCACTCACGATCACGTGGGCTTGGGCCGTGTTGCAGTCACCACGGCGCATGGCCGCGGCGACCTGGTGGTAGGTCCGATCCAAAGCCCCAGCGAGCCGGAGGTCGGCACGCAGGGTCTCGGGGCGCTGGTGGGTGTGGTGATGCAGCCACGCCGCGACATCCCGTGCCGCGGACTCGGCGGCCACGTCATCGGCGGTGGCGAGCACCCGCAGCTCGAGCTCTGCCAGCTGCGCTTTCGCCTGGGCGATCTCGAGCAGCGCGGTGGCCTTCTGATCGGTGGCCATGAACGACGGATTCGACTGAGCAACCCCCTCGAGCGAAGCGGTGACCGCGGCCACCGCCGCCAGCACAGGGTGCTGAGGTTGCTGCAGCGTGGTCATCGAACCGGTCATCTCCCGACGTACGAACTCTTCACACCCGCTGATGCGGGTGTGTGTTGGTTCGCTGGTCTCGGAGGCCCGGAGTACGGACAATTACTTACCCTCGCAGCTCAGCGTGCACGCCCCTGGTTCCCCTGGATTACCCCACCCCCGTTGTGTCTCGGGTGGATAGGGGTACGCCTCTTTCGAGGTGGTCGGCCTTCACGTTTACGCCTGTGCCGAGCCTACCACACAAGACCAAGCCAAGCCACGGAAAAAGTCGCAAAACCCAGTCAGGGACAGGTATCCCAAACCCAAATCCAGACCGCTGCTGGAAGCCCGCAAGACAGGTAAATGGCACCCAACCCAGACACCCTGCTTCTAAATCTCCCAACCCAGACAACGTATTGGCCCCACCCACGCTGGAACCCAGACACAAATCTCCGAGTAACCTCCCAGCATGACTGAGCCGCTGGACGACGGGCCGTTCTACCACGGCACAAAGGCCGATCTGCGCGAAGGAGATCTACTCACCCCCGGCTTCCGGTCGAACTACAAGCCCGAGGTGGTGATGAATCACATCTACTTCACCGCGCTCCCCGACGGCGCAGGCCTAGCCGCCGAGATCGCCCCCGGCGACGCAGAGCCACGGGTCTATCTCGTCGAGCCGACCGGAGAATATGAGAACGACCCCAACGTCACGGACAAGAAGTTCCCCGGCAACCCGACCCGCTCCTACCGCAGCACGGCACCGCTCCGGATCGTCTCCGAGGTCCACGACTGGACCCGGCTGACGCCGGAGGCCCTCCAGATGTGGCGCGACCGCCTCGCTGCGATCCGGACCGACGAACGGGCCGAGATCATCAACTAGGGCGACGATCAGTGCAGGGCGGCATCCGCCGCGGTCGTACGCCAGGCATGGAAGGCGATCGTGAGCCCTGCCCGCGTGGGAGCACAGGTGAACGGCCCGGCCTCGGCGACGAGCTCCGGAGCGAAGGGAACGAGTCGGACGAGCTGAAGAGAGCCTCCGTCGACCGCGGCTCGGATGGTGAGCGCGTCACCGGATCGACTGACCCGCATGCGGACCCTGCGGTCACGCCAGTCGGGCACGGGCGCCAGTGACCAGTCGGATCTGCCGTCGGTGACGACGGCACCGAGCTGCGGACGACCGTCGGCGTACTCGACGCCCGCCTTGACCCAGTGCGTCTCGCTGACGCGTACGAAGATCCCGGCCTGGTCGAACTGCTGTGAGAAGGCAGCCGTGAACTCGACCTCGACCGCGGTGTCCTGGTCGAAGGGAGCGAGCAGGGCGTGCTCGCTGTCGTGGACGAACCCGTAGGAGGTCGTACGCCACGCGTCGCTCCCCTCGGCGGCAGTGACGAGCAGGTCGGAGCCGCGCTCGACAGCGGCGACGGGCGGATGGGTCCAGCGCCCGCTCCCCCAACGGATCGAGGTCAAGGCGGGTCAGCCCTCGCGAATGGTCATCGTGGTGATCCGGTCGCCGTCGACGTCGAAGACGAACTTCGAGCGACCGTTGGCGTGGGTGGAGCGCCAGTCCCCGATCACGGTCACCGTGCCGTCCTCGGCCGCGACCTCCTCGACGGCGAGGGTCCCCTGAGCGCCGATGAACTCGTTGTCGCTCCACCCCTTGATCTGCTCCCGTCCGGTGAAGACACGGCCCCAGTCGTCGACAGCTCCACCCTCGGTGAAGGCGTCGAGGAACGCGGACTCGTCGTGCCTGTTGACGGCCTCGATGAAGGCGGCGACCGGCTCAGGAATCGTCTGCTCTGTCATGTGCACTCCTTCTCAGCGGGTGGTGTCGCGAGTATTCAGTGTCGTTCTTCGAGCCCCACGGCCTCGCGCAGGATCCGCACCGAGTCGGCAAGGTCCTCGTCGTCGCGGGCCCGGGACTCCATGAGATCAGAGAGGGCCGAGGCGATCACGTTGAGCTTCTCGTGGGAAGCCTCCTCCGAGCGCCGCCCGGCGTTCTGGAGCAGCACCAGCAACAGCAGCGAGAGGACCGAGGAGCCCGTGTGCACGGCCAGCTCCCACTTGGTGCTCGAGGACCAGAAGGGGAAGCTCACCGCCCACGCCAGCAGGACGCCCACGATCACATAGAAGAAGGGAGCATGGCTGACCACAGAGGTGACCACCTCCACGAAGCGTTCGAACCCATTCCGTCCGTCGCCTCGCTGACGAGACTTCCTGGCACTGTTCTCTACGGTCATGCGCACACCGTAGTACCCGATCGCTGCCGATCAGGCCGCGATGACCGAGGTCATCAGGACGTACGCAGCCGTGCCGGCGAAGATGCTCAGCGTCATGCTGCCTCGCCACAGGTGCAGCCCGATCGTGATCGCGAGGGCGAGGGCGGCCGGTCCGGCAGAGGCCAGGACGGCGGGGTCGGTGTCACGGAGGGTGTAGGCGGCGAGGATGACCATCACGCCGACGGGCATCCGGTCGCCGATGTAGGCCAGCAGCGCGCTGTGCCGCAGCGGCGCGAGCATCGCGAACGGAGCCGCGCGAAGGGTCCAGGTGACGGCCGCGGAGACGAGGACGGCGGACAGGACGTACCAGGGATCAGCCACGCCTGCTCCTACGGGCAGCCAGGACGTACGAGCAGACCAGCGCGGCACAGAACATGCCCATCGCGATCAGCAGCATGTTGTCCCGCGAGATCAGTGCCGCGACGATCGCGCAGCCCAGAGCAAGAGCCGAGACCGGCACCGACCGACGGACCTTGTACGCCTCCATCCCCAGCACCACGAACAGCGCCGTGACCGCGAAGTCGAGGCCGACCACCTGCGGCGGGATCAGCGATCCCAGCCCGGCGCCGGCGGCCACGCAGAGCACCCACGCCAGGTGGAAGAACGCCTGGATGCTGATGATCCTGGTCCGCGACCACTCGGCCGCCTCCGGCGTCGCGGTGAGCGCGTACGCCTCGTCGGTCAGGGCGAAGGTGCTGTAGGCCTTCCACCCGCGGCCGCGCACCCGGTGCATCGGGAACGTGATGGCGTAGAAGACGTGCCGGAAGTTCACCAGCAGCGTGCTGACCGCGATCTGCGCCAGCGGCGCGGCGGCGGCCAGGAGGCCGACGAGCAGGAACTCCATCGATCCGGCGAATACGACCGCGCCCAGCACCGGTGCCCACCACCAGGCGAGCCCCGACTGGACCACGAGTACGCCGAGCGCGAGCCCGAGCGGGACGACGGCGACACACGCGGGAAGCACTGTCCTCCACCCGGCGGCGACCTCCTCGCGGGTCCCCGCGAGCTCCCGGTGCGCCGTCTCCGTCTCCATCACGTGCATGCCGCAAGCCTAGGAAAGTTCTGACGTCCTTGGGTTGCCCATTGGCGATGCTAAAGTGCCGCTGTGCGCAATGATCATGCGATCGACGACCTGGATCGAGCAATCATTGCCGAGCTCGAGGATGACGCCCGGCTGAGCAACGCCGAGCTGGCCCGACGGGTCGGGCTCACCCCGGCGCCGTGCCTGCGCCGGGTGCAGCGGCTGGAGCGCGACGGCGTGATCAAGGGCTACCACGCCAGCATCGACCCGAAGAGCGGCGGACGCGGGTTCGAGGTCATCGTGGCGATCGACATCGCCGTCAACGACGGCAAGACCATCGAAGACTTCGAGACCGCCGCCATCGCCGTCCCCGAGGTCACCGAGATGCGTCGCATGCTCGGCCAGCCCGACTACTACCTGCGCGTCCAGGTCGCCGACCCCGATGCGTACGAAGCCCTCATCGTCGGGACGATCTCCCGGCTGCCCGCGGTGAACAGGCTGCTCTCGCACCAGACCATGCGGCTGATCAAGGGGTAGGTCAGCGTGGCAGCACGCCCAGGAGCGCCGCGGTGAACGAGGTGCGCAGGGCGTCGCGCAGATCCAGATGCAGTACGCCGAGCTCCGGCTCGTCCGCATAGGCGGCGAGGACGCTGGGCGGCGGCGGGACGTACGCCGCCAGCGCGCCGGCCGAGATCAGGCTCATCATGCAGAACGTCTGGGCGCCGTCGCCGAGCTCGGGCAGGTGGCGGCGTACGAGCTCGAGCATGGTCACGAGGTGCTCGTGGGTGGCGCGTTTGTGGCGCTTGACGACCTCGACCGAGACGTTGTGCTCGAGGACGCCACCCTGCGCGCCGAAGAGGTCGCAGAGCACCATCCGCCCCGACAGCGACCGGCTGAGGACCTCGGCCAGCTGGTCCGCCCGCACCTCCGGTGACGCCTCGGCCTGGACACCCGCAGCCAGCTCCTCGGTCAGCTCCTCGAGCCACGCTCCCAAGAAGTCGTCCAGCAGCTCGAGCAGCACCGCCTCGCGCGACTCGAAGTAGCGCAGCACGTTCGACTTGGCCAGCCCCACCCGCCGGCTGAGCTCGTTGAGACTCACCTCGGCCACCGGCATCTCGTCGAGCATCGCCGCCGCCGTGTCCAGAATCGCCCGGCGGCGGATCTCTCGCTGCTCGTCGCTTCGTGCCCGCTGGAATGTCACCACCCCAGACTAACTTAAAGACCGCCGGTCCCTTGACATCAGACCATCGGTCTCTTAAGTTGGTCGTAACAGACCGATGGTTCTTTAGGGAGCGGACAATGAGCGGCACCTGGACTGATCAGCACATCCCCGACCAGCACGGCCGAGTGGCGATCGTGACCGGCGCCAACACCGGCCTCGGCTTCGAGACCGCCCGCATGCTCGCCGAGCACGGCGCGCAGGTGGTCATGGCCGTACGCGACGTGGAGAAGGG
Organism: Nocardioides sp. NPDC000445; assembly: GCF_040300245.1. NCBI lineage: Bacteria > Bacillati > Actinomycetota > Actinomycetes > Propionibacteriales > Nocardioidaceae > Nocardioides > Nocardioides sp. NPDC000445. Next base: position 24,496 of record NZ_JBEPDH010000029.1, on the reverse strand, counting down.
CAAGCAGGCAGCCGCGCGCATCGACGGCGACGTCACCGTCCAGGTCCTCGACCTGGCCTCCCTGGAGTCGATCCGGTCCGCGGCGGCCGACCTGCGCGCCAGTCACCCGCGCATCGACCTGCTGATCAACAACGCCGGCGTCATGTACACGCCCAAGCAGACCACCGCGGACGGCTTCGAGATGCAGTTCGGCACCAACCACCTCGGCCACTTCGCCTTCACCAGCCTGCTGCTGGACCAGCTCCTCCCCGTCCCCGGCTCGCGGGTCGTCACGGTCAGCAGCCTCGGCCACCGCATCCGCGCCGACATCCACTTCGACGACCTGCAGTGGGAGCGGTCCTACAGCCGCGTCGCGGCGTACGGCCAGGCCAAGCTCGCCAACCTGATGTTCACCTACGAGCTCCAGCGCCGGCTGGCCTCGCACGGCACCACCATCGCGGTGGCAGCCCACCCCGGTGGCTCCAACACCGAGCTCGGCCGCAACTCTCCCGGCCCGATCCGCGTCGCCTTCGACTGGCTCGCGCCCCTGGTCGGCCAGGCGCCCGCGATCGGCGCACTCCCCACCCTGCGTGCCGCCACCGACCCCGCCGTCATCGGCGGTCAGTACTACGGGCCCAGCGGCCTCGGCGAGACCCGCGGATATCCGAAGCTGGTGACCTCCAGTCCCGCCTCCTACGACCTGCAGACCCAGCAGCGGCTGTGGACCGTCTCCGAGGAGCTCACCGGCGTACGTATGCCCCTCGACAGCTGAGCCGCACGCGCCATCCGACTGGTCACCGGCTGAGCAGCTCTCGCGTCCGGTCGTCGGCGGGGACGAAGGTCTCCAGATGGAGGCCGTCGAGAGTGACGTCCGAGGCGCTCTCGATCTGGCTGGCGACGCTGAAGAAGCGCAGCGCGTGGCCGCCCGCGTCGATCTCCAGCGGGACGACCGGGTCGGCCAGCGGCCGGACGGACGGCTCGTCGCCGGAGGGGTAGGCGGTGACCTCGTCGCGGAGAGCGACCAGGGCCGGGTCGCCGCCGGTGTGGGTGATGCGGCGGCCGAGCTGGTGGAGCAGGTGGGCTCGCCAGACGGGCAGATTTCGGATACGCGGGGCGAGTCCTCGCGGATGCAGGCAGATCCGGATCACGTTCAGCGGAGGCTCGAGCAGGCTGGCGTCGCAGCCGTCGAGCAGTCCGTCGACGGGCTGGTTGGCATCGACGATGTCCCAGTGGTCGTCGAGGAGCAGAGCCGGGTACGGAGCGTGGGCGTCCAACAGGCTCCGGAGGCCGGCCATCACCGGCGCGAGCGCGTCGTCATCGGTGGCACGGTGCGGATAGCGAGGCGCGAAGCCGCCGGCGAGCAGGAGCCGGTTCTGCTCGGCCATGGGCACCCGCATCACCTCGGCCAGACGGACGATCATCTCCGGTGTCGGCCGGGAGCGACCGTTCTCGACGTAGCTCACGTGCCGGGTGCTCACCTCGGCCTGCGTGGCGAGCGCGAGCTGGCTCAAGGACCGCAGCTCGCGCCAGCGGCGCAGCTCGCTGCCGACCGACGGTGACGGTGACGTCGCGGTTGAGATCACGGCCCGAGGCTAGCCAACCCCGGATCCCGAGGGCCATGACCTCGGAGGTTATCGACCGGCGCACCGACCAGCGGCGAACCTTCTCCTGGCAACCCGATCCGAGAGAAGGAAGACACCATGAACGACATCGTGACGCGCTACCTGGACACCTGGAACGCCACCGACGAGTCGGTGCTCACCAAGCTGCTGGCCGAGCACTGGTCCGACGACTGCGTCTACGTGGACCCGCTCGCCGACGTGCAGGGCCGCGAGGCCGTCGGGGCGACCATCCAGGCCGTACGCGCGCAGTTCCCCGACTTCGTCTTCACCCCCGTGGGGACCGTCGATGCCCACCACCAGCAGGCTCGGTTCCAGTGGGGCCTGGGACCGGCCGGCGAGGAGCCGGTCGTCATCGGCTTCGACGTGGTCGTCGTCGACGGCGACCAGCGGATCCGTGACGTACGCGGCTTCCTGGACAAGGTGCCCGCCTGAGATCAGGTCTGGTCCGCGACCACCGGCGAGAGCGGCCGCTCGAAGAAGGTCTCCAGGACGACCGTCGCCTGCGTTCCGCTGACGCCCTCGATGGCGTAGATCCGGCGCAGCACGTCTTGCAGCTGCTCGGTGGTCGCGGTCCTCACCTTCACCAGCACGGAGGCGCTGCCCGCGATGATGTGGGCCTCCACGATCTCCGGGATCGCGGCGAACGCTTCCGCCGACTCCCCCATCCACGACGTGGATTCGACCATGACGTACGCCAGCACCGAGCTGCCCACGGCGGCCGGGTCCACGTCGGCGGTGGTGCGCCGGATGACGCCGCTCTCACGCAGCTTGCGTACGCGCTCGTGAGCCGCGCCCGCGGAGAGGCCGACCGCCTGGCCCAGCGCGGCGTAGGACTGGGTGGCGTCGCTCTGAAGCTCGGCCAGCAGCTCGCGATCGATCTGGTCCACAGGTTCTCCGTTCAGAAATATCTTGCGCTGACCATATCTGATCTTGCAGTCTTCATCTCAGGCCGATTCAGATTCGGCATTGAAGATACTGAGGAGTGGACTCCATGAGCAGTGATCGCCCTGGGCTGTACGAGATGCTCGACGACCGGTTCCGCACCGGACGGTGTATGAACGGCGACGAGGCGCTGGAGGTCCTCTTCACCGGGTGCCGTTGGGCCGAGGGGCCTATCTACGTGCCCGCCTGGCGTCAGGTGGTCTGGAGCGACATCCCCAACGACCGGATGCTGCGCTGGGACGAGGAGACCGGAGACGTGAGCGTCTTCCGCCGCACCGCCGGGCACACCAACGGCAACACCCTCGACCGCGAGGGCCGGCTGATCACCTGCGAACAAGGCAACCGGCGGGTCACCCGGACCGAGCACGACGGCACGATCACCGTGCTGGCCGAGCGCTGGCAGGGCAAGCGCCTGAACAGCCCCAACGACGCGACCGTGAAGTCAGACGGCTCGATCTGGTTCTCCGACCCAGACTTCGGCATCACCAGCGACTACGAGGGCTACCGCGCCGAGAGTGAGATCGGCTCCAACAACGTCTACCGGATCGACCCAGCCAGCGGCGAGGTCCGCCTGGTCGCGGACTGCTTCGGCGCCCCGAACGGGCTGGTCTTCTCCCCCGACGAGCGCCAGCTCTTCGTCTCCGACACCCGTGCCGGCAAGATCTGGGTCTTCGACGTACGCGACGACGGCACGCTCTCCGGCGGCGAGGTCTTCGCCGACGCCGGAGTCCGCGACGGCGCCCGCTTCGACAACCTCCGCTTCGACGACGGCGGCCGCCTCTGGGTCGCCGCGATGGACGACGGCGTGCACTGCTACGACCCCGACGGCACCCTCATCGGCCGCCTGAACGTCCCCGAGACCGTCGCCAACATCTCTTGGGGTGGCGCCAAGCGCAACCGCCTCTTCATCACCGCCGAGACCAGCCTGTACTCGGTCGTCATGGGCGTCACCGGCACCCACCCGACCGGCCCCGGACGCCGGCCCTGGCTGTAGCGCGGCGACTTCCTGGCTCCACGTCACTCGGGGCCGATGGAGTCGGCCGCCTCGAACCGGTGTGCATGCCGCACCGACACCGCACCGGCGTACCCCTCGACGAAACCGACCACCACGTCGTACTCATCCCCCGTGGTGGAGCGCAGGGTGAGCGTCCAGGAGTTGTCGGCCGCGTGGTGCTCCTCCGCACGGAGCGACAGGGCGTCCGGGTCCACGGCGTACGCCGTCGCGGCCGCGCGCAGTGTGCGCTGGACCGCCGACTCCCGCGAGGTCGGCGTCCGCTCCGGCCGGCCGACCACCTCCATCACGTCACGGAAGGCGCGGGCCACACCGTCGTACGACGCCTCGGAGACGGCCGTGGTCCGAGGCCCGGTGTTCACCAGCAGCCCGATCTCGAGGGCGCCCGGACTGGCGCCCCAGCTGGTGTGCCATCGGTGCTGGTGCAGCGAGTAGTGCCGTCGCGCGTCGGCTCCGGCGTACAGGACTGGCTCCAGCGCGGCGAGGATCTCCCGATCGTCGAGTACATCCTCGCTTCCCCCGCCGTCCGGCTCTGGCACCGACAGGTCGAGCAGGTACTGCCGGTCCACCTGGTCGTCCGGGCTGGCCCGATAGCCGACCTGGACCCGCACCGAGTCCACCCGGCCGAGAGTCAGCAGCGAACGCGAGTCATCGATCACACGGTTGGTCATCTCTCCAGACTTCTCCTGGTCCCCACCAGGGTCAAGCACCGGACCGTACGCCGAGAGCTTCGCGGACCTGTCTCGAGGCGGACCGCGGGGTAGCGCCCGCCCGCCAGATGGCGAGCAGCAGCTCCGCCCGCGGCCGGCCCGGCTCGGTCCAGCTCGGCCCGAGTCCTGCCTCGCGGAGCACGTCGATCAGGTCCTCGTCGGCTGCCGTACGCGCTTCGGCCCAGGCCAGCGCGTACGCCTCATCGACGCGGTTCAAGGTCGTCTCGGTCTCCACGATCGCAGGCGCCACCGCGACCATGACTCACTCCTACTGTCGCTCAAGTGTCTGCAAGGCCGCCGGATACTCGAACGTGCCTGGCGATCACCACATTCGGCGCAGTATCAGGTGCAACGTTTCGGGTGTCCGGTACGACTGAGAAGGTGTGATGACGACGAAGGGGCAGATGCCCAACGTTGGGTTCGAGGAGGCCTACCGGGAGTACCGGATGACGCTCCTGCGGCTGGCGTACCTGGTCTCTGGCTCACACGAGATGAGCGAGGACGTGGTCCAGTCAGCGTTCACCTCGGCCCACGAGCGCTGGGATCAGATCGAGAACCCGTCGCGCTACCTCAAGAAGGCCGTGGTCAATCTCGTCAAGGATGCCCAGCGACGGCAGTTCCGCCTCCGAGCCAAGGCCGTTGATCGGCCGCTGGTGACCCTTCCGCCTGACGTTGACGAGACCTGGACACAGATCGCGCAGCTGCCGTGGACGCAACGCGCCGTCGTCGTCCTCCACTACTACGAAGATCTTCCTCTGGCTGAGATCGCAGACATCCTCAACCGCCCAGCAGCAACTGTCCGCTCGGACCACCGGCGGGCGCTGGGCAAGCTCCGAAAGGCACTCGCATGAAGAACACCCACGACCCGGAGAGCCTCGGCCTGCTGCTGCGACACACCCTGCACGCGGTTGCGGACACACTCGCCGAGGACGACTTCGCCGCAAGCCGGATCAACACCGCACGAAAGCCGCACCGCAGGCGGCGGATCCTGGTCGGCCTCGGCGCAGTCGCCATCCCCGTGGTGCTGGCGACGGCCGCGGGAGCTGCGATCGTCCGCCAAGGACCGGAGTACGTCGACAAGATCCCTCCGCAGGACATCGTCATGCACGGAAGCGTGGACGGCAGCCGCTACCTGCTGATCGAGTCCGACCGAACTGATGAGTGTGGTCAGCCCGTCACCGGAGTGGAACTGGTCGAGGAGAAGAAGAACCTGCTCGGAAGCGAATGGAGCACTACCGGCTATGAGTACGGTGAGTACGTCGAAACGGACTGCGGCTACGTCAACGACACGTCCCGCTATCTGGAGAATCCGGCACTCTTCAACGCCTCCGGTGGCGAGGTCGGCGACTCGTTCGTCTGGGTCTACGCCGTTCACCCCGATGTGACGTCTGTCCGCATCACGTCAGCGGGCTACACCAAGGACCTCGACGTCTATGAGGTTGACGGAGCCGGATACGCCGCCTTCGAGGTCCCCCACGACATGGACGAGTACACCTCTGAGCTGGCCATCGACGGCCATATCGTCCCGGGGTCAAAGCAGGAACAGAAGGTGCCGCGACCTTGACCGGCAAACAACGTGGGAGTCCTGAGGTCACCTGGTGACTTCGGGACTCCCACGTCGTACTGCGTCAGCACGGGGCGACGAGTGCTCGCGCCACGAGAGCCGTCAGATCTCAGGCGCAGAGAGAGCGTCGACCAACCACGCGTTCCGTTGCTCCAACAGCTTCGTCATGTACCGAGTCAGCACGAGGGCGTTCACGAACCGCCCGACCGGTCCAGCAGGCGACTCGAGCTCCACCACATCCGTCATCAGGGTGCCACCGGCGACTGGGTCGAATCGGTGCTCGTGCCACCACCGCCGAAACGGGCCGGACTCCTGCTCGTCCACGAACCGGTACGGAGCGTCGTACTGACTGATCACCGAGGTCATCGTGAACGGGACCCCGAAATGTCGGGCGTGCCAGGTCACCGAGTCGCCGAGACGCATCGCGCCCGACGTGACACCGGCGATGGCGCGCTCGCCCGAGTCGGACATGGACGACTGGTGCGCGTCCACGGACAGGCTCAGCTCGAAGCACTGTTCCAGCGTCGCCGGGATTTCCGTGGTGAGCTCGATGCGTGGCACTTGATGATCCTAGAAGTCACATCCGGGCCGCCGCCGCGTCACCCCGGGACGCTCGAAGGCTGGCGCAACTATCCGATCGACTCGACCTTCACGCCAGTCCCTTCGAGAAGAAGCCGCAGGTCAGCGGGGTCGGAGGTCAGCACGACGACAGGGCCGCGCAGCGAGAGCGCCGTCGCAGCCACGACCGCATCGACGGTCAGGTCCCGTGGCTTGCGACGTGCGGACGCCGCAGTAGCGCGCAGCCGCCCCGCCCGGTAGCCGATCTGTTCAGTGACGACCTCGCGGTCCAGCGTCTTCGCGACGCGACGGACTCCGATGTCACGCGAGGTGCCGTCGGTGACCTCGGCGAGCGTGACGGTCGAGGCGTGAAGCGTCGAGTCGGTACGCCGGGCCACCACCGCCCAGGCCAGCATCTCCGGTTGATCGAGCGCGAGCGCGGAGAGCGCCTCGGAATCAAGCAGAATCGAGTGGGGTGCGGCGATCATTCGGCAAGCCGACCCATGATGGCCGCGATCTGGTCCTCATCGGCCGGACCGTGCTTGGCCTCCATGCGCTCGATCGTCTCGTCCAGCGCATCACGCTGAAGCTGGCGGGCTACCGCCTTCGCGACGTACGCCGAAAAGCCGCGCGCGCCCACTCGTTCGCGCACCTCCTCGGAGAGCGAGGACGACATCGAGACCGAGTGCTTCTCTGAGCCGCTAGACGCTGCCATGCAAGTATCCTACTTCAAGTAGGACGACCATTCGACTGCGATAGGCCGATCAGGATAACCGGGCAGGAACTGAACATCACCGATGACGGCGTACGCCGCCTCGAGCTCGGCCAGGACGGTCGGGTTACGACCGGCGATCGCGCTCTGGACGCGCTCGGAACGCCAATCTGTCATGACACACGACTCTGGCGGCAGCCTCACACGTGTCGCAGGACAGTCAAGGCCGGTCAGTAGCGGCTCATTGCTGATCGCGCCACGTACCCGTCCAGTCATAAAGCGGGGCGGTGGTCGCGTACTCACGGAGATATGCGATGCGATCGCCGTGGAGCCTCGCAATGGATGATCCCTCGAATCGCCCGGCCTGGCCTCGCCAGGTGCACTCGAAGCTCCACTCGGCCATCAGGAACTCACCGGCAGCGGCATGCATCGTGATGTCCCAGGCATCGACGGAGCCCCCAGCAGAGAACCACGCGTGCATCCACTGCTCCACGCGCGGTCGGCCCCGGTAGACCGGGCCGTAGGACTCGATCACTACGCAGGCATCGGTCAGCGTGGCCAGCACCGCGTCGACGTCGTGGCGCCGCCATGCATCGATGTAGGTGTGCAACTGAGTCACCACGCGGAGACCCTAGCGCGGTCGACTCCTCGTATGGATCTTCACCGAGGATGCCCAACCTCGGTCAGTCGAGACCTTCGACGATGCGGAAGTCTCGCTCGACGCCGTCGGCGAGGGCGGCCAGCGCCTCCTGGTAGGCGGCACTCTCGTGCGTCGCGACGGCCTGCTCGAAGCTGTCGAACTCGATCAGGACGGTTCGCTCGGCGATTCCGGCCTCATGCGCCACGACCCGGCTGCCACGGGTGAGGACCCGACCGCCGCCTGCCTCGACGGCCGCCGGGGCCAGCTTGCCGTAGGCAGCAAGCTTCTCGGGGTCCGAGATGCTGCGGTAGACGCTGACCCAGTAGCCCTTGGGCATGGAATCCTCCGGTGTTGGAATGAGTGCATCTGACGTACGGGCGCCCGATCGCGCCCGCTGATCAGACGTTGAACCTGAACTCCACGACGTCGCCGTCGGCCATGACGTAGTCCTTGCCCTCCATGCGGACCTTGCCGAGGTCACGGGCCTTGGCTACGGAGCCGGCGGAGATGAGGTCGTCGTAGGAGACGATCTCGGCCTTGATGAAGCCCTTCTGGAAGTCGGTGTGGATGACACCGGCGGCCTCGGGGGCGGTGGCGCCCTTGGGGATCTCCCAGGCGCGTACTTCCTTGGGGCCGGCGGTGAGGTAGGTCTGCAGGCCGAGGGTGTCGAAGCCGACGCGGGCGAGGATGTCCAGGCCGGGCTCCTCGACGCCGGCGTCGGCCAGGAACTCGCGGGCCTCGTCCTCGTCGAGCTCGACGAGCTCGGACTCGAACTTCGCGTCCAGGAAGATCGCCTCGGCGGGGGCGACCAGCTCGCGCATGGAGTCCTTCAGAGCCTCGTCGGCGAGCTCGTCGGAGTCGCAGTTGAAGACGAAGATGTAGGGCTTGGCGGTGAGCAGCATCAGATCGCGGATCAGCGCGCGGTCGATCTTCGTGGCGATGATCGGGGTGCCGGCCTCGAGCGCCTCTTTGGCCTCGACCGCTGCGGCGAGGTTCGCCTTGAGGTCAGGAGCCTTGCGCGACTCCTTCTCCAACCGCGGGATCGCCTTCTCGACCGTCTCCAGGTCGGCCAGGATCAGCTCGGTCTGGATGGTGGAGATGTCGTTGGCGGGCTCGACCTTGCCGTCCACGTGGGTGACGTCGTCGTCGCGGAAGACCCGGGTGACCTGGCAGATCGCGTCGGACTCACGGATGTGGGAGAGGAACTTGTTGCCCAGGCCCTCACCCTGCGAGGCGCCGCGCACGATGCCGGCGATGTCGACGAACTGCACCGTGGCGGGCAGCAGCTTCTGGGACCCGTAGATCTTCGCCAGCTCGGCCAGCCGCTCGTCGGGAACCCCGACGACACCGACGTTGGGCTCGATGGTGGCGAACGGGTAGTTCGCCGCGAGTACGTCGTTCTTGGTCAGAGCGTTGAAGAGGGTCGACTTGCCCGCGTTGGGAAGTCCCACGATGCCGATGGTGAGTGCCACGATCGACAATCCTAGGTCCGAGCCTCCCCGAAGCCTGCTTCGGGGAACGCGAGGAGATCGAGCGAGCGCGCGGCTGAGCGTGCAAAGCCGCGACTGCGGGTCGAGATCCGTACGCCGACCACGGCCGAAACGCGGACGGCTGGGGTCGGCACCAGAACCGCCGATCACAAATTCCGACGGTCATGGGACCCCACCCAATAGGCTCGCGTCCCGTGAACGCCCCCGACGCACCACAGCGACTGCGCGAACCCGCACATCAGGTCTCCGAGCGCGCACCGGCGTACTGGCGTACGGCGGAGGCGATCGGCGCCGTGATCTGGCTGGCGCTCGCGGTGGGTGCGATCGTGGCGGCGGTGCTCGTCCCCGAGGGCTTCTGGACCTGGATCCTCTGGCTCGTCGCCGTGGTCTTCGTCCTGGCGCCGGTGCCGGGACTGACCTTCGTGCCCTCGATCCGGTTCCGGATCCACCGGTGGGAGGTGACCGACATCGCCGTCCACGTACGCCACGGGTGGATCACCGTCATCGACGAGATCGTGCCGCTCTCCCGGGTGCAGACGGTCGACTCGACCCAGGGGCCGCTGATGCGGCGGTTCGGGCTGCGTACGGTCAAGGTCTCCACCGCCTCTTCGGCGGGCACCGTCCAGATCGCCTGCCTCGACGACGCGCTCGCGCTCGAGGTCGTCGCGAAGCTGGTGGCGATCACCGCGGCGACGCCCGAGGACGCGACGTGAGCACACCCGAGGTCCCTGACGTTCCCGAGGTTCCCGAGGTCCCTGACGCTCCTCTCGTTCCGGACGCGGAGTGGCAGCGGCTGGCCGGATGGACCGCGGTCGTCAGCCCGCTCTCGACGCTGCGCCAGGCGATCATCCCGGCCGCGATCGGCGCCTTCGGTGCCGGGCAGGCGAACGTGTTCATCGGTCTGCTGGTCGCGGTCGGCATCGCGGTCGTCGCGGCCCTGGCCGGCATGGTCCCGTGGCTGACCACGAGCTATCGGGTGACGCCCACACATCTGGAGGTACGCAAGGGTCTGCTCAACCGCACCACCCTGACCGCCCGGCTCGACCGGGTGCGGAGCGTCGACCTGAGCTCGACCCTCATCCACCGCGCCCTCGGGGTCACCAAGGTCAATGTCGGCACCGGGGTCGACGAGGGCCAGATCACCCTCGACTCGCTCACCAAGGACGCCGCCGCCCGGCTGCGGCGCGAGCTCCTGCACGCGGCCCCCGCACCATCCGGGCAATCCGCGTCTGAGGTGCCCTCCGCCGAAGGCTCCTCGCCGGAGACTGCGCCCGTCGCGGCCCCGCCCGAAGGCGAGATCATCGCCAGGCTCGACTGGTCCTGGATCAGGTACGCCCCGCTCAACCTCAGGAACCTCGCGATCGCGCTCGGCGGTCTGGGCGCGCTCTTCGGTGCCTTCTCCGACCTCATCCCATGGGAGTCCGTCGGTGTCCAGGTGACCAACGGCGAGGTCAACGGCGTCCCGGTCGACGAGTTCGTACGCATGCTCTTCATCGCCGTGCCGATCGCGATCGTCGGGGCGGCCGCGGTGTGGGCGATCGGGTCGTGCGTGGGCTACGCGGTGCGCTGGTGGGACCTCCAGGTCGTACGCGAGCAGGGCCGGGAGGGCACCACGCTGCGGCGCAGCTTCGGCCTGACCAGCACCCGCGCGACGACCGTGGAAGAAGCGAAGGTACGCGGCGCCACCTCCACCGTCGGCCCGCTGATCGGCCTGGCCGGCGGGGCCGATCTCAACCTGCTGACGACCGGGCTCGACGACAACTTCCCCGCGGTCCTGCCGACGGCCCCGGAGCAGGTCGTCTCCGAGGTCGGCACCGACATCCTCGGCGAGGACGCGTTCTCGGCGGCGCTCACCGGACACGGGCCGCGGCCACGCCGGCGCTACTGGTTCCGGGCGGTCGTCGCCACCGTCGTGTGGACGCTCGTCGCGCTCGTCCCGACCGTGCTGATCGGCGTCTTCGGCGACGTCTGGCTCTGGTGGATCCCGGTCGCCATGCTTGTCGTCGCCCTCGTTCTCGGGCTGCTCGGTGCCGAGCTGCGCCACCGCCACCTCGGCCACGCGCTGACCGATCGCTACCTGGTCGTCCGCTCGGGTTCCTACACTGCCGTACGCACCGCGCTGCAGACCGACGGCATCATCGGCTGGCGGGTCAGGCAGACGTTCTTCGACCGCCGCATCGGCTTGGCCCAGGTCACCGCGATGACCGCGGCCGGCCATGAGCACGTCGACATCCCGGACGTGCCGCTCGAGACGGCCGTCGCCCTGGCGACGGCGGCCACGCCGCGTACGGTCTCGGAGTTCGTCGAATAACCCGTTCCGCGTCGGGCGGGCTTCGGTGGATGATCCGGCCATGACTATCCAGATCCGCCATCTCACCTTCGACTGTGCCGACCCCCGCAAGCTCGGGGAGTTCTGGTCGGCGGTCACCGGCTGGCACCTCTTCTACGACGAGGACCCCGAGGTGATCGTCGCCCGCAGCTTCCCGTCGAAGGAGCTGATGTTCCTCTTCGTCCCGGTGCCCGAGGCGAAGTCGGCGAAGAACCGGGTCCACATCGACATCAAGCCGGAGGACACCACCCGCGACGAGCTCGTCGAGCGCGCGCTCTCGCTCGGCGCCACCGTCTTCGGCGACCACCGCAAGGAGGACGGGACCGGCTTCGTCGCGCTGCACGACCCCGAGGGCAACGAGTTCTGCATCGAGCGCGGCGAGCACGAGATGGCCTCGAGCGGACCCATGACGATTGGGCTCAAGATCTGAGCTCAGCGCGCGAGCACCCCGACCCGCCCTCCCGCACCGGCGGCCCAGCAGACGCCCTGGGCGCAGTCGACGGTGTGGAAGCGGGTCTGGGTGGCGCCGAACGGCTTCCAGGAACGGCCGTTGTCGTGGCTGATGTCGCTGCCGTTGGGGCCGACGGCGATCGCCGTGCGGCCACCGACCCAGGCGACCGCTTCACGGTATCCACCCAGGTCGGAGTCGGAGTTGGTCCAGGTGCGACCGCCGTCGGTGGAGTAGGCGGCGCGGTCGACGCCGTCGTCCTCGAGGCCGAAGTCGCCACCGACCGCGATGCCCTGGCGAGGGTTGCGGAACCCGAGCCCGAAGACACCGGCGGCCTCACCGGTCGCGATCGTGGAGTCGGCGGCGGACCAGGAGCGACCGCCGTCATGGGTGGCGTAGATCCTCGCGGCCGCGCCGCCACCGCCGATCCAGGCGTCGCGCGCGCCCGAGGTGACCAGGCAGGTCCCGCTGGCCGAGTAGCCGAACTCGCCCGGCGCCTCCAGGCCGCGTGTGTCCGCGATCGTCCAGGTGTCGCCGCCGTCGGCGGTCGTGATGATGCGCCACTCGCCGTCGACCGGGTCGCTCATCGCGATCCCACGCTTGCCGCCGGGCCAGAAGTCGACGCAGTTGTAGAACGCGGCCGGCTCGGCCGACCGGAACGTCTCGGTCCAGGTCGCTCCGCCGTCGACGGTCTTGTAGATCCGGCTCGCCTCACCCTCGCCGATCGAGAGCACGACCGCCTCGCTCGCCGAGCGTGCCTCGACATCGCGGAAGAGCAGCCCGTCGGATCCCGGCGGCGAGACCTCGTCCCAGGTCCGGCCGCCATCGGTCGTACGGAACACTCCCCCGCCGTCGCCGCCGACCCACGCGGTCTCCGCGTCGACGGCGTCCAGCGCCCGGAACCCCTGTGTCGTATCCACGTTCACAGACGTCCAGTCGTACGCACCCCCTGGCTGCACAGCCTGCGCCGCCGGCGCGAAGGTGAGGGTGGTGAGAGCGAGAGTGGCCGCCGCTGCGGCTCCGACAACGATGCGCACGAAGGTTCACCCTGGCCCTGCCGGGCCGTTCTGTCCACCGATCCGGCGAAAATCGTCCGGCCGCCATCTGCCGACTCGGGAATTTTCTTCCGTGACCGGTTGGTAGCCCCTAGAGTGAATCGCCGTGCCGCGTACCAGCGGCGCAGATGGGGAGGTTGTCATGAGCAGAACGACACTGACCAGACGCGGAAGGTTGGCGGCTGCGGGACTCGCGGCCGCGGTGGCGGTTGCTACGCCGTACGCAGCAACCCACGCCGCAGAGCCGGATCCGCCCGCGACGACCGCCGCGGACATGGCGTCGCCCCAGCACCGCAAGATCGTCTCGCTGATGCACCACATGTCGCTGCAGCAGAAGATCGGCCAGCTCTTCGTCATCGAGGTCTACGGACGCGACGCCAACAACGTCAGCGACACGGCGAAGGCCGGCAACCAGAGGCTCTACGGCGTGGACACCCCGGCGCAGGCGATCGCCAAGTACCAGCCGGGCGGTGTCATCTACTTCACGACCCGTGGGCCCGACAACATCGGTGATGCCGCCCAGGTCGCGAAGCTCTCCAACGGCCTCCAGAGCGCCGCGCTGCAGCAGCGGCCCAAGATCCCGCTCAACATCGCGGTCGACCAGGAGGGCGGCGCGCTCGTGGCCCGCTTCGGCCCGGCCAGCGGCGCGACCCAGATGCCCGGCCAGATGGCGCTCGGCGCAGGCGGCTCGACCGAGGACGCAGCCCGGTCCGCCGAGGTGATCGGCACCGAGCTGGCCGCGGTCGGGGTCACCCAGGACTACGCGCCCGTCGCCGACGTCAACCTCAACCCCAACAACCCGGTCATCGGCATCCGCAGCGCCGGTGCCGACTCGGCCGCGGTCTCCGACATCGTCGCGGCCGAGGTCGGCGGCTTCGACGACGGTGACCTCTCCTCGATCGCCAAGCACTTCCCGGGGCACGGCGACACCGGCACCGACAGCCACTACGGCCTGCCCGAGGTGACCCACAGCCGCGAGGAGCTCGAGGCGATCGACCTGCCGCCGTTCAAGGCGGCGATCGACGCCGGGATCGACGCGATCATGACGGCCCACGTGACCGTGCCCGCGATCGACCCGAGCGGCGAGCCGGCCACCATGTCCGAGCCGATCCTCACCGGCCTGCTCCGCGAGGAGATGGGCTTCGACGGCCTGATCGTGACCGACGCCCTCGACATGCAGGGCGCGAGCGCGACGTACCCGCCCGACGTCGCCCCGGTCGAGGCCTTCCTCGCCGGCGCCGACCAACTGCTGATCCCGCCGCAGATGGACACGGCGTACGCGGCCGTCCTCGACGCCGTCAAGGACGGCACCATCTCGCGCCAGCGGCTCGATGAGTCGGTCTACCGGATCCTGGAGCACAAGCTCGAGAACAAGATCTTCGAGAGTCCGTACGTCGACGTGGCGGCCGCTCCGGCGGTCTTCAGCGACCCGGTGCACAAGGCCGACGCCCAGGCGATCTCCGACCGCACCACCACGCTGGTGAAGAACGACGACGACCTGCTGCCGCTGGCGCCCGGGGCGAAGAACGTCCTGGTCGCGGGCTGGGGCGTGGACACGACGGCGGGCATCGCGGCCGGGCTGCAGAAGCGCGGCGCGACGACCCAGGTGCTGCAGTCGGGCACCACTCCGACCGACGCGCAGATCGACGCCGCGGTCGCGGCTGCCGCGGGCAAGGATCTGGTGGTGGTGCCGACCAACAACGCCTGGCAGATCAATCCGGCGACCGGTCAGCCGACCCCGGCGTCCGTGGCCCAGACCAAGCTGGTCAAGGCGCTGCTCGCCACCGACACCCCGGTGATCGTGACCGCGATGCGCAACCCCTACGACGTCACCTCCTTCCCCGAGGCCGCGACGGTGCTCGACACCTACGGCTACACCTCCCATCAGCTCGAGTCGCTGGTGCGGGTGCTCTACGGCGAGGTGAACCCGAGCGGCAAGCTTCCGGTGGAGATCCCCGATCTCTTCCCGCTCGGTCACGGGCTGTCCTACTAGGAACCCCCATGAGAGCGGCCCTCCCGGAAGACCGGGAGGGCCGCTCTCTTACTGGTGGATCACTGCTGGTGGATCAGGAGCCGTACAGCGCCCGGACCCCGGCCGCGTCGGAGGCCTGGAACTCCAGGTCCTCCGAGCCACCGTTGCACTGCGGGTAGTGCATGATCGAGGAGGAGTCGTACGGGGTCAGCGCACGCCAGTTGTTGTCCTCGAAGCAGGTCGCCGCCTCCGGGCGGGTGTGCTCGTGACGGAACCCGAGGGCGTGACCGAGCTCGTGCGCGAGGATGTCACCCGGCTCCCAGTTGCCCGACGAGAAGATCGAGTCGTCGATGAGCACGTTGCGCGAGCGCTTCGAGGTCGAGGGGAAGAACGCCCGCGCGATGTACTGCGAGGTGCTGACCGGCTCGACCGAGAAGAGCACGTTGGAGTTGCGGGTGTTGCACGAGCCGTCCTGGGCGGGGACGTAGGTGAACTCGACCGCCGAGCTCGCCGCCTCCCACAGGCCGGCACCCTGGTCCATCGCCGAGACGATGCCGGCCTTGTTGGTGCCGAACTTGTTCGAGACGCAGTAGGTCAGGTTGAGCGCCTGGGAGGCCGACCACTTGTCGTCCTTGCCGCTGACGGTGTTGACGATGAGGCCGTCCTCCGGGACGTGCTTCGGCGTCGAGACCATCGACTCGTAGAACTTGTGCAGGTCACCCTGGTTGGAGACGACCTCGTCGCCGTTGACGATGTACTGACCGTCGACGTCGACGTATGTGGACGCCTCGAACTCCTGGTAGCTCGGCGCCTCCTCGGCGAATGCGGGAACCATCGACGCAGTCAGCGCTGCGGCACCCGCAGCCGCGGCGATCATCATGGGAATACGAACTCGCATAGCTCTTCCTCCTGGAAATGTGAGCGGCCGCCCGAGATAGGGCACCCCGAGGGCCACAGGAGATTCAAGCGTTACGACCCCGCATACGGCATAGAAACTTCGGTCAAATTCCCATTGAGCAGGCAAAAGTTTCGAATGAAACTCATACGTTTGCCACCGGTCGCATCACGGAGCGGGCCAGATCACCTTGTCGCTGTCGTCGACGACGGCGTCCGCGAAGGAGGTGTCGAACCAGGACGCGGCCTGCTCGGGCGTGACCTTCTGCCCTGCGTACGCCGTGACGACCCCGGCCAGCGCCGCGACGTTGTCGGGGTCGACCGAGCCGAACTTGCCCGGGAGCGGGTTGTCGGCCGCGACCGCGACCTCGGTGCGCCAAATGGCGGTCTCGTGCTTCTCGTCGGACTCGGCGCCGGCCAGGTCGTGCTGGTAGCCGATGCACTCCTCGACGTGGTCCGCGGAGGCGCAGTAGGTGTAGGCCTTGAAGACGGCCCGGAGGAAGTCCTCGACGGCGGTGGGGTGCTTCTCGGCCCAGGCGGGGTTGACGGAGTAGGCGCCGAGGGAACCGGGCACCTCGAAGTCGGTCGGCTCCCAGACCGTGACCTCCTCGCCGGCCTCCTTCAGCTGGTTGGGCTCGTTGGAGACGAACCCGACCAGCGCGTCGACCTGGCCGCGCGGCAGCACGCCGGGGTCGTAGCCGACCTTGACCTGCTTCACCTTGGTCATGTCCACGCCGGCCTCGGCGAGCATCGCCTGTACGCCGACCGGCACCCAGCCCTTGTGGCCGAGCGTCTTGCCCTCGAGCTGCTTCAGGTCGGTGATCGAGGTGCCGGTCATCAGCACGTCGAGACCCGCGTTGGAGTAGGACGAGACGCCGAGCACCTTCAGGCCGCTCGCGTTGGAGGTCATGATGTCCTGCTCGGACAGCGGCCCGACCTGCACCTTCCCGGCGGCGATCAGCTTGGCGTTCTGGGAGACGTCGCCCGAGCCCGGCTGGAGCTCGACGTCGAGGCAGAGGTCGGTGAAGTAACCGAGCCGATCTGCGGCGATGGCCTCCATGATCGAGGCCGACGCCTGCCAGTAGTAGCCCGACATGTAGGTGATCTTCCCGGCCTTCTCGTTCTGCTCGCAGCGCTCGGCCGAGACTGCGCTCCCCTGCTCGCCGGCGGAGTTCTGCGAGGACCCGCAGGCGGTCAGCGCACCGAGCAGGACGACCGCCGACGTGAGGGCAGCAGCGATCGGACGTACGCGAGACATGAAGGGCTCCTTCACTCGAGGATCAGGACTCGTGCCAGTGGAGCACTCGACGCTCGGCGAGCGTCACGAGCCAGAACAGCAGCGACCCGAGCGCCGCGAGGACGAAGATCGCTGCCCACACCGTAGCCAGTCTGTTCTGCGAGCTGGCCACCTGTATCACGCTGCCGAGGCCGTCCGCCGACCCCGCGGCGGAGAGCTCGGCCACGACGGCGCCGATCATCGACAGCGGAAAGACGATCCGCAGGGACGCGAAGACGTACGGCAGCGAGGCCGGCACCCGCAGGTAGCGCAGCACCTCCAGCCGGCTCGCGGCCACGGTGCGGTAGACCTGCAGCACAGGCGAGGGCACCGCCCGCAGCCCGGTCGCCACGTTGATCAGGATCGGAAAGAAGCAGACCAGCGCGGTCAGGACGACCTTCGGCCCCATCCCGAACCCGAGCGCGACCACGAGCAGCGGCGCGATCGCCACCAGCGGTGTCACCGAGAGCACGACGGCCACCGGCATCACCGCACGCCGCACGACCGCGATCTCGCTCACCACGACGGCGAGGGCGAAGGCGGCGACGAAGCCGATCCCGAGCCCCACCAGCGCCTCGCTGAGCGTGACCAGGGTGTTGCTCAGGAAGTAGCCGGGGTCCTCGGTCAGCACGCTCGCGATGTCGCCGAGCGGCGCGAACAGGTAGGGCATCCGCCGCGCGCCCACCTCCCAGGCGAGCCCGAGCACCACGACGAGGAGGACGAACGGGAGCCAGTAGCGCGGGCGGAGCAGCCGCGTGCGGCGGCGCAGGCGGCGCGCGGCGAGCTGCTCGGGGGTGGGGACGACGAGATGTGGCCGAGGGGCCGGCTGCGTACCTGAGTCCAGGGTCACGAGACCACCTCTCCGTGGCTGAATGCGTCCCTCAGACTGCCCCGGAGGGCGAGCTCGTAGGCGTGGAACTCGGGCGAGGTGAGCAGCTCCTGGTGACGCGGCCGGGGCAGGTCGATGTCGATGACGTCGGTGATCCGGCCCGGTCGCGGGGCCATCACCACGACCTTGTCGGACAGCCTGACCGCCTCGGAGATCGAGTGGGTGACGAAGACGACCGTAGCGCGGGTCTGCTCCCACAGCTCCAGCAGCTGCTCCTGGAGTGCCTCGCGGGTGAACTCGTCGAGCGCACCGAAGGGCTCGTCGAGAAGGAGTACGTCGGGGCGCAGCCCGAAGGCGCGTACGATCGCGGTCCGCTGCTTCATGCCGCCGGACAGCTCGGCCGGGAGCTTGTGGAGCGACTCCCCCAGGCCGACCTCGCGCAGCATCGCCTCGAGATCCGGCCGGCCACGGTCGCTGCGGCGATTCACCTTGTGCGGCAGGGTCACGTTGCCGAGCACGCTCAGCCAGGGCAGCAGCGCCGGAGACTGCGGCACGAACCCGAAGGCCTTCGCCTCGGCCGCCTCCTTCGGCGTCAGACCGCACACCGTGATCTTCCCGGCATCGGCCGACTCCTGACCGCTGATCAGCCGCAACAGCGTCGACTTGCCGCAACCCGAGGGCCCGATGATGCTCACGAACGTGCCGGGCTCGATGGTCAGGTCGATGTCGTCGAGGGCGATCAGCTCGGCGAGATCGGCCTGCTCGTAGAGACGACGGACCCCGTGCATCTCGATCGTCGCTCTGCCCACGCCTCAAACGGTAGTCCAATACGTCCTCTGGATAGTCTGACGGGCGTGCGTATCGCCACCTGGAACATCAACTCCATCCGCTCCCGCATCGACCGCGTCGAGGCCTTCGTCGAGCGACACTCGATCGACGTGCTGGCGCTGCAGGAGACCAAGGCCAAGCCCGACCAGATCCCGACGATGGGGCTGGAGGCCCGTGGCTACGAGGTCGCCTCGGTCGGCTACGACCAGTGGAACGGCGTCGCGCTGATCTCCCGGGTCGGGCTGACCGACATCCAGGTCGGGTTCGAGGGGATGCCGTCGTTCAAGGACGTCGCCGAGGCGCGCGCCCTAACCGCTACCTGTGGTGACGTACGGGTGACATCGGTCTACGTCCCCAACGGCCGCAAGCCGGACGATCCCCACTACGCCTACAAGCTGGAGTGGCTCGCGGCGCTGCAGAAGGCCTCGCAGGCCTGGCACGACGGCCCCTCGGCCATGGTCGGCGACTGGAACGTCTGCCCCTTCGACGAGGACTGCTTCGACCCCAAGCAGTTCGTCGGCAAGACCCACCTCACCCCCGCCGAGCGCGACGCCTTCTTCGCCATCGAGAAGGACTTCAAGGACGTCGTACGCCCCTTCGTGCCCGGTCCGGAGGCCTACACCTACTTCGACTACTACCGGCAGCGCTTCGAGCGCAACCGCGGGCTCCGCATCGACTTCGTCCTCGGCTCCCCGACGTTCGCCTCGCGGGTGACGGGCGCGTTCGTCGACCTCGACGAGCGCAACCCCGCGATCGGCACCGGCTCCCCCTCCGACCACGCTCCGGTGATCGTCGATCTCGCCGACTGACCGCGATGAGGTGAACCGGGAGGGCCGGAGCACGGTCTGGTCCCGTGGAACGGTGTGCGCGATCCTCCTGCTCGCCATCGGCGGCGCGATCGTCTTCCACGCCCATCTCCCGTCGGCGCTCGGCATCGGCAGCCTCGTGGAGACGTTCCTGCCCTGGCTCGGCGCCGTGGCGGTGCTGGTCCTGCTCGTCGGGCTGGCGCGACGGTCGGCCGCCGCGGTCGTCGCGTTCCTCGTGCCCGCCGTGGCCTGGGGCTGGACGTTCCATCCCAAGCTCTCCGACGTTCCCGCGTCGCGCCCCGACCTGGTCGTCGTCCAGCACAACGTGAGCGACACGAACACGGACATCACCGGGACAGTCCGCGAGATCCTCGCGGCCTCACCCGACGTCGTGACGCTGAACGAGGTGGTTCCGGAGCGGGTCGACGACTACAGCCGGGCGTTCGGCGATGTCCTCCCGCACCACGAGACGTACGGCACCGTCGGGGTCTGGTCGGCGCGCCCCCTGGAGAACGCGACACCTCTCGATCTGCGCCCGGCGGGCGTGGACGCGTCGTGGAGACGCGGGCTGCGGGTCGAGACCAGGCCTGCCGACGACGCCCCCGTCATCGCGGTCTATGCCGTGCATCTGCCCTCGATCCGGCTGGGCGTCCGCGGCCTGGACGTCAGGGCACGCAACGGGAGCATCGAGCTTCTCGCCGACGCTCTGCGGGCCGACGACACCGAGGTCGTGATCGTCTCCGGCGACTTCAACGCAGACGCGCGCGACCGCGCACTCCGTGCGGTCATCTCCCAGGTCAGCGAACCGCAGGACCGCTTCGGATTCACCTTCCCGGCAGCCCTCCCGGCCATCCGCATCGACCACGTCTTCGCCCGTGGCGCCGAGGTCGAGGACGTACGACCGTTGGACCGCACCGGGAGCGATCACCTTCCGGTGGTCGCGCTACTTCGGTGGCAGTGACTCGGCGGTGGCGACACCGCGCTCGACCCAGCCGGCGAGCGCGTCGCCGCTGAGCAGGTCGGCGGCGACGTTGACGTAGCCGGACATCGTGCGGGCACCCATGATCATCGGCTCTGCGCCTGCGGCGATGGCGGCCTCGTAGGCCGACTTGCCGGTGCGTACGAGCAGGTCGTCGGCACCGACCGCGCACGCCATGTTGCCGTTCACCATGAATGCCAGACCACCGAACATCTTCACCTCGGTGGTGCCGGCGGGCATCAGGTCCCGCACTCGCTCGGCCAGCTCGACGTTGTGGGCCATGCCTCCATGGAACCACGAACCGCCGACCGTGCCCATCCGAACAAATTGTCGGTGGTCCCTGCGAGGATCGATGTATGGAGATCTGGATCCTCGTGCTCGGACTGGTGATCGGTCTTGCCCTGGGCGTCGTGCTCGGGGTGCTGTGGGCGCGCGCCCGGAGCGTGGGGACGGTCGCGGCGGGGATGGTGGACCAGGCCGAGGTGATGCAGGGGCTCGACCGGCTCAGCGACCAGATGCAGCATCTCGACCGCGAGCGGGCTCGCTGGCAGGGGCAGTTCGAGACGGAGGTCGGGCGACTCCAGACCGAGACCCGGTCGCTGTCGACGGCGCTGCGGAAGCCCCAGGTCAGGGGCCGCTGGGGCGAGATGCACCTGCGCCGCGCGGTGGAGCTCGCCGGCCTGGTGGACAAGTGCGACTTCTCCGAGCAGGTCCATCTCGAGGACGGCCGGCTGCGACCCGACCTGGTGGTGCACCTGTCCGGCAACAAGGAGCTGGTCGTCGACTCCAAGGTCCCCCTCGACGCCTACCTCGACGCCGCGGCGGCGGACAACGAGGACGACTACCGAGCTCACCTGCGCAGACACACCGCCCAGCTGCGTACGCATGTGGACCAGCTGGCCTCGAAGTCCTACTGGCGCTTCCTGGAGGAGTCGCCCGAGTTCGTCGTGCTCTTCGTGCCGGCGGAGTCGTTCCTCTCGGCGGCGCTGGAGACCGAACCCGGCCTGATCGAGTACGCCGCGGAGCGCCGGGTCGTGCTCGCCTCACCGACCACGCTGATCGCGCTCCTGCGCACGGTGGCGCACGGATGGTCCCACGAGGCGCTCGCCGAACAGGCCCGGGAGATCCACCGGCTCGGCCGTGACCTGCACCAGCGCCTCTCCACGATGTCCAGCCACCTGGATGGGATCGGGCGCTCCCTCAACACCGCGGTGACCCGCTACAACCAGGCGATCGGGTCACTCGACAACCGGGTCCTGGTGGCCGCCCGTCGTTTCAATGAATTATCGGTAACCGACGATGAGCTCGAGACGCCGCGTCCGGTGGAGATACGCGCTGTGGAGCGGCTCAGCAGCGTAAGGGAAGATGATCGGCGCGCCGCCGAGAATGACGGTGTGCCGGGCCCTACCGTGGGTTCTGATACACAGGCTGCATACGAGAGATCGTGACCCCATGAGCGAGCGCCAGCGAGCGACCATAGGCGTCATGCCGTCGCGTCCGTATGATGGCGCCTGCGCTACGGAGGCGACGGCATGAGTCAGCGCACTATCTGGGAGGAAGGACGCGAGTCCGGCCGCCATGTTGTCGCGCTCGGATCCGCCACCTCCCTGACGGTGACCTTCGTCGATCTGCTCATCGACGACCAGATCGGCCTGCTCTTCGACTTCACCTTCGTGGCGATCGCGCTGACGCTCGCGCTGATCGTCAGACCCAGCGACTTCTTCGTGGTCGGCGTGCTCCCGCCGCTGATCATGCTCGGCATCTTCATCCTGCTGGCCGCGACCCAGCCCGGATCGATCGCCGACGCCGGGGACGGCTTCGTCCAAGCCGTGGTCAGCGGCCTCGGACACCACGCGATCAGCCTCTTCATCGGCTACGCCCTGTGCCTGGGCTGCCTGGTGATGCGCCGCCGGGTGCTGAAACAGCGCACCGAGACCCGCGACGAGGTCGAGCGCGAACGCGCCCTGGCCTCCTGATCAGTCCAGCAACTCAGTCCAGCGCCAGGAACCCGGAGACGTCGCCGGCACCCTCACGGATGACCTCGGGCTCGCCGTCGGACCAGTCGATGACAGTGGTCGGCTCGGCCGGAGTCTCACCGGCCTCGATGACGATGTCGACCTGGTGGTCGAGCGCCTCCTTGACGTTCCATCCGAAGACCTCCGGCTCGGTCTCGCCGGGCAGGATCAGCGTCGAGGACAGCAGCGGCTCACCGAGCTCCTCGAGCAGGGCCTGCACGACTGCGTGATCGGGGATGCGTACGCCGACGGTCTTCTTCTTCGGGTGCATCAGTCGTCGCGGCACCTCGGGCGTCGCCGGGAGGATGAACGTGTAGGGCCCCGGGGTCGCGTGCTTGATCGCCCGGAAGGCGCTGTTGTCGACGTGGACCATCGTGCCGAGCTGCGCGAAGTCCTTGCAGATCAACGTGAAGTGGTGGCGGTCGTCGAGACCACGGATCTTGAGGATCCGGTCGCGACCGTCCTTGTTGCCGATCCGCGAGCCGAGCGCGTAACCGGAGTCGGTCGGGTACGCGATCAGCTGGTCGTCACGCAGGGCATCGACGACCTGGCTGATCAGACGGGGCTGCGGGTTGTCTGGGTGTACGTCGAGAAATCGGGCCACCCCTCGACCCTAACGCCACCGGGCGGGCTGGGATCAACCCCTCGCGGCAGCGGCTTTCAGGTCCTTGCGGAGTTCGGTGGGCAGCGCGAAGATCAGCGACTCCTCGGCGCTCTTGTGCGCCTTGGCGTCGGGGAAGCCACGGTCCTTGAGGAACCCGACGACACCCTCGACCAGCTTCTCGGGCACGCTGGCTCCGGAGGTGACCGAGACGCTGCGTACGCCTTCGAGCCAGGACTCGTCGATCTCGCTGGCGTCGTCGACGCGGTAGGCGGCCTTGGCGCCGGCCTCGAGGGCGACCTCGACCAGGCGGACCGAGTTGGAGGAGTTGCCGGAGCCGACGACGATGACCAGGTCGCTGGCCCCGCCGATCTCCTTGACCGCCTGCTGGCGGTTCTGGGTGGCGTAGCAGATGTCGTCGCTGGGCGGGTCGAGCAGCTCGGGGAACTTCGCCCGGAGCGCGGCGACCGTCTCCATCGTCTCGTCGACCGAGAGGGTGGTCTGGGAGAGCCAGACGACCTTGGACGGGTCGGCGACCTCGAGGCCGGGTACGTCACCGGGGCCCTCGACGAGCGTGGTCGCCTCCGGCGCCTCGCCCATGGTGCCCTCGACCTCCTCGTGACCGGCGTGGCCGATCAGCAGGATGCTGTAGCCCTCGCGGGCGAACCGCTTGGCCTCCAGGTGGACCTTGGTGACCAGCGGGCAGGTCGCGTCGATCGTCTTCAGCTCACGCACGGCGGCGTCGGCGTGGACCGCCGGGGAGACGCCGTGGGCGGAGAAGACGACGGTCGCACCCGAGGGCACCTCGTCGAGCTCGTTGACGAAGATCGCGCCACGGTTGCGCAGGTCGTCGACGACGTGCTTGTTGTGCACGATCTCCTTGCGCACGTAGACCGGCGCACCGTAGAGGTCCAACGCCTCCTCGACCGTGATCACGGCCCGGTCCACCCCCGCGCAGTAGCCGCGCGGCTCGGCGAGAAGGACGGCCTTCTCGTCGTCGGTGATCAGGCGTGGGGTGCCGAGGTCGATGCTCATGGGCACCAGTCTAGAGACCCGCCCCGAGCATGCCGACTCGGCGCAACTGTCCCGCCCCACGATGCCCACTCGGCAGGTCTGTCTCACCGATCCGGGCCGAGTCGGGGGGGGGGGGGGTGAAAGGGGACGGCCGCCGCCGGCGGCAAGCCCCCCCCCCGCGCAGCGCGGGGGGGCCCCACCCCCCCCACCGCGCCGGAGGG
>NZ_JBEPDH010000028.1:0-80083 GCF_040300245.1 Nocardioides sp. NPDC000445 | reverse complement strand
TACACCCCCGCCCCACCCCTCTTCCCCCCCCCCCCCCTCTTCCCACCCCGCCCCGCCCCCCCCCCCCCCCCTGACGCGGGGGAGACACAGCCCCCCCCGGTGCGCCTGAGACTCCCCGGCTTCGCTTTGTGTCCGATCTACGCGAGACCGGCGACGGCGACCAGGATCAGCACGACCCCGGCGACCGCTGGCGCGGTGAGGCGTTCGCCGAGGACCGCTGCGGCAGCGACGGACGCGGCGACCGGCTCCATCAAGCTGGCCACGGTGGCCGCGCTGCTGCGCGTGGTGCGCAGCCCGGCATAGAGCAGGCCGTACGCCAGCGCCATCGTCGCCACGCCCAGGTACACCAGCCAGGCCCATACGGTCGCCGAGGACGAGACGAGCGACCCGCCGCCAAGCAGCGCCAACGGAGTGAGGGCAAGGGCTCCGACGCCGGTGGCGCCGGCCGTCACCAGCAGTGGGCTGCGCTGCTGAGCGAGCGGGCGCCCGACAGCAGTGGTGAGCGCGTACGCAGATCCGGACGCGATCGCGAGCAGCACCCCGGCCACCGGCCGGTCGCCGCCGGCCCCGCTGCCGGCGTATGCCGAGGCCAGGACCAGCCCGGTCAGTGCGGTCGCCAGCACCACGAGCTGCCGGCCGCTCGGCCGCTGACGTGACGCGATGGCCTCGCCGGCGAGCAGAATCGCCGGAGCGATCCCGAGGCTGACGACGGTGGACACGGTCACTCCGACGGCGACCACGGAGGCGAAGTAGAGCGCTTGGTAGAGGCCGGTCGCGACGCCGACGACCACCGTGCGGAGGTCGAGGCGAAGGTCGCGCAGGCGGCCGACGAGGGCAAGGACGGCGAGCAGTACGACGGCGGCGATCAGCATGCGGTATGCGCTCACGGTGAGCACCGACATCGGCGTGGTCGCGCGGACGATCTGGAGGACGAGGCCGCCGGTGCCCCACAGGACTCCGGCGAGGCAGATCTGAACGAGCCCGAGACGGGCGGAAAGAGAAGACATCGAAGAGGTGCTCCAGGTTCGACAAGACGGATGGGCAGCGTCTGGAGCACGCCACAAGAGAGCCGATCCGCGCTCTCAGCGGCAGATCGGCGGGGCCGCTCCGGTCAGGCGACCGGCGGCGGAAGCAGGCCGAGATGCTTCGAAGTCATGGCCCGAAGTCTGCCACAGGCCCGAGGCCCGGACCCGGCTGTCGGGTAAGGCCCTGTGTCAGCCGATCTGGTCCGAGAGCGAGACGACGATGCCCTCGGGCCCGCGGACGTACGCCATCCGCACGATGTCCTCGTAGACGCCGACTCCGCCGACCAGCCCATAGCCCTTCTCTGCCAGGTCCGCGAGAACCGCGTCGAGGTCGTCGACCTGGAAGCAGACGTTGCGCAGGCCCAGCGTGTTGGCCAGTGCGTCAGGCGTGCCGGGCACGTGGTCGGGACGTACGAACCGGGAGAGCTCGAGGGTGGTGTCGCCACCCGGCGGGCGGAGCATCACGACCTCGCACCGTGCCCCGGGGATCCCGCAGACGGTGTCGATGAACTCGCCCTCGACGAACGTACGTCCTTCGATCTTCAGGCCCAGGCCGACGAAGAACTCCGTGACCAGGTCGATATCGGCGACGGTGATGCCGACGTGGTCGAACCTCAACAGGTGTGTCATGACTGCCATCCTCGTACTCTGCTCGTGGTTGTGGCGGGTGCTTTCGACGAGAGAACGAGGCCGGCGCGCCGATCTCTACATGGTCCGCGACACGAGTTTCTTCGCGCCGAGGTCAGTGACCGCTGAGCTGGCCGGTCAGCCGCTCGTGCCGGTCGGCGCTGGACGCGTTGAGGCCGACGATGCGTACGGACTTGTTCTTGGTCGCGTACTTGTGGGTGATCGCGTCGAGCGTCGCGACCGTGGAGGCGTCCCAGATGTGGGAGTCGGAGAGGTCGATGACGATCTCGTCGGGGTCGTCGGCGTACTCGAACTGGGTGTAGAGGTCGTTGCTGGAGGCGAAGAAGAGCTCTCCGGTGACCCGGTAGACGGCCGTCATGCTCCCGTCGGCGTCCTCGACGAGCTCTCGGTGCGTGCGGGTCAGGTGGGCGACCCGGCGCGCGAAGAGGGTCATCGCGACCAGGACCCCGACGATGACGCCGATCGCGAGGTTGCGGGTCGCGACGGTGACCGCGACGGTCGTGAGCATGACCACCGTCTCCGAGAGCGGCATCCGCCGCAGGGTGGCGGGCCGGACCGAGTGCCAGTCGAAGGCGCTGACCGAGACCATGATCATCACCGCGACCAGGGCGGCCATCGGGATCAGCGCCACGGTGTCGCCGAAGCCGACGACCAGGACGAGCAGGAAGACGCCGGAGAGGAACGTGGACAGGCGCGTACGGGCGCCGGAGACCTTCACGTTGATCATCGTCTGACCGACCACCGCGCAGCCGCCCAGGCCGCCGAAGAAGCCGGTGATCAGGTTCGCGAGACCCTGAGCGCCGGCCTCGCGGGTCTTGTCGGAGTGGGTGTCGGTGATGTCGTCGACGAGCTTGGCGGTCAGCAGCGACTCGAGCAGCCCGACCAGCGCCATGCCCAGGGCGTAGGGGGCGATGATCTCCAGCGTGTCGAGGGTGAGAGGTACGTCCGGGAGGAACCAGGTCGGCAGGCTGTCGGGCAGCTCGCCCTGGTCGCCGACGTTCGGCACGTCGACCGCGCCGATGACGGTGAAGGCGGTGAGCGCGACGATCGCGACCAGCGGCGCAGGGATGACCTTGTTGATCCGCGGGAAACCCACGATGACGGCGATGCCGACGGCGATCATCGGGTAGACGGCCCAGGGCACGTCGACCATGTGGACGATCTGCGCCTCGAGGACGAGGATCGCGAGCGCGTTGACGAAGCCGACCATCACCGAGCGGGGGAGGAAGCGCATCAGCCTGGCCACCCCGGCCAGCGCCAGCCCGATCTGGATCAGGCCGCCCAGAAGCACCGTCGCGATCAGGTAGTCGTAGCCGTGCTCCCGCATCACCGGGGCGATCACCAGCGCGACCGCGCCGGTGGCCGCCGAGATCATCGCGGGCCGTCCGCCGAGGAACGAGATCGCGACGGCCATGGTGAAGGACGCGAACAGCCCGACCCGCGGGTCGACCCCGGCGATGATCGAGAACGAGATCGCCTCGGGGATCAGCGCGAGTGCGACGACGAGACCTGCCAGTACCTCCGTACGCAGCAGCCGCGGCGAACGCAGCGCCGCGAGGACGCCCGGTTCGATGCTGGCGGAGGGCGGAGGCAGCGGTGAGAGCACGAGCCGCAATCCTAGGGCTGGCCGCACTCCTTGCCGGCTTTGTGAGCGGTGTGAGGTTCGACCCGTCCGGCGCCTGCTCGCGGTCGCCGTGCCGGTGGACGGCGCGCCCCGCCGTGTCGTACCTCTGAACGCCTCCGCAGTGACCGTCGACCGTCTAGGGTTTCAGGTATGGACAGGCGCATCTTCGGCATCGAGAACGAGTACGGCGTGACCTGCACGTTCCGTGGCCAGCGGCGGCTGAGCCCGGACGAGGTGGCCCGCTATCTCTTCCGCAAGGTCGTGAGCTGGGGCCGCAGCTCGAACGTGTTCCTCAGGAACGGCGCGAGGCTCTACCTCGACGTCGGCTCCCACCCCGAGTACGCCACGCCCGAGTGCGACGACGTGATCTCGGTCGTCACCCACGACAAGGCGGGGGAGCGGATCCTGGAGGGGCTGCTCCTCGACGCCGAGCAGCGGCTGCACGACGAGGGCATCGCCGGCGACATCTACCTGTTCAAGAACAACACCGACTCGGCCGGAAACTCCTACGGCTGCCACGAGAACTACATGGTCAGCCGCGCCGGGGAGTTCTCCAAGCTCGCCGACGTGCTCATCCCGTTCCTGGTCACCCGCCAGCTGATCGTCGGCGCCGGCAAGGTCACCCACACCCCTCGGGGCGCCGGGTTCGCGGTCTCGCAGCGCGCCGAGCACATCTGGGAGGGCGTCTCGTCGGCGACGACCCGGTCCCGGCCGATCATCAACACCCGCGACGAGCCGCACGCGGACGCCGAGAAGTACCGGCGACTCCACGTCATCGTCGGTGACTCGAACATGTCCGAGACCACCACGATGCTCAAGATCGCGAGCTGCCACCTGGTGCTGCGGATGATCGAGGAGGGCGTCGTCATGCGAGACATGACGATGGAGAACCCGATCCGTGCCATCCGCGAGATCGCCCACGACCTGACCGGCCGGCGCAAGGTGCGGCTGGCCAACGGCCGCGAGGCCAGCGCCCTGGACATCCAGAACGAATACCTCTCCAAGGCGCGCGAGTTCGTCGACCGCCGCGAGATCACCGACCCGACCATGATCGCCGCCCTCGACCTGTGGGAGCGCGGCCTGAAGGCGATCGAGTCCGACGACCTCTCCCTGGTCGACCGCGAGATCGACTGGGTGATCAAGTGGAAGCTGATCGACCGCTACCGCGCCAAGCACGGCCTTCCGCTGGGCCACGCGCGGGTCGCTCAGCTCGACCTCGCCTACCACGACATCCACCGCAACCGCGGCCTCTACTACCTGCTGGAGAAGAAGGGCGCGGTCAAGCGGGCGACCACCGACCTGAAGATCTTCGAGGCCAAGTCGGTGCCGCCGCAGACCACCCGCGCCCGGCTCCGTGGCGAGTTCATCAAGAAGGCGCAGGAGCGCCGCCGCGACTTCACCGTCGACTGGGTCCACCTCAAGCTCAACGACCAGGCACAGCGCACCGTGCTGTGCAAGGACCCGCTCAAGGCGTACGACGAGCGCGTCCAGCGGCTCATCGACGGGATGTGAGGACCAACCGCCTCGAAACACTGTGGGGTGGCTTCGCTGCGGGGTAACCACCGGGCGGATATGGTGTCCTCCGCTGTCGTCTGTCTCCATTCACGTCACGAAGGTTTGCACTGTGCCCACTGCTCCTCGGCCTCGTCTGCGCCACGCGCTGAGCGCGCTGGCCGTCACCCTGCTCATCCCGGCTCTGGTCGCCTGCGGCGGCGAGGAGAAGACGGGGTACGGCGACGAGACCGTCTCCGGCTTCGACGGCGTCACGGTCTCGGCCGCGGTCGACAAGGCGCCCACGCTGAAGTGGGAGTCCGCGATCGCCTATCCCAAGGACCCCAAGGTCAAGACGCTGACCGAGGGCAAGGGTGAGGAGATCCCGGAGGGCCGTGGCGTCTTCGCCAAGATCTACATCGGCAACGCCACCACCCTGGACAAGGAGTGGGCCTACGAGAGCCAGGCCCCCGAGGGTGAGGAGCTCCCGGCCGAGAAGCCGTGGAGCACCATCCTGAAGGGCGCCAAGGTCGGCGATCGGATCGAGGCCATCGTCGGCTCGGCCGACCTGCTCGGCGAAGGCGGCAACCCGCAGATGGGCATCGGCAACCACGACACGCTGCTGGTCGTCGTCGACGTGGTCAAGCCCGCCGCCGACAAGACGCCGAAGGACGTCGACGCCTCCGAGCTCCCGAAGGTCGTCGAGAAGAACGGCAAGCCGACCGGGTTCGACTTCACCGGCATCGCCAAGCCGAAGGCCGACGACGGGCTCAAGCGGGCCATCGTCACCGAGGGCGACGGCGAGGAGATCACCACCGACCAGACGGTCACCGCCAACTACCTCGGCATGACCTACGGCGCCAAGAAGCCCTTCGACGAGAGCTTCAGCAAGGAGGCCGTGCCGTTCGCCCTCAACCAAGTGGTCGCGGGCTGGACCAACGGCCTGGAGGGCGTCAAGGTCGGCAGCCGTGTTCTGCTGCAGATCCCGCCGGAGCTGGGCTACGGTGCAGAGGAGAAGCCGGGCCAGGGCGGCACGCCGGGGATCCCGGCCAACAGCACGCTCTACTTCGTCATCGACGTCGTCAAGGCCGAAGACACCCCGGCGCCGCAGTAGAAGAGTCTCTAGGGGGAGAACACCGTGGCGGCGGGTAAGACCGAGCGGTTGATGAACCTGCTCATCATGCTGCTCGTGCAGCGTGACAACGTGTCGAAGGAGCGGATCCGTGAGGTCCTCTACCCGTCGTCCCACGGTGAGGCGTTCGAGAAGATGTTCGAGCGCGACAAGGAGGAGCTGCGCAGCCTCGGTGTG
The DNA here is from genome assembly GCF_040300245.1 of Nocardioides sp. NPDC000445. Classification (NCBI taxonomy): domain Bacteria; kingdom Bacillati; phylum Actinomycetota; class Actinomycetes; order Propionibacteriales; family Nocardioidaceae; genus Nocardioides; species Nocardioides sp. NPDC000445. Next base: position 73,986 of record NZ_JBEPDH010000028.1, on the reverse strand, counting down.
CCGATCGAGACCGGGGTGATCGACTCCTTCTTCGAGGACGAGATCGGCTACCGGGTCAGCCCCGAGCAGTTCGCGCTGCCGCCGATCACCCTCGAGGCCGACGAGCTCGCCGTGGTCGCCCTGGCCACCAAGGTCTGGGAGAACGCCTCGATGGCGGAGGCGACCACGGAGGCCGTACGCAAGCTCAACGCCGCCGGGCTCGAGACCGACGTCTCGGCGCTGGAGATCGTGCAGCCGCGGCTGGCCGCGGAGGAGGGCTCCTTCGACGTCTTCGTGGCCGCCACCCAGGACCGGCAGGTCGTCGAGTTCGACTACCGCGGGTCACGGGCGGCCGAGCCGTCCCACCGGCGGCTGCAGCCGTGGGGCGTGGTGCGCTACTCGGGCCGTTGGTACGCCGTCGGCCACGACGTCGACCGCGACGACACCCGCATCTTCCGGCTCTCCCGCGTCCTGGGCGAGGCCCGGGCGGTCGGCGAGTTCGACGCCTTCGAGGTGCCCGCCGAGGTCGACGTACGCGATATCGCACGGACCCTGGCGCCGGCACCGCCGACCGGGAAGGCGGTCCTGCTGCTGCGGCAGGGGAGCGGCTACACCCTTCGCAGGGCGGCCGACTCCACCGAGTCCGGGGTGACCGGGCCCGACGGCAGCGACGACTGGGACCGCGTGGTGCTCACCCGGGTGCCCGCAGACCTGGTCGGGGCGGTGCTGGGCCATGGCCCCGACGCCTACGTCGAGGAGCCCGAGGACCTCCGCCGCGAGGTCGGGACGCGGCTGGAGCAGCTGGTGGCGCGCCTGGACGGAGCCGCACGATGAGCGCGACGGGTGCGACGGGTGCCAAGGGGCAGGTCGGGCGGCTGCTGACGCTGGTGCCCTACCTCTACTCCCAAGCGGACGACGTACGCCTCGACAAGGCGGCCGCTGATCTCGGTGTCGAGGAGAAGCAGCTGGTCAAGGACCTGCAGGTGCTCTTCATGTGCGGCCTGCCGGGTGGCTACCCCGACGACCTGATCGACGTCGACATCGACGCGCTGACCGAGCCCGACGGCGACCGGGTCATCCGGATCTCCAACGCCGACTACCTCGATCGCCAGCTGCGGCTGACCCCGATCGAGGCCACGGCCGTGATCGTCGCGCTGCGTGCGCTACGGGGCGGCGCGGTGGCTGCCGAGACCAAGGAGGTCGTCGACCGTACGCTGGCCAAGCTCGAGCAGGCGGCCGCCGAGGGCGCCGCCGCGAGCGTCGACCCGGGCGAGGAGCTGGTCGACACCTCGCTCGTCCAGATCCACGCCGCGATCGCGACCGCGATCGACCAGGGCCGTCAGGTACGCATCGACTACTGGGTGCCGGCGCGCGACGAGGAGTCCTCACGGGTCATCGATCCGCGCGCGCTGGTCTCGATCCGCGACATCGAGTATCTCGACGCCTGGTGCCACACCGCCGAGGCGCCGCGCAGCTTCCGTCTCGACCGGATCAGGGGCGCCGAGGTGCTCGACACCCCGGTGGCCACCGACCCCGAGGACGGCGCGAGCGCCGAGGACGCGGCCGGGCTGCTGGAGCGTACGGACTACGGCACGGTCGTCCGGGTGCGGCTGGCTCCCGAGGCCCGCTGGGTCGGTGAATACTATTCGGTGATCGACCCGGTCGAGCTGCCCGACGGCGGGCTCGAGGTGGGGCTGCGGGTCTACGACCAGCGCTGGCTGACCCGCTTCCTGCTCCGGCTGGCGCCCTTCGCCGAGGTTCTCGACGAGCAAACGTTCACCGAATCGTTTGCGGCGACTGCACGGCTGGCTCTCGGCCTGTACCGTTCGGACGCGTAGACTTCTGACGTTCCCCCTAAGACGTAGATGAGGTAGTTCATGTTCACTCCATTGATCGGTATGCCGCAGGGAGCCGAGTGGCTCATCATCTTGGCGATCGTGATCCTCGTCTTCGGCGCTGCCAAGCTTCCTGAGCTCGCCCGCGGCACCGGTCAGGCGCTGCGCATCTTCAAGACCGAGACCAAGGGCCTGCGCGACGAGGACGAGAAGGAGAAGGGTGACAAGGCCGAGAAGCCGGCCGAGCTCACCGCCTCCGAGCAGGAGCGGATCGCCGAGCTCGAGCGTCGTGAGGCCGAGATCAAGGCCGAGCGCGAGCGCCTCTCCGGCAACTGAGCAACCTCTTCATGGCTCGTACCATCGCCGGTGTTGTCGCGATCTTCCGCGGCACCCCCAAGCACCCCATCGGCGACGACGGCCGGATGGCGCTCTCCGACCACCTGCGCGAGCTCCGCGCGCGGGTGATCAAGGCATCCCTGGCCCTGGTCGTCGGGTTCGTCGTCGCGCTGTTCTTCTTCGAGCAGCTCTTCAACCTCGTCATGGACCCCTACCTCCAGGCCGTCAAGATGATGGACCAGGAGGGCGGTGCCGCCTCGCTGAGCTCCGTCAACGGCGCCGCGGGCGGCTTCATGCTCTACCTGAAGCTGTGCGGCCTGGCCGCGTTCATCGGCACCGCGCCGATCTGGCTCTACCAGATCTGGGCGTTCCTGATGCCCGGCCTGCACCCGCATGAGAAGAAGATGTCGAGGATCTTCGTGGCCGTCGCCGGCCCGCTCTTCCTCCTCGGTGTCCTGCTCGGCTACCTCACCCTGCCCAAGGGCCTGGAGATCCTGTTCGCCTTCGTCCCCGACGGCCTGACGAACATCGTCGAGTTCAGCGAGTACCTCAGCTTCCTGAGCCGTACGCTGCTGGTCTTCGGCATCGCCTTCGAGATCCCGGTCTTCGTGATCCTGCTCAACCGGATCGGCGTTCTGCCCGGTGCCGCCCTGGGCAAGTACCGCGCCTGGATCATCGTCGGCTCCTTCGTCTTCGCCGCCGTCGCGACCCCGTCGGGTGACCCGTTCACGATGACGATCATGGCCGGCCCGATGGTCGTCCTCTTCGGGATCTCCGAGGTCATCGCCCGGGCGCACGACAAGCGCAAGGCCAGCAAGCGCAAGGACATGATCGGGGATCCTGACGTCCCGTCGGTGATCTGACCACTAGTCTTCACCGGGTGACGCGTCAGATCGCCCTGCTCGCCAACCCCACCGCCGGCCGTGGCCACGCCGACCAGATCGTCGATGCGGTCACCGCGAGGCTGGCCGCCTCGGGGGCAGTCGTCGAGCACCTGATCGGCGACGACGCCGAGCACGCTCTCGAGCTGGCTCGGAAGGCGGCTGCTGATGGGGTCGACACGGTCGTGACCCTAGGCGGCGACGGCATGGTCCACGTCGCGGTCCAGGCGCTGGCCGAGACCGAGGTCAGCCTCGGCGTCGTCCCGCTCGGGACCGGCAACGACTTCGCGCGTGCGCTCGGGATCCCGGCCGGAGACCCGCTGGCGGCCGCCGACGTGGTCGTACGCAACCACTCCCGCCGCATCGACCTGGGCCGAAGTGGCGAGACCTGGTTCGCCACCGTCCTGGCCGCCGGGTTCGACGCGGCGGTCAACGAGCGGGCCAATGCGATGAGGTGGCCCCACGGCGACCTCCGCTACACGCTTGCCGCGCTGTCGGTGATCCGCAGCTGGAAGCCGGTGCCCTACCGGCTCGAGATCGAGGACGCGACCGGCGCGACCACGGTCCGCGAGCAGGAGGCGATGCTGCTGGCGATCGCCAACACCGAGTCCTACGGGGGAGGTCTGCGAATCGCTGCTGACTGCGACCCCGCTGACGGCCTGCTGGACGCCATCCTCATCAAGCCGGTCTCACGGCTGGAGTTCCTGCGCGTCTTCCCAGGCGTACGCCAGGCCAAGCACCTCACGCATCCGGCCTTCGAGCGCATCCGTGCGCGCCGGATCAAGGCCTCCGCGCCCGGCGTGATCGCCTACAGCGACGGGGAGCGCCTCGGGCCGCTGCCGCTCGACGTCGAGTGCGTCCCTACCGCTCTCGGCGTACTGGTGCCGCCGCGCGACTGACTGTCGGTGTCGGTCGATAGGCTCGGCACCATGGACGCCTCGCCAGCGGAGAAGTACGCCGCTTTCAAGCGTGACAAGGACTACCCCGTCTTCCGGGACTTTGCCTCGCTCTACGACTTCGGGCTCGACCACTTCCAGGTCGAGGCGTGCAAGCAGATCGAGGAAGGCAAGGGCGTCCTGGTCGCCGCGCCGACCGGGTCGGGCAAGACGATCGTCGGTGAGTTCGCCATCCACCTGGCTCTCGCGACCGGCCGCAAGGCGTTCTACACGACCCCGATCAAGGCGCTCTCCAACCAGAAGTACAACGACCTGGTCAAGCGCTACGGTCCCGACCAGGTCGGCCTGCTGACCGGCGACAACGTCGTCAACGGCGAGGCGCCGATCGTGGTGATGACCACCGAGGTGCTGCGCAACATGCTCTACGCGGGCTCGCACACCCTGATGGGTCTCGGGTTCGTGGTCATGGACGAGGTCCACTACCTGGCCGACCGCTCCCGCGGCGCGGTCTGGGAGGAGGTCATCATCCACCTGCCCGAGTCGGTCTCCGTCGTCTCGCTGAGCGCGACCGTCTCCAACGCCGAGGAGTTCGGCGAATGGCTCACCACGGTGCGTGGTGAGACCACCACGATCATCGAGGAGAAGCGGCCGGTGCCGCTCTACCAGCACGTGATGGCGGGCCGGCGGATCATGGACCTGTTCGCCTCCTCCGACGTCGACGCGGCCGCCGGGTTCGTCAAGGAGGGCGCCCCGGTCAACGGCGAGCTGATGAGGCTGGCGCGCGACGACTGGGCGGCCGGACGGATGACCGACCGGCGTACGCCCAAGGACAAGCGCAAGGGCAACGGCAACCGGCGCGTGGGCAACGGGCGGCGGGTCTGGATCCCGTCGCGCGTGGAGGTCATCACCGCCCTGCAGCGCGACAACCTGCTCCCCGCGATCAACTTCGTCTTCTCCCGGGTCGGCTGCGACGCCGCGGTCGGCCAGTGCATCCAGGCCAACCTGCGGCTGACCACGCCCGACGAGCGCGACGAGATCTTCGCCTACGTCGAGGAGGCCTGCGCCGACCTGCCCGACGAGGACCGCCACGTCCTGGGCTACCACGACTGGATCGACGGGCTCTCCCGTGGCGTCGCCGCCCACCACGCCGGGCTGCTGCCGGCGTTCAAGCAGGTCGTCGAGGAGCTGTTCCTGCGCGGCCTGGTGAAGGCCGTCTTCGCGACCGAGACGCTCGCGCTGGGCATCAACATGCCCGCCCGCACGGTGGTCATCGAGAAGCTCTCGAAGTGGAACGGCGAGGCCCACGTCAACCTCTCGCCGGGGGAGTACACCCAGCTCGTCGGCCGCGCCGGCCGTCGCGGCCTCGACGTCGAGGGCCATGGCGTCGTGCTCTGGCAGCAGGGGCTCAACCCGCGTGAGCTCGCCGGTCTCGCCTCGACGCGCACCTATCCGCTGCGGTCGAGCTTCAAGCCGTCGTACAACATGGCGGTCAACCTCGTGCACCAGTTCGGTCGGGCGCGCTCGCGCGAGCTGCTGGAGCAGTCGTTCGCCCAGTTCCAGGCCGACAAGGCGGTCGTCGGGCTGGCCCGGCAGGTGCGCAAGGCGGAGGACGCGCTCGAGGGCTACCAGGAGGCTGCGACCTGCGACCGCGGCGACTTCATGGAGTACGCCGCGATCCGCCGCAAGATCTCCGACGTCGAGAAGTCCTCCTCCCGCGAGCGGCGTGCCGACCGCCGCGACGAGATCATCGAGTCGCTCTCGAAGTTGAAGATCGGCGACGTGATCGACGTGCCGACCGGCAAGTTCGCCGGCTACGCGGTCATCGTCGACCCGGGCTTCGACCCCGACGGCCCGCGTCCCTACGTGATCACCCAGGACCGGCAGGCTCGGCGCCTGGCGATGATGGACTTCAACGTGCCGATCGTCGCCCAGACCCGGCTGCGGGTGCCGAAGTCGTTCAACGGCCGCAACCCGCAGATGCGCCGCGACATGGCCTCTCGGCTGCGGGAGAAGACCCGCGACCTGCGCCCGGTGCCCTACGAGGGTTCACCGACCGCTCGCAAGGAGCGCAAGAGCTCGGTGGAGACCCAGATCTCCGAGCTGCGGCGCGAACTGAAGATGCATCCCTGCCACGACTGTCCCGACCGCGAGGACCACGCCCGCTGGGCCGAGCGCTGGTTCAAGCTCTCGCGCGACACCGACACGCTGCGCCGCCGGGTGGAGGCGCGTACGAACACCGTCGCGCGCACCTTCGACCGGGTCTGCGAGGTGCTGGTCGCTCTCGACTACCTCGAGGGCGAGACGGTCACCGAGCGCGGCACCCACCTGATGCGGCTCTACTCCGAGATGGACCTGGTCGCCGCCGAGGCGCTGCGCGAGGGGCTGTGGGACGACCTGACCCCCTCCGAGCTCGCCGCCGCCCTCTCGGTGCTGGTCTACGAGGCCCGCCGAGCCGACGACGCCACCCCGCCCCGCCTCCCCGGCGGCCGGGTCAAGGACGTCATCGCCGAGACCGTGCGGCTGTGGGGTCAGCTCGACGCCCTCGAGCGCGACCACAAGCTCGACTTCCTCCGCCAGCCCGACCTCGGCTTCGCCTGGGCCGCCTACCGCTGGACCGAGGGTGACGAGCTCGACGACGTCCTCAGCGAGGTCGAGCTCGCCGCCGGCGACTTCGTCCGCTGGGTCAAGCAGCTCATCGACCTCTGCGGCCAGGTCGCCGACGCCGCCGGCGACGTCCCGCTTCGTCGTACGGCCCGGCAGACCATGGACCTGCTCAAGCGCGGTGTCGTCGCATATTCATCGGTGGTCGAGTAGGGCTTTGGTTCTTTCCATTTGGCGGACATGACCCCGGGGGATCGCTAGGGTCCGACCGTGCAGAAGCAGGAGAAGGTGATCGTCTTCCTCGGTCGGTCCTGGACCATCTTCATGGGCGCCGGGCTTCTATGGGGAGTCCTGATCTGGGCGGTGATGTTCCTCGACTTCCGCGGTGCACTTCCGGTGCCTCTGGGGCCGATCATGGGGATCAACATCGTGGCGGGTGCGGCATTCGGGACCTGGATCCTGCTACTCCGTACCCGGCTCGAGGTCAGTGACGATGGGCTGGCGCTGTGGGGACCGCTCGGTTCGAGGGTGGTCCCCTGGTCAGACCTCGCCGTCGTCGAGCCGACCTGGGCCTGGCAGTGGGTGCGCTGCCGTGACACCGACGGTCGCGCCACGCTCCGGCTCACGACCACGAGGTGGTACCCCCGTCTGAACCACCAGGTCCGGGAGCACAACAAGGAGCTGGCCACCCGTCTGTGGTACGCCAGCCGGACCGACTGAGTCTCGATCGTCAGCTTGACCGGCGCCGCTGGCGCGCCCGGAGCGAGATGGCCTCTGTGCCGGTGACGATCGGCCGCTACGACAGAGGATCCAGCTTCGTGAACAGGTTCACAAGGTCGGATCCTCTGTCCGAGCCGAGCCGAATGCCTCGTCGAACTGGCCGCGTTCTCACCATCGATCGAGGCATGATTTCGGCTCGTTGGGATTAGGAAATACGATGGCCGGGTGGATGTCTCTCCCTACGATGCCCTGCTGTTCGTCTCTTTCGGGGGGCCGGAGAAGACCGAGGACGTGGTGCCGTTCCTGGAGAACGTGACCCGGGGGCGGGGGATCCCGCGGGAGCGGCTGGCCGAGGTGGGGCAGCACTACTTCGATCGCGGCGGGAAGTCGCCGATCAACGACCAGAACCGGGCGTTCCTGGCAGCGCTACGCAGCGACCTGGCGGAGAACGGGATCGACCTGCCGGTCTACTGGGGCAACCGCAACTGGGATCCCTACCTGAGCGACACGGTCGCGCAGATGCGGGCGGACGGGATCAAGCGGGCAGCGGTCTTCGCGACCAGCGCCTACTCGTCCTACTCCTCGTGCCGGCAGTACCGCGAGAACCTCTTCGAGGCGTGCGACAAGAGCGGCGACGTCGAGAGCGCGCCGGTGCTCGACAAGCTTCGGCGCTACTACAACCACCCGGGCTTCGTGGCCCCGGTCGTCGACGGCGTGCTCGCCTCGATCGAGGACCTGCCCGAGAACGAGCGTGACGGCGCGCGGATCCTTTTCGTGACCCACTCGATCCCGACCTCGATGAACGACAACGCCGGCCCCGACGGCAACGCGTACGTCGCCCAGCATCTCGATGTCGCCGAGGTGATCGCCGAGCAGGTCGCGCAGCGGCGCGGAGTCAGCCACGAGTGGGACCTCGTCTACTGCAGCCGCTCCGGCGCTCCGCACATCCCGTGGCTCGAGCCGGACGTGAACGACCGCCTCGAGGAGCTGGCCGAGGAGGACACGAGGGCCGTCGTGATGTGCCCGGTCGGCTTCGTCTCCGACCACATGGAGGTCGTCTACGACCTCGACACCGAGGCCATGGCCACCGCCGACAAGCTCGGGATCCACGCCCGCCGCAGCCCGACCGCGGGGGAGGACCCGCGCTTCGTGGCCGCCGTACGCGAGCTGCTGCTCGAGCGTGCCGCTGCGGAGCGCGGGGAGGCCCCTGAGCGGCCTACCGTGGGCGACCTGGGCCCCGGGCCCGACCGCTGCCCCGCAGGCTGCTGCTTCAACCAGCGCTCGCAGCTGCCGACCCTGTCCGGAGAGGACTCACCCCAGTACTCCGCGTGATCGGCCGATCAGCCGCGGCATAGGGTCGGCCCCATGACAGAGCATCCAGCGTCGGCTCAGCCCGCACCGCAGCGCCCGATTCCCAAGGCCGGAGACCTGCTCGCGCTCGCGGTGGCGACCGCCCGCGCGGCCGCCGATCTCGTTCGCCAGCGGGCCGCCGGCGTGGTCGAGGTGGCGGCCACCAAGTCGACCGCGACCGACGTGGTCACCGAGGCCGACCGGGACACCGAGGCGCTGATCCGGCGGCTGATCTCCCAGGAGCGTCCGGAGGACGCCTTCTTCGGTGAGGAGGGCGAGGAGACCATGGGCACCAGCGGCGTACGCTGGATCGTCGACCCGATCGACGGCACCGTCAACTTCCTCTACGGGCTGCCGAGCTACGCGGTCTCGATCGCGGCCGAGTACGCCGGCGAGGTCGTCGCCGGCGCGGTCGTGGACGTGCCCCGCGGCACCCTCTACGCCGCCTTCCGGCAGCCCGACGGATCGGTCGCCGCGGTCAAGGACGGCGAGCCCATCCGCGTACGTCAGCCCGCCGAGCTCGGGCAGAGGCTGATCGCCACCGGGTTCTCCTACGACGCCGAGCTCCGCCGGGTCCAGGCCGAAGCACTGGTGCGGCTGCTGCCGGTCGTACGTGACGTTCGTCGCATCGGATCAGCGGCACTGGACATCTGCGGGGTGGCCGAGGGAACGCTCGACGGCTACCTCGAGGAGGGGCTGCACCTGTGGGATCACGCCGCGGCCGGCCTGGTCGCGGAAGCGGCCGGTGCTCGCTGGGAGGCGACCACCGGCATCGGCGGTCGACGGTTCGTCATCGTGGCACCAGCCCACGGCTACGATGAACTACGGAAAGCGGCAGTTCAGGCCGGTTTTCTGCCAGTTGACTCGCTCCCGGGTGTCGTACCCGACTGAAAGCCGCTGGTTGATGTAGATCTATGACCGGCCGGGGGCCGGGAAGGTCCCGGAGCCCCGTCGGTACAGCCGCGTTCACCCACCCGAAACTCGATGCTCATCTATACCCGTGATAGGGAATACCGCCAGATGACAGAACGTTTCGGCGACGCGGATCCGGTTGAGTGTGCGAAATCCGCGTTGATAGTGCACAATCACGGGCCGTGCCGCTGCCCTCGGGGGCGCGCGGGGGGACTGAAGATGAGTGAGAAGGGGAGTGGCGCAAATGGCGACGGACTACGACGCACCGCGTAAAAATGAAGAGGACCAGTCCGAGGAGAGCATCGAAGAGCTCAAGGCTCGTCGTCACGACAAGAACTCGGGCAAGGTTGACGAGGACGAGGCCGAGGCGGCCGAGTCGTTCGAGCTCCCGGGAGCCGACCTCAGCCACGAGGAGCTCGCGGTCGAGGTCAAGCCGAAGCAGGAGGACGAGTTCACCTGTATGAGCTGCTTCCTGGTCCACCACCGCAGCCAGCTGGCTGACGAGAAGAAGATGATCTGCTTCGACTGCGCGTAACTCAGGCGAAAGCCCGGCGCAAGCCGGGCTGTAAAGCGAAGGCCGCACGGATTCCGTGCGGCCTTCTCGTCTACTTCTCGTCCTTCTCCAGCTGCTTCGGCAACCGACCGACCGACTTCACGTAGTAGTTGGCCGCGCGCCGCTGGGCGAACATCCGCGCGAGCGCAACGGTGGCGCCGGTCGCAGCCGACCAGAGCACGGCCTCCACGAGGCGTACGTCGGGGTCGGCGGGGTTCGCCGGTGGCTTGCGTCCGGTGGACGCCTTCCAGCCGGTGGAGAGGACCTTGTTGGTGACCTTGGCGGCCCCGATTCCGCTGACGAGGGCCATGATCGCCCAGACCTTGTCAGCCTTGTCGGCTTTGTCAGCCTTGGTGGACTTGGACATACCTCGAGCCTAGGCCATGGCCGGGAGGTTGCCGCTCAGAGACTCGCTCGGAGTGCGTTGACCGTCTTCGCGAGCGCCACCGGGTGACGGGTGAAGAGCAGCCAGTAGGGCGTCGGGTCGGCCGGGTCGTCGATGGTGACCCGGACCGCGCGCTTGAGGTAGGGACGAAGGAGCAGGTACGCCCTGGCGTCGGCGTCACGCCCCGCCAGGTGATGCGCCTCGGTCTCGTCGAGAGCGACTGCCTCGCCGAGGAAGCGCGCCTCGATCCGGGCGGGCCCGGCACGCAGGACACCGTCGGCGATCGTGATCCTGGCGTTGCCGTAGACGATCATGGCCAGCGCGAACAGGCCGACGATCGCCGCGGTGATGCCCCAGGCCAGCGCGGCCGGAACCCACAGGATGACCGCGATCCACAGGGTCGCCAGGAACATGACGCCCTGGACCCACCACCGCAGCGGCACGGTCAGTCGCTCGTCGTACGCCGGGGTGCTCACGAATCGTGAGTTTTTCACGTCGGTCAAGGGAGTCACGAATCGGGTGAGCCGTAGAGCATCTAAGGTGCGGGTTGTGTCTGATCTCGAAGTAGCCCTGGTCCGTCTCGACGCGGAGCTGCCGCCACCTGCGTACTCCCACCCGGGCGATGCCGGAGCCGACCTGCGGACGACCGTCGACGTGAGCCTGAAGCCGGGCGAGCGCGCTCTGGTGCCGACCGGGATCGCGATGGCGCTGCCGGAGGGGTACGTCGGCCTGGTGCACCCGCGCTCCGGGCTGGCCGCCAAGCACGGGCTGTCCATCGTCAACGCGCCCGGCACCGTCGACGCCGGCTACCGCGGCGAGGTGAAGGTGGCGCTGGTCAACCTGGACCCTGTCGAGGCGATCGAGCTGCGTCGAGGCGACCGGATCGCCCAGCTGGTGATCCAGCGCGTCGAGCAGGCTCGGTTCGTCGAGGTCTCCGAATTGCCCGAGTCCGTTCGTGGAGATGGGGGATACGGTTCTACCGGGGGCTTCTCCAACCGCTGAGGGATCAGTGTTAGATAAGTCTCCTCAGAGAATCACCGCAACCTGAAAGCAGATGGTCGTGAAGTTCCGTCGCAAGTCCACGCCCTCCCACCGGGGAGAGCCATCTGCACCGGTCGAGGACGGGCCGATGGCCCCCGAGCGGCCGGTGCCGGCGGCTCCCGAGATCGGGCCGTTCGACATCGACTCCGTCCCCGACGGGCTGATCACCGGCGACTGGGTGGACCTCGGCTCGATGATGCTCGCCCCCGCGCCGGGCAAGGAGCTGCGCCTGCAGGTGGACGAGAAGTCCGGGCAGATCGCGGCCGTGATGCTGACCGCGGAGGACGGCGCCATGGAGCTGCGTGTCTTCGCCGCGCCCCGCAACGGCGACCTGTGGACCGAGTCGCTGCCGATGCTGCGTGAGGACGTCCAGCAGCGCGGCGGTGCGACCGCCGACCTGCAGGGCCCGTGGGGCACCGAGCTGATCACCCAGATGAAGGTCAAGCTGCCCGACGGTCAGCCCGCCGTCCAGCAGACTCGCATCATCGGCGTCAACGGCCCGCGCTGGATGCTCCGCGCCACGATGATGGGCCGTCCCGCGATGGAGCCGACCGCCGGTAAGGAGTGGGAGAAGCTCCTCGAGCGGGTCGTCGTGCGCCGTGGTGAGGGGGCCAAGCCCAAGGGTGAGGCGCTCGAGGTGAAGCTGCCGCCCAACGCGCGTCGCGTGGAGAAGTGAGCGAGTAGTGTCCAAGGGTCGGCTGCGCGCGAAGCTCAGCGAGTGGGCGAACACCGCCTCGATCGACGCGAGCGAGATCCGGGCGGCCTACGTCGCCAAGGATGTCGCCTCGATCGCCGACGCGCCCGACCGTGAGCCGGTGCGTCTGCGGGGGACGTTGCGTACGATCACACTGCGGCCCCGCGGCGGTGTCCCCGCCCTGGAGGCCGAGCTGTTCGACGGCTCCGGCACCCTGACGATCATCTGGCTGGGACGCCGGCGTATCGCCGGGATCAGCCCGGGCCGGTCCCTGCAGGTGCAGGGCCGCATCGGCCGTACCGATGGCCAGCGCATCATGTTCAACCCCCGCTACGAGCTGATACCGGACCCCAACGAGTGAGCCAACCACACGTGAGCCCCACCTCTGAGACCCCTGCCGACGGCCAGGGCCACGAGCACGACCACAACCATCCGACCGTCGACACCGTCGAGGCGGTCGTACGCCGTCAGATGTCCGCCGGGCTGGGCGGTGTGCGCGGGATGCTCGAGGCCGGCGTCCCCGGCCTGGTCTTCACCATCGCCTGGCTGGTGTTCAAGGACCTCAAGGTCGCGCTGATCGCCTCGGCGGCGACCGCGGCGGTCTTCCTGCTGGTCCGGCTCGTCCAGCGCTCCAGCCTGCAGTACGTGGGCAATGCCATCTTCGGCATCCTCATCGGCTTCGCGGTGGTGCGGCTGGCCCAGTCCATGGGCGGCTCGGCGGAGGAGCAGGCGCTGGCCTACTTCCTGCCCGGCATCCTGATCAGCCTGGGCTACACCGTCGTGGTCGGCGGCCTGTGCCTGATCGGCTGGCCGATCTTCGGCTTCTTCATCGGCGTCGCCAGCGGCGATCCGCTCGAGTGGCACCAGGACAAGCAGATCGTGAAGCTGTGCACGCGGCTGACCTGGCTGTTCCTGGCTCCCGGAGCGATCGGTGCGGCCATCCAGGGCCCGATCTGGTTCCTGGCCTGGAGCGGTGCGATCGACCGCGACTGGGCGATCCTCGCCCTCGGCATCCTCCGCACCGGCCTCGGCTGGGCGCTGCGGATCGCCTGCTACGGCACCATGATCTGGCTTCTCGCCCGCAACCACACGCCGGTCCAGCAGGCTCGATGAACCTGCGCGGGGCCGTCATCGCCGGCGCTCTCGCCTCGCTCTCGCTGGCAGGATGCGGGAGCCCGACCGTGAGCGGCGGCGGCACGGAGCCCTTCTCGCTGCCCGTTGGGCCGACCGAGTGGGATGCCACCGCTCCGGCCTGGTACGCCGACGGCACGCTGCACGTGGGGGAGCGGAGCGTCGAGCTCGGTGATCGCGTGGACCAGTTCGTGCTGGGCGCGACCGGCGCCTATTGGATGCGTGGCCAGACGCTATGGTTCACCAGCGCTGAGGGCGAGACCGAGAAGGTCGAGAAGGTCGGTTGGGGCAACCTGGCGGTGTCGGCGGATCGCTCGGTCTTCGCGACCGTAGACCAATCGCGCGGCCCGACCGACGAGTTCGGCACCCATGTGCTCCAGGTGGCGGTGTTCGACACCCGCACCGGTGAGCAGCTCTACCGAACTCCCGACCAGGAGCCCGACGGCGGCGCCGATCTGGCAGATCTCTACGGCGAGATCATGCCCCTGCTGATCGGGGTGAGCGACGAGCGCCTCTTCTTCGACGGAACCACCATCGATCTCGAGGACGGCTCCACGACGCAGGCGACCGACGGCCCAGACGGGGAGGTCTACGAAGGTTTTGCCGAGACCCTCTTCCCGGATGGCTTCCACGTCTATCTCGAAGGCGAGGGCCGGCGCCGGGAGGTAGCCGACACGTGGCTGTCCGGGGTGGGGCTGCTCTCGCCGGACCGCAGCACGATCTTCGACACCAGCGAGTGGCCCACCCAGGCCGTCGCGTACGACAAAGCCACCGGGGACCAACGGCCGATCGACGCGCCCTGGGGACATTTCACGCTGGCCGGGTGGAGTGACGAGGACACGTTCTTCGGCGTCGCGCAGCGCATCGACCCGAACGCCCTCAACGTGCTGCGCGCCCAGCAGGTCGTCACCTGCGAGGTGCGGACCCTCACGTGCAAGCCGGTGAGCCCGGTGATTCCGACCGACGACGAGGACCAGGGTCAGTATCCGACCTTCCTCGTCGAGGGCGCGGCCAACGAGCTCTGAGCGCGCGGTCCGGGATACGGTGCTGCGCGTGGAGCTGCGAGTGGTGAGACCGACACGCGGAAGCGTGTGGCTCTCCCTGCTCGCCACGCTCGAGATCATGACCGGTGCGGCCCTGGCCCACTTGGCCGCGGGCGGTGCGCTGCCGAGCGCCGGCTGGCTGGCCGCGGCGGCCGTGGCCGTCTTCGGCACCGGCGTCGTGGTGCTGCAGCGCCGGGTCGGGCTCCTCGCCGGTGCTGTCCTGGCCGGGCTGTCCCAGCTAGGTCTCCACGAGGTCTTCGTGGCGTTCGCCGCGGTGCCCGGCGCCGAGCACCATCACGCTGCCGGCACCTCGCTCGGTTCCGCAGACGGCGTCGCGATGCTCCTGGCCCATGCCTGCGCCGCGGTGCTCTCGGTCGTCGTCTGGGCGCTTCACCGCCGGGCCCTCGCCGTGGCCGTACGCAGCCTCCCGACGCCGTGGGTCGCGGTCGCCGGCCGCCTGCTCGCCGAGGCTGAGCAGCTCGTCCCGCGACCGGCCCTGTGGGCCCATGTCTCTCCGCGAAGGGGACCGCCGAGGCCGGCCGGCCTCTGAGATCCCTCTGCGAGCACCACCGGGTGAGCCCCGGTGGCTGTCTTGCGTACCCGAAGATTCGCGAGAAGAGAAACCTCGAATGTCCGTTCCGACCCAGTCCCAGACCGCACCGCCGGCCGAGCCACAGACGCAGGCGCCGGGCGCCAGCCTCGGCTGGTGGCCGATGATCCGCCCGCTCGTACTGCGGCTGCACTTCTACGCCGGGGTGCTGGTCGCCCCGTTCATCCTGGTCGCCTCGGTGACCGGGCTGCTCTACACGATCGCCCCGCAGGTCGAGCAGATCGCCTACCACGACCTGACCCACGTCACCCCGTCAGGCGATCGGGCGACGCTCGCCGAGCAGGTCGCCGCCGCCCGGGCGAGCCACCCCGATGGTGACATCCTCCGCGTCGACGTGCCGCCCGCCGTCGACCGCAGCACGCGGGTGGTCTTCACCGACGAGACCGTGCCCGACGACTACGCCATGTCGGTCTTCGTCAACCCCTACACCGCCGGCGTGGAGGGTCAGGTACGCAGCTACGGGCAATGGCTCGGCTTCCGCGCCTGGCTCGACGAGCTGCACCGCAACCTCCACCTGGGAGCCTTCGGGCGTCACTACAGCGAGCTCGCCGCGAGCTGGTTGTGGGTGGTCGCCCTCGGCGGGCTGATGCTGTGGATCGGCCGAGGACGCCGAGAGCGGCGGGCCCGCCGGCTGCTCACGCCCGATCCGGCGGCCACCGGACGCTCCCGGGTGATGTCGTGGCACGCCGTCATCGGCGTGTGGGTCCTGCTGGGCGTACTGGCGCTGTCGGTCTCGGGACTGACCTGGTCCCGCTTCGCCGGGGCGAACATCGGCGAGGTGCGTACCGCGCTGTCGTGGACCGAGCCGACACCGGCGACCTCGCTGCACACCGGCGGCGCCGCGGACCAGCACGCGCACCACGGCGCCTCGGGGGCTACGGCAGGCTCCCGTGACCCGGATGCGGTCTTCTCCGACGGGGCCGGTGTCGACGGGGTCCTTGCCACCGCGCGGGAGGCCGGGCTGGGCGATCCGCTCTACCTGGTTCCGCCGGCCGACGGCGCCAGCGCATGGACGGCGGCGGAGAACAAGCGCGACTGGCCGACCGGCTACGACGCGATCAGCGTCGACCCCGCCAGCGGCAAGATGATCGACCGGGTCGACTTCGCCGACTGGCCGGTCATGGCCAAGCTGACCGACTGGGTCATCGGCGCCCACATGGGCATCCTGTTCGGCATCGTCAACCAGATCGTGCTGGCGGCACTGGCGATCGGCCTGATCGTGATGACCGTGCTCGGCTACCGGATGTGGTGGCTGAGGCGTCCGCGCGGCGCGAGCCGGCTGCGGTTCGGTCGGCCGGTGCCGCGCGGCGCCTGGCGCCGGCTGCCGGTGCCCGTGCTCGTGGGCGGCATCGCGGTGACCGCGCTCGTCGGCTGGTTCGTCCCGCTGCTGGGGATCAGCCTGGTCGCGTTCTGCCTGATCGACACCGCGCTGGGAGCGGTGCGTCGACGCAGCTGAGTCAGGAGGCGGCGCAGGCGGCGCAGAGGCCGAAGATCTCCACGGTGTGGTTGACGTCGGTGAAGCCGTTCTGCGCCGCCACCTTGTCGGCCCAGGTCTCCACGGCCGGGCCCTCGATCTCCACGGCCTTGCCGCAGCTGCGGCACACCAGGTGGTGGTGATGGGTCGTGGAGGCGTCGCCGCACAGCCGGTAGGTGGACTCACCGTCGGGCTTGTGGATCACGTCGGCGAGTCCGTCGTCGACGAAGATCTGCAGGTGGCGGTAGACCGTGGAGAGACCGATCTTCTCGCCGTTGGCTCGCAGCGTGGCGTAGACGTCCTGCGCGCTGCGGAAGGTGTCCTCGGCGGCGAGAGCCTCCTTCACCGCGGCGCCCTGGTTGGTTGCGCGCCGCTTGACCTGCTGGGTTGGTGCCATGGGCGCCATGTTAGTCGGTATCGGTATGGATCCCGTGTCCAGCAGGGCGGTCGATGACACCGCATCCGGCGCCTGTGCCATAATGGGAACGATTCCCAATAAGACGAAAGGCTGCCATGTCCCGCACGTGTCAGGTCACCGGAGCCCGCCCCGGCTTCGGCAACAACCGCCCCTGGTCCAAGAAGGCGACCCGGCGACGCTGGGAGGTGAACCTGCAGAAGAAGACCTACTACGTCCCCAGCCTGGGCCGGAAGGTCACGCTGCGGCTCAGCACCAACGCGATCAAGCGGATCGACGTACGCGGCATCGACGCCGTGGTCGCCGAGATGCTCGCCCGAGGGGAGAAGGTCTGATGGCCAAGAAGTCCAAGATCGCGGCCGAGGCCAAGCGCCGCGAGATCGTGGAGCGGTACGCGGCACGCCGGGCTGAGATCAAGGAGCGCATCCGCGCCGCCGAGCCGGGCTCGGCGGAGCAGGCCGAAGCCGTCCGCGCACTGTCCCGCCTGCCGCGCGACTCCTCGCCCGTACGCCTACGCAACCGCGACCAGGTCGACGGCCGGCCGCGGGGCTATCTGCGCAAGGCCGGAGTGTCCCGGATCCGGTTCCGTGAGCTCGCGCACAAGGGCCATCTGCCGGGGATCACCAAGTCCAGCTGGTGAGTTCCTAACGAGAATCGTTCCGAGTCGGCGAGGCGCAACCCGGGTGTCATCGGGCTGTGCTAGACACACGCTCCATGAGCGAGCGCAAGCGAGCGACGGTAGGCCTCAGGCCGCCGCGTCCGTACCATTCCTTCCCTTCGACGGAGGCGGCGGCATGAGTACGAAGACCCCAGTGCGGGCAGCCGAGAAGTCTGGGTTCAGGCTGGGGCAGACCGAGGTCGTGGCGATCGTCCTGCTCGTCATCCTGCTCTCTCAGCGCTGGCTGCTGCCGCTGTTGGACCATGACCTGTTCAACACCTGGGGCACCATCTTCGTCGCCATCGTGGTGCAGTCGGCTCCCTTCCTGCTCGGTGGCGTGCTGCTCAGCGCCGTCATCTCGACCTTCCTCTCGGAGAAGGCGCTGAGCAAGATCGTGCCGAGGAGCCCGGCGCTCGGCGTCCCGGTCGCCGGCCTGGCCGGGATCGGGCTGCCGGGCTGCGAGTGCGCGGCGGTGCCGGTGACCAACTCGCTGATCCGCCGCGGGGTGGCGCCGGCGGTCGCGCTGACGTTCCTGCTGGCCGCGCCCGCGGTCAACCCGGCGGTGCTCGTCTCGACCGCGGTCGCCTTCCCCGGCCAGCCGGTGATGGTGCTGGCGCGCTTCCTGGCGTCGCTGATCACCGCGGTGGCGGTCGGCTGGATCATGCTCGCCCGCGGCAAGCTGCTGCTCGAGCGGCTGACCAACCTGGGCCGCGACGAGCACGCCCACGGGCGTTCGTTCCTCGGCAACGTCAGCCACGACTTCCTGCACGCCTCCGGCTTCCTGGTGCTCGGCGCGATGCTGGCCGCGGCGGTCAACACCTTCGTACCCCGTTCGGTGGTCAACACCGTCGCCGGTCAGGCGGTGCTGGGGATCGCCACGCTGGCGCTGTTCGCGTTCATCGTCGCGCTCTGCTCGGAGTCCGACGCCTTCGTCGCTGCCTCGTTCACCGCCTTCTCCGACACCGCGAAGCTGGTCTTCCTCGTCGTCGGCCCGGCGATGGACATCAAGCTCGCCTCGATGGAGGCCGGCCAGTTCGGGATGGGCTTCGCGCTGCGCTTCGTACCCTTGGTGATCATCACGGCGGTCGCCTCCGCCGTCGGCATCGGATGGTGGCTCCTGTGAGCGAGCGTCAGCGAGTGAACCAGATAATCAACGCGCGGTCGCGTCCGTACGACGGCGCGTGCGCTACGGAGGTGACCGCGTGACTCGTACAACTCAGGCTCTGGTCGTCGGGTTCCTCGGCGCCGTCCTGCTGCGGCTCTCGCTCGGCGACGGCTATCTGAGGTACGTCACGGGCTGGATGAAGTGGCCGCTGGTCGCCACCGGCGTGGTGCTGCTCGGGCTGACCGTGTGGATGCTGCTGCGTCCCGCGCCGGACGACCATGGCGGAGAGGACGGGGCGAACGGCGACGACCATGCCGCCCACGACCACAAGGTCCCGGCGATGACCTGGCTGGCGATCGTGCCCGGCGTGATCGTCTTCGTCGCCAGCCCGCCGTCCCTGGGCGCCTACCTCGCCGAGCGGCGGGCCGACGACCCGGTCGCCGCGGCCCCGGATGCCGAGATCCTGCCGCTGCCGGCCTCCGACGGACCGGTCGACGTCGAGGTCGCCGAGTTCATGTGGCGTGCCGGGGTCGAGGAGGGCGCGACCATCAAGGACCGCGACGTACGCCTGACCGGTTTCGTCAGCACCGACGAGAACGGCAACTGGTACGTCACCCGCATCGCCATCGCCTGCTGCGCCGCCGACGCGAGCGCCTCACGGGTGCGGGTGGAGGACTACGACGACGCCCCGGAGCGCGACTCCTGGGTCGCGGTCACCGGTCGCTGGGTCGAGGGCACCGCGCCGGGCGGCAAGTCGGAGACGGCCATCGAGGCTGCCTCCGTCGAGCCGCGCGAGGCGCCGGCCAACACCTACCAGTGAGCGCCCAGTGAGTCGCGCCCCGAGTGACCCGAGACGCTCCGGCAACCCCGCCCGCCGCGCTGAGGCGCAGCGTGAGCCGACCTGGTACGACCGGCTCCCGCATCCGCCGCGTGCTCTGATCGTCGGCGTGCTCATCGCGGTCGCGATCGGCGTCGTGGTGCTCACCCGCGACCTCGGCGGTGGAGACGCGCCAGCGGCCTCCGCCCCCTCGGCCGCGACCTCGTCGGCCGCTCCGGTCACGGCTGGTCCGGTCGCGTCTCTGGAGGAGTTCTGCGGCGCCGTACAGACCATGGCGAACGCCCACGCGACCCAGATGTCCACCCCGAACGACGAGAACGAGACCGCGCTCGGTCTGGCCGCGACGAGCCTGCAGTCGATGGGCGTTCCCGAAGGTACGCCGGCGGCAGCCGTCGAGGGCGTACGGATGATGGTCGAGGACGCTCTGCGCACCGGCCGCGGTGAGGACCCGCTGGAGCGCGGCGAGGCCCAGAACCTCGCCTACGAGCGCCTCGGCGAGTTCCTCACCGAGAGCTGCGGAGCGGCGTAGCTGACGGGCAGAACCCCGCCATGGCGGCGTTCTGCGGGGGCTGTGCTCCGGTGGAGGCGGCAGATTCCCGCCATGGCGGGAATCTGCCGAGGCCCACCTCGAGGCGGCGCGGCATTCTCCCGCCATGGCGGGAAAATGCCCCACCGCGATACAGGCCGAGTCACCGGCGACGGAGCAGGACCACGGCGTCCTCCAGGGAGGACTCCTCGCCGGACGGGGCGGTCACGGGACGGTGCCGGTGCTCGAGGACGACGGTCTCCCAGCTCTCCTCGGGCAGGCCGAGCTCGGCCAGCTCCTCCTTGGCGTCGAGGAAGCGGTGCTCGTGCGCGGCGGCGTCGGCCCACGGCGGTGCGGCCGCGTGGGAGGTGACCAGAAGGTGTCCGCCCGGGGCCACCAGCTCGGCCGCGCGCCGGAGGATGTCGGTGCGCGGCAGCTCGACAGGGGAGTGGAAGAAGCTGGCGGTGACCAGGTCGTAGTTCCCGTCGAGGTCGGCCGGCGAGGAGAGGTCGGAGACCACGAACCTCGCCTGATCCTCGCTCAGCCCGGCGGCCCGCGCCGCCTCGCGTCCGCGGGTGACGGCGTTCTCGGAGATGTCGATCCCGGTGGCCCTCCAGCCCTGCTGCGCCAGCCAGATCACGTCGGCGCCCTCCCCGGAGCCCAGGTCGAGCGCCGTCCCGGGCTCGAGGCCCGCGGCGATGTCACCGAGCACCGTGTTGACCTTGCCGGACCAGATCCGGTCGCTGCCGGCGTACCTCTCCTGCCAGAAGTCCACCGCGGCCTGGCCGGCCTGGGCACGGTCGAAGTCGTCGGTGACCAGGGTCATGTTCACGACGCTGCCGGCCATGGTGCCGGCGCTCATGCTGATCGGGACGTTGGCCATCGGGTTGGAGACGTTGCCGACCGCCCAGATCCGGTCGCTGCTGGTCTTGCCGGTCGCGTCGACCGCGAGGAAGCTGCCCACCGGCGAGTCGGAGCGGTCGAGGCCGAGGTGGGTCAGGAAGCCGTCGTGCGGCCGCAGCGTGCCGGCGGTGAAGATGGCGCCGACCTCGGTGACCTTCCCGTCGGCCGTACGCACCGCGGTGACCTGGTCGCCCTCGCCGAGAACCTCGGTGACCGGAGAGGTCACGAGGGTGATCCCGCGCGACAGCAGCCGCTGCTCGTCGGCCTCCTCTAGCGGGCCGAGTCCGGCGGTGAAGACGACGACGTCGTCGCTCCACTGCCGGATGAGCTGCGCCTGGTGCATCCCGAGCGGTGAGGTGGTCAGGACACCGATCCGCCGATCGCGCACCTCCCAGCCGTGGCAGTAGGGGCAGTGCAGGACGGTGGCGCCCCAGCGCTCGGCGAGGCCGGGGATGTCGGGAAGCTCGTCGGTGACGCCGGTGGCGACGATCGCGATCCGGCCGGTGAGCCGCTCGCCGTCCTCCAGGAGGACGCTCACGCCGTGCTCGGTCTCGTCGAGACGGGCAACGCGGCCGGGACGGATCCCCACGTCGTACGCAGCCAGCTCCTCACGTCCCTTGCGCAGCAGGTCGGTGGGGTCGATGCCCTCGTGGCCGAGTACGCCGTGCATGTGGGCCGCGAAGCGGTTGCGGGGGAGGCCGGAGTCGACCACGAGGGTCCGCCGGCGGGAGCGGCCGAGCATGAGGGCCGCGGAGAGGCCGGCGGCACCGCCGCCGATGACGATCGCGTCGAAGTGTTCGGTGTGTTGGGTCATGCTTCCAGTTCAGTGGCACAATGAAAGAACGGCAAGGGTTCTTGCTGAAATGGCAAATGCGAGGTGGAGCACATGATCGACGAGCTCAAGCAGGTCGGCCCACGGATCCGGGCGATCCGGCACAGCAAGGGATGGACCCTGGACCAGTTGGCCGCGATGGCGGAGATGTCGCCGAGCACGCTGTCCCGGCTCGAGTCGGGCAAGCGGCAGGCGAGCCTGGAGCTGCTGATCCCGCTGACCCGCCACCTCGGCGTGGGTCTCGACAGCCTGGTGACGCCGTCGGTCCCGGATCCGCGGGTGCGCCGGCCGGTGATCCGCCGTGACGGGATGGAGATCGCGCCCTTGACGCCGGAGGGCTCGCCGGTCCACACCTTCAAGATCACCTACGAGCCGGTGACCGAGGTGCCGGAGCCGCGGGTCCACGACGGCTATGAGTGGCTCTACGTCATCTCCGGCAAGCTTCGGCTGCTGCTGGGCGACCGCGACCTGGTCCTGACCCGCGGTGAGGCGGCCGAGTTCGACACCCGGGTGCCGCACGCCATCTTCGCGACCGGGTCCCGCCCGGCGCAGGTGCTGAGCATCTTCAACAGCGACGGCGTACGCATGCACACCCACACCGCCGAGGGGTGAGTCTCGCCTCGATGTGAGCGGGGCGTGACGCTGTGTGTAGAATGAGAACCGTTATCATTAACCACAGCGGGAGGTCCCCATGAAGCAAGGCATCCACCCCGTCTCCGGGCCGGTCGTCTTCCGCGACCGCTCGGCAGACAAGCTCTTCCTGATGCAGTCGACGATCCTCGAGCGTCTCGCTGACGACCACGAGCGGGTCACCTGGGAGAACGGTGAGAGCTACCCGGTCGTCGACGTCGACGTCTCCAGCGCCAGCCACCCGTTCTGGACCGGACGCGGCCGTGTCGTCGACACCGAGGGACGGGTCGAGCGGTTCAAGCGTCGCTACGGGCGCGGCTGATGAGCGAGCGTCAGCGAGCGATCATCGAGAATCTCAGCGCGCCGCGTCCGTATCCTGGCGCTTGCGCTACGGAGGTGGCGCGATGAGCGCGCCCCGTCCGCGGTCGCCCCGCAACCTCTCCCGTCCGAAGACACCGGTGATCCTGGTGAGCGGGGTCGCGGAGAGCGCGATGCTCTCGGCGACCATCTCGCTCCAGTTCGGCCTCCCCGACGCCGTCATGGTGCGCCACGTCATCGACCCCGAGCGCCAGCTCCTCACCCGCGTCGTCAGTGACCTGACCGGCGTGATCGAGCACGAGGAGATCAACCTCGCCCACGCCTGTGTGGCCTGTGCGATCCGCGAGGACATCGTGCCGACGCTCGAGCGCCTGGCGGCCCAGGGTCGTTGGGGGAGCATCGTGGCCTGTCTTCCGGTCGCCGCCGAGGCGATCCAGGTCTGCCGGGTGCTCGCGTGGGCTCCGCGGATGGCTCCGCACATCTCGATCGCGGCCGTCGTCGCGGCGCTCGAGGGTACGACCGTCGCCGAGGACCTGCTCGGCCCCGACCTCCTCGACGAGCGTGGGCTGGCGACCTCCGAGGACGACCGGCGCGGCGTCGCCGAGGTTGCCAGCGCGATCGTCGAGTACGCCGACGTCGTGAGCATCACCGAGGTCCCCGATCCCGAGGAGGAGTCGCTGGTCGCGACGCTCGCCCGGCCGGGTACGCCGGTGGTGACCGACCCCTCGCTCCTGGACGCCACCGGCCTGGTCGCCGGCGTGCATCGCCACCACGCGGTCGAGGCCTGGGTCGCGGAGGTGCGCCGCAATGCGCTGCCGCCGCTGCCCGAAGGTGGCGCCTGGCGGCTAGACCTGCGCTCGGAGCGCCCGATCCACCCGGTCCGGTTCCAGGAGGAGCTGGAGCTCCTCGGCGGTGGCCCGCGCCGCTCGCGCGGCTGCTTCTGGGTGCCGACGCGCCCCGACGACATCTGCGTCTGGGACGGGGCCGGTGGCCAGGCGAGCGTGGGCTCGACCCAGAAGTGGGGTCGCGCCGAGCGGCTCACCCGGATCGTCGTGATCGGCATCGACGACGAGGCCGACGAGATCCCGCGGGCCTTCGAGCGTGCCCTGCTCACCGACCAGGAGATCGCCCAGCGCGGCCAGATCTGGGAGGAGTCCTGGGACGGGCTCGAGGACTGGCTCGGCCCCATCGGCCGCGCCGCCTGAATCGCATCCACCACCCCGAAGGAGGCCGCCATGGCCGTACCCAAGCGCAAGATGTCGCGCAGCAACACCCGCCACCGCCGCTCGAGCTGGAAGGCGAGCCCGGTCGCGCTCGTGCCGGTGACCGTCGACGGCCAGAGCTATGACGTGCCCCGCCGCCTGGTCCGCGCGGTCCAGCGCGGCTACGTCGATCCCGCCAAGCTCCATTGAAAGGAACCACCGCATGCCGAAGCGCCCGCCGTCCACCGTCCGCAAGCGGCGCAAGCCGTTGCTGGCTCCGGACGTGACCTACGTCGACTACAAGGACGTGCAGCTGCTGCGTACGTTCATCTCCGACCGCGGCAAGATCCGCTCGCGCCGAGTCACCGGACTCACCCCGCAGCAGCAGCGCGCGGTGACCAAGGCGATCAAGAACGCCCGCGAGGTCGCGCTGCTGCCCTATACGAGCACGAAGGGATAGATCCTCATGAAGGTCGTCAACTCCATCCGGTCGCTGAAGAACCAGCCCGGCTCCCAGGTCGTACGCCGCCGCGGCCGGGTCTACGTCATCAACAAGCGCAACCCGCGCCTCAAGGCGCGCCAGGGCTGAGTCCGGCTCGCTCTGAACCTCGGCCCCGCAGCTCCGTGAGCTGCGGGGCCGACGTCTGTCTGTGGGGTCTCCGCCGGCCAAGTTGCAGATGGGAATCATTCTCATTTAGGGTTCGACGTCACCTGACTGGAAGGCAGCAAACATGCACATCCGCCCCCACCTGCGAGGCGTCGCGGTCCTCGCGGCCGTCGTCCTCGCCGCGACCGCCTGCGGCTCGCGATCCGAGAGCCCGGCCGACACGCTGCGCATCGCCGGACCGTTCGAGCTGCACAGCCTCGAGTCGTCCGCGGACGGCTACTTCTTCACCCGGCTCCAGGTCACCGAGACCCTGGTGACCGCCGACATCGACGGCGCTCTCGCACCCGGCCTGGCCACGGCGTGGGCAGCCGAGGACGACAACCGGACGTGGACCTTCGACCTGGTCGAGGGCGCCGAGTTCCACGACGGCGAGCCGATGACCGCCGAGAACGTCGTCGCCGTTCTCGAGAAGGTCGAGGCCGAGGCTGCCAGCCCGCTGGCCGACGTCGGTGTCGAGGCGATCCGCGCGGAGGGCGGCTCGGTGGTGATCGAGCTCGCCGACTCCTACGTCTCCCTGCCCGCGGTGCTCAGCCACTACAGCACCGCGATCCTGGCCCCCTCGGCCTACGACGAGGAGGGGAAGGTCGAGGACGTCATCGGCACCGGCCCTACCGGATCGAGACCATCCAGATGCCCTCCCGCATCGAGACCGTACGTGTCGCCGACTGGCGTGGCGAGGAGCCCGACGTCGAGAAGGTCTCCTTCCAGGCCGTCGGCCGCGCCGAGAGCCGCGCGGTGATGGCCACCAGCGACCAGGCCGACGTGGTCTTTGGGCTCGAACCGGCAGGTCGCGAACGGGTCGAGAAGACCGACGGCGTGGACATGATCTCGACCCTGCAGCCCCGCACGATCCACATGAAGATGAACGCCGGTGACCCGGCGCTGAAGGACGTACGCGTCCGGCAGGCGATCAGCATGGCGCTGGACCGGGAGGCGATCGCCGAGGCGGTGCTGAGGGAGAAGGAGCTCGCCGCGACCCAGCTGATGCCGCCGACCCTGAAGGACTGGGACGCCGACCTCGAGCCGCTGGCCTACGACGCCGAGGGGGCCAAGGCGCTGCTGGCCGAGGCGGGCTGGAAGGCCGGCGCCGACGGCACGCTCACGAAGAACGGCGATCCGCTGCGGCTCGAGCTGCTGACCTACCCCGACCGGCCCGAGCTGCCGGCGCTGGCCACCGCCATCCAGGCCGAGCTCGCCAAGGTCGGCGTGCAGGTGGACGTCGAGGTCTCCAACTCCAGCGAGATCCCGGCCAAGCACGCCGACGGCACCCTTCAGATGGCGCTCGTCGCCCAGTTCTTCGCGTTGGTCACCGACCCGCTGCCGACCGTCGCCGACACCTTCGGCGAGGGTGGGTCCGACTGGGGCGCCATGGGCTGGAGCGACCCCGCCGTCGCGGAGGCAGTGGCCGCGCTGACGACGGGAGCCGAAGGCGCCGAGGGCGCCGCCCACCGCGAGACGATCGTGCGGGCCGCTCAGGAGCAGCTGCCGCTGGTCCCGGTCGCGTGGTACCGGATGAACGCCGCGGTCAGCGACCGGGTCGACGGCTTCGTCCTGGACTCCCTCGAGACCACCTGGCGGATCACCGACGTCGAGCTGGCGTCGTGAGGGCGCGGGTCGTCGGGGGCGTCCTCGTCCGGCGGGCGGCGCAGGCCGTCACGGTGGCGGTCGGCGTATCGGCGCTCTGCTTCGTGATCACCCAGCGGCTGCCGGGGGACATCGCCTACCGGATCGCGGCGGGGCGCTACGGCTACGACATGGTCGACGCGGCCGCGGCCGCCCAGGTGCGCGACGAGCTGGGGCTCGACCAGCCGCTGTGGCAGCAGCTCGGCGCGTGGGTGGTCGACCTCCTCCAGCTCGACCTGGGCCGGTCGCTGGTCACCTCCCAGCCGGTGCTCGAGGAGGTCGGGTTCTACCTGGCGGGCACGCTGCAGCTCGCCGGGCTCGCGATCGTCATCGCGGTGGTCCTGGGTGCCGGGATCGGGGTCGTGGCGGCCCGACGGCCGGGCGGGATCGCCGACCGGTTCGCGTCGCTGTGGGTCGCCGGCGTACGTGCCGTGCCACCGTTCCTGCTGGGGCTGCTGCTGATGATCGTGCTCTCCGCGCAGCTGGGACTCTTCCCGGCGGTCGGGCACGGCGGCGGGAGCATCGTGCTGCCCGCGCTGACGCTGGGGCTCGGACTCTCCGGGCTCATCGCGCGGGTGACCCGGGACGCCGTGGTGGAGGTCCGCGGCTCGGCGTACGTGGAGTTCGCCCAGACCAAGGGACTGGCCGAGAGGTGGGTGCTGGTCAGACACGTGGTGCGCAACGCGGCGGTCGTGCTGGTGCCGTACCTCGGGGTGCAGTTCGTCGTGCTGATCGAAGGAGTCGTCGTCGTGGAGAGCCTCTTCGCCTGGGACGGGCTGGGCCACTCGCTGGTCCACGCCGTCTTCTGGCGTGACATCCCGGTGCTGCAGGCGTCCGCGCTGGTGCTGGCGCTGCTGATCGTGCTGGTCAACACGCTGGTCGACCTGGCCGTCGCCTGGCTCGACCCGCGGCCGCGGGGACGGGCGGTGATGGCATGAGCATGTTGATGCTGGAACAGACGCTGGGGAAGCGGCCGCAGCGGTCGTGGAGCCGGATCGCCGCTGTCGGCGGGCTGGTCCTGATCGCCGTGTTCGCACTGGTCGGGCCGCTGGTGCTGCCCGACCCCGCGAGCCAGGACCTGGCTCGCTACCTGCAGCCGCCGTCGCTGTCGGACCCGCTCGGGACCGACGACTACGGGCGAAGCGTCGCCTCCCGGGTGGCGCACGCCACCCGGGTCTCGCTGCTGCTCGCACTGGTGTGCGTGGCCACCGCGCTGGTGCTCGGCTGCGTCGCCGGGGTCGCCTCGGCCTGGTTCGGTGGCTGGGTCGACGCGCTGCTGCGCTCGGTCTCGGAGGCCTTCGTGGCGGTACCGGCGCTGCTCGTGGTGCTGTTGGTCTCGGCGCTCGCCGCGCCCGGGAGCATGGTGGCGCTCTACGTGGGGCTCGCGCTGGTGCAGTGGGTGGAGTTCTTCCGGGTGGTACGGGCACGCAGCGCCCTGGTGCTCGGCTCACCCGCGGTGGAGGCGGCGGGGTTGCTGCAGCTCGGCTGGACCCACGTCGTCCGTCGCCATCTGTGGCCGGCCCTGCGTCCGCTGCTCGTGACGCTGACCTCGCTCGGCATGGTCACCTCGATCCTGGCGATGTCGACGCTCGGCTTCGTCAAGGTCGGCCTCCAGCCGCCGCGTGCGGAGCTGGGCCTGATGATCACCGAGTCGTTCCCGTTCTACGACGCGGCGCCGTGGATGCCGCTGGCCCCGGTCGGGGTCCTGTTCCTGCTCACCGTCTGCCTGCTCGGCCTGCGATCCCCGGAGGAGGGGCGATGAACCTGAAAGCCACCGGAGTGGTCGTACGCACCGGATCGCTGGTCCTCGCCGACGTACCCGAGGTGCGGATCGAGGCCGGGCGTGCGCTCTCGATCGTCGGCGAGAGCGGCTCGGGCAAGTCGGTGCTCGCCCACGCGCTCATGGGTACGCTGCCGCCCGAGCTGGCTGCGATCGGGTCGCTGACGATCGGGGACGAGTCCTTCGACCTCGCCGACCGCGGTGGCCGGCGGAAGCTGTGGGGCCGCGAGGTCGCCCTCCTTCCGCAGGAGCCCGCGCTCGCGCTCGACCCGACCATGCGGATACGCGCCCAGGTCGCCGAGGGCGCGCCGGGCTGGTCGCCCCGCAGCGTCTCCGCATCGCAGGCCGCCGATCACCGGCTGGGCCAGGTCGGGCTGGCCGGATCGGGCGGTGCCTACCCGCACACCCTCTCGGGCGGCATGGCCCAGCGGGCGGCGTACGCCGCGGCGACCATCGGCGGGGCCAGGCTGCTGATCCTCGACGAGCCGTCCAAGGGCCTCGACCGGGCGTCGGTCGACCGGCTCGCCGACCTGCTGCTCGTCCACCTCGACGAGGGCGGCCTGCTGCTCACCATCACCCACGACCTGCGCCTGGCCCGCCGGCTCGGGGGAGAGGTGATGGTGATGCGCGAGTCGGCCGTGGTCGAGTCCGGGCCGGCCGAGGAGGTGCTGGTCGCGCCCACCGGCGACTACACCCGGCGCCTGCTGGCCGCCGAGCCCTCGCGCTGGGACCACCCCTGGATGCGTTCGCGGGCGCCCGGCGGGAGCGAGCTCCTGGTCGGCGCCTCGGGGCTCGCGAAGGCGTACGCCCACGGGCCGGTCTTCGACGGCCTCGACCTCGAGATCAGGGCCGGTGAGCGGGTCGCGATCACCGGGTCCAGCGGTGCGGGCAAGACGACGCTCGGCAACGCGCTGCTCGGGCTGACCCGGCTCGACGCGGGGTCGGTGACGTACGGAGAAGGGGTGGGCCGGGGAAGGCTGCAGAAGCTCTATCAGGACCCGGCGCTCTCCTTCCCGCAGCAGGTGAGCCTGGAGAAGGCGCTCGGCGACGTGATGCGGCGCCATGGTGTCGGCGAGGCGGAGGTGCGTGCGTCGCTAGAGCGGCTCGGTCTGCCGTACGAGATCCTGCGCCGCCGACCGGGGCAGGTCTCCGGCGGTGAGCTGCAGCGGATCGCGGTGGTGCGGGCGATGCTGACGCGTCCTGCGCTCGTCTTCGCCGACGAGGCCACCTCGCGGCTCGACCTGGTCACCCAGGAGCAGACCGTCGACGCGCTGATGAGTGCGATCGACGAGAGCGGGGCCGCGCTGCTGCTGGTCACCCACGACACCGACCTGTCGGCTGCCGTCGCGGACCGGGAGGTCGCGCTCTGAGAGCTCTCCGCTGAGGACGATCCTCCGAGAGCAGTCGTCAAATAAGGGAAAGGCCGGGTCATGAGGACCCGGCCTTTCTTAGGTGTCCAGGGACTCAGCCCTTGGCGACCCGCTCCTTGAAAGCGGAGCCGGCCTTGAACGCCGGGCCCTTCGAGGCCGGGATCTTGATCTCGGCGCCGGTCTGCGGGTTGCGGCCGGTGCGAGCCGAGCGCTCGCGCGACTCGAACGTACCGAAGCCGGGCAGCGTGACCTTGTCGCCGTTGGCAACGGCCGCGCTGATCGCCTCGATGGCGGCACCCAGGGCGGCGGAAGCCTGCGTCTGGGTGATCTCGGCCTGCTTGGCGATTTCGCTCACCAGGTCGGTGCGGTTCATGCGATCTCCTTTAATCGTTGATCAGAGCCGCAAAGGTTGACGAGATGCGGCTCGTCGCCAGCGTAGGCCAGTCCTACGGATCTTCAACCTTCACGCGCCGCGTGTTCCGCGTGGTTACGGGCTCTGCGGGGGTTCGGAGCGCCTTCTGGGGCCTCGCGCGAGCTCATCTCGACCACCCGGGTCGTTCCCAGGGACGGCCCGAGTGGTCAGCTGTCCAGCCCTACTCGCCGGCGAGAAGCCGCCAGCCCTCGGCCTGCGTACGTTCGCGCCAGAAGTCCAGGTACCGCCCGCCGTGAGCCAGGAGCTCGGCGTGGGAGCCGCGCTCCACGATCCGGCCGCCGTCGAGGACGACGATCTGGTCGGCGGCGACGACGGTCTGGAGACGGTGGGCGATGACGATGACCGTACGGTCGGCGGAGAGCGCGGTGAGCGCCTCCTGGACCGCGGCCTCGTTCTCGGCGTCGAGGGCGGCGGTCGCCTCGTCGAGGAGGACGACGGGAGCGTCCTTCAGCAGCGCGCGGGCGATCGAGACCCGCTGCTTCTCACCGCCCGAGAGCGTGGAGCCGGCCTCGCCGATCCGGGTCTGCCAGCCGTGGGGAAGACGGTCGACGATGTCGTCGACCGGGGCCAGCCGCGCGGCCTCCCGCAGCTCCTCGTCGGTGGCGTCGGGGCGCGACATCATCACGTTGTCCCGCAGGGTGCCCTCGAAGAGGTAGACGTCCTGGAAGACGATCGAGACGCGCCGCATCAGCGCCTCGGTGCCCAGATCGCGTACGTCGACCCCACCGAGCATCACCGAGCCCGACGTGACGTCGTGGAACCGGGCGACCAGGCGCAGCAGGGTGCTCTTCCCGGAGCCCGAGGGCCCGACCACGGCGGTCAGCGAGCGTGGCGGCGCGGTGAGGGAGACCTGGTCGAGGACCCGGGTGCTGTGTTCATACGAGCCGGCGCCATAGGAGAAGGCCACGTCGCGCAGCTCGATGCCGCTGTCGGCCGGCTCGGCCGGCGTGGACGGCTCGGGGAGCGGCTCGAGCGCGAGCACGTCGAGGACACGTCGCAACGAGCCCTCGGCGATCCGCAGCGCGCTGGAGAGCTCGCCGTAGTCGATGAGCGACTCCACGAACCGCACGGTGAGGACGAGGAGCCCGATCGCCGTGGCCGGCGCGAGCGACCCGCCGAGACTGAGGTGGACGGCCAGCGCGGTCACCAGGGTGAGCAGCGCCTGGATGGAGAGCAGCTGGATCCCCAGGCCGCCGAACCCGGTCACCAGCAGCCGTCGCGACGCCCGCTTCTGCTCCCGCAGCGCGGCCTCCACCAGCTCGTTGCCGTGCACGGTGCGGCCGAAGACCCGCAGGGCCGGCTGGTTGAGCGCGAACTCGACCACGCGCGCCGAGCCCTCCGCCATCGCGGCGTCGTAGGCACCCTCGCCGCGGCCGACGATCGTCGCCAGGAGCCGGGTGGTGGCCAGCACGGCGACGACCCCGACGAGGAGCGCGAGCGCCAGGCGCCACTCCAGGAACGCCATCGCGACGACCACGGTGACCGGGCTGATCACGGCGGCGATCAGCGGCCGCAGCAGGTGCCCCGGCACCGAGGCGATGTCGGTGGCACCCTTGGAGGCCATCCGGGAGAGCTGCCCGGTGCGGTCCTGGTCGTACCAGCCCAGCGGCAGCCGTACGGTGTGGTCGCCGAGCCGGGCCAGGGTGATGTCGAGCAGGTCGCAGGCGAGGTCGTAGCCGTCCAGGTTGCCCACCGTCAGCGCGACGTGGTGGGCCACGAAGAGGCCGGCGAGCACGCCCAGCCAGGTGGACGCGGCGTCCCAGTCCTGGCGCAGCGCGGCGTCCAGGACCGGCACGACACAGGCGAAGGCCAGGCCCTGGAGTACGCCGGTGGTGACGAACATCGCCACGACGCGGGCGAGCTGGCGCCGATGCGCGTGATCGAGCAGGTCGGCGAGCAGCCGGACGATGGTGATCATGCCGACTCCTCCTCGGCCCAGCCGCCGACCGGGTGGGCGCGCTGGTCGGCTGCCCAGAGCCGGGCGTAGCGCCCGCCCCGGGCGAGGAGCTCCTCGTGGGTGCCGCGCTCGGCGACCCGGCCCTCGTCGAGGACCACGATCTGGTCGGCCGCGGTGACCGTCGAGAGCCGGTGCGCGATCACCAGCAGCGTACGTCCGGCGACCAGGCGCGACAGCGCCCGCTGGACGAGCGCCTCCGACTCGGGATCGGCTGCCGCGGTGGCCTCGTCGAGCACCAGGATCGGGGTGTCGGAGAGGAGGGCGCGGGCGATCGCGACCCGCTGCCGCTCGCCGCCGGAGAGCTGGCCGTCCTCACCGACCACCGAGTCGTAGCCTCGGGGGAGCTCGTCGATGCGGCCCGCGATCTGCGCGGCCTCGGCAGCGCGGCGTACGTCCTGGTCCGGTGCCTCGGGATGAGCGAGCCGGATGTTGTCCCGGATCGAGGTGCGCAGCAGCCCGGTGTCCTGGAAGACGAAGGAGACCTGCTCGTAGAGCTGTGCGCTCGTCAACTCGCGCAGGTCCACTCCCGCGATCGTGATCCGGCCGGAGGTGGGGTCGGCGAAGCGGGGCAGCAGCTTGGCCAGCGTCGACTTGCCGGAGCCGGAGTGGCCCACGAGCGCCGTCACGGTGCCCGGTTCGAGGACCAGGTCGATGTCGTGGAGCACCGGCGGTGCGTCGGGCGAGTAGGCGAAGGAGACACCGTGCAGCTCGACCCGGGAGGAGTCCGGGGCAGGGCATGGGGCGGCCGGCTCGGGAAGCTCGGGCTCGGCCAGCAGGCGCTGGATGCGCCGGGCCGCCTCGGTGGCCTCGCGCAGCTCGCGGGCGGCGTAGCCGGCGACGGTGACCGGCGCGGTCATGGCCAGACCGAGGACGAGGAAGGGAACCAGGTCGGGACCCGTGATCCACGAGGCCCGGAGCATCCAGACACCGGCGCCGAGGACGAGCACGAGGGTCAGCGCCGGCGTCAGCGCGAGCTCCATCAGCAGCATCCCGAGGGCGGAGTGTCGCATCCAGGCGCGGTTGAACCCTCCGAACCGGGTGGCGACCTCGGCCAGGCGCCGGTGAGCCTGCCCGGTGGCGCCGAAGGTCTTGATCTCCGCGATCCCGCCGGTGTTCTCGACCGTGGCCGCGGCGAGCTCGGCCAGCCCGGCGTCGTAGTCACGGTAGAGCGCGGCGGCGCCCCGCATCGAGATCCGGAACCCGACCAGCCCGAGCGCGAGCGGGACCAGGGTGACCAGGGCGAGCGGCGGGGAGACGATGAAGAGGTAGCAGGCGACAACGGCAGGCAGCGTGATCGCCGCGGTGAGCTCCATGACCGAGTGGGCGACCAGATGGTGGAGCGCGGCGACGTCGTCCTGCACCGCCTTCTTCACCGTGCCGGAGTTGCGTTCGGTGAACCACGCCAGCGGCACCCGGCCGAGCCTGGCGACCAGCAGCCGGCGCAGGTGGATGGAGAGGTCGAGGTCGGCGACGTGGGAGAGCCACGACGAGCCGAGCACCGTCGCCAGGCGCACCAGAAGCGCCGCCACGCTCACCCAGACCACGACCCACGCGCGGTCGGCGTCGACAGCGGTGTCGGACGCCGCGGGCAGCAGGATCCGGGCGAGCTCGACGATCCCGACCAGCGGCACCAGTCCGGCGACGGTCGAGACGACCATCAGCATCAGGCTGGCGAGCAGCCTTCCCCGGACAGGACGAAGCGTCTGGAGGAGGGGGGAGCGAGCCAACTGTTGTCCTGCCGAGATCGAGGGGTTGCTGCGTACGAGCTCTTCGGCGTCAGCCGCCGTGGCCGGTGGGGGCGAGCAGACGCTCGAGCTCGTCCTCCTTCTCGGTGGGCACGACGAAGAGGAGCTCGTCGCCCTGCTCGAGAGGCTGCTCCGGAGTGGGGACGTAGACCTGGCCGTCACGCAGCAGCGTGACGAGTGCGCAGTTCTCCGGGAACGGCACCAGACCGGTCGGCTTGCCGACGTAGGGGGAGTCGGCGGGCAGGGTGATCTCGACCAGGTTGGCCTGGCCCTGCCGGAAGGTGAACAGCCGCACCAGGTCGCCGACGGTGACGGCCTCCTCGACCAGTGCGGACATGATCCGCGGGGTGGAGACGTTGACGTCGACGCCCCAGGCCTCGGTGAAGAGCCACTCGTTGTTGGGGTGGTTGACCCGACCCACGGTGCGCGGCACACCGAACTCGGTCTTGGCCAGCAGCGAGCAGACCAGGTTGGCCTTGTCGTCACCGGTCGCGGCGATCACCACGTCGCAGTTGTCGAGCCTGGCCTCCTCGAGCGAGGAGAGCTCGCACGCGTCGGCGAGCAGCCACTCCGCGTCGGCCACCCGCTCGGGCTTGATCGAGCCCGGGTTCTTGTCGATGAGGAGCACCTCGTGGCCGTTGGTGATCAGCTCACTGGCGATGGACCGGCCGACGGCCCCGGCCCCGGCGATAGCAACTCTCATCGTCAGTCTTCCTCGGGGCCGTTCTTGATGGTCTTGTACGCCTGCGCGGTGTTCTCCTCGCGCATGACGATGTGGAGCACGTCGCCCTCCTGGATGACGCTCTCGCGGACGGGGATGATGCCCTCGCCGAGCCGGTCGATCCAGGCGATGCGGCTGCCGGACTGGCGCTGGAACTTGATGGTCCGCTCGCCGACCCAGGGCTCGGGCATGATGACCTGGTCGATGCGGATGTTGCCCGACATGTCGCGGAAGTCGGGCTCGGCGCCGGCCGGCAGCAGCCGGCGGAGCACCTGGTCGGCGGTCCACTTCACCGTCGCGACCGTGCTGATCCCGAGGCGCTGGTAGACCTCGGCGCGGCCGGGGTCGTAGATGCGGGCCACGACCTGCTGGATGCCGAACTCCTCGCGCGCGACCCGGGCGGAGATGATGTTGGAGTTGTCGCCGCTGGAGACCGCCGCGAACGCCTCGGCGCGCTTGATGCCGGCCTTGAGCAGCACCTCGCGGTCGAAGCCCATCCCGGCGACCTTGTCGCCGTTGAAGCCCGGTCCCAGCCGACGGAACGCATCGGAGTTCTGGTCGATGACCGAGACCGTGTGGTTGCGGTCCTCGAGGCTCCTGGCCAGGGTCGAGCCGACGCGGCCACAGCCCATGATCACTACGTGCACCGTGTCATGATTGCACTCGCCCGGGCCGCGCGTCGCCTACGCCCTCGAAGTTGGCGTGTTCGGAAGCGCGTCGCGATCCGGAAGCGCGAGGAAGCGGCGATGTGCCGTAGCGTCTGCGGTTGTGGGTGTTGGTGATGTCTCCAAGCGGATCCTGATCGGTCGCAAGCTCCGTAGCTCTCAGCTGGGCGAGACGCTGCTGCCGAAGCGCATCGCGCTACCCGTTTTCGCCAGCGACGCCCTCTCCTCGGTGGCCTACGCGCCCGACGAGATCTTTATCATGCTGGCCGTGGCAGGCGCCTCCGCCTACGCCTGGTCCTGGAAGATCGGCCTGGTCGTCGCCCTGGTGATGCTGACCGTGGTCACCTCCTACCGGCAGACCGTGCACGCCTACCCGAGCGGCGGTGGCGACTACGAGGTCGCGACGGTCAACCTGGGGCGCAAGGCGGGCGTCACCGTGGCCAGTGCCCTGCTGGTCGACTACGTGCTGACGGTGGCGGTGTCGATCTCCAACGCCGCGCAGTACGCCGCCAGCGCGATCCCCAGCCTGATCGGCCACGAGGTGCTGGTCGCCTCGATCGCGATCGTGCTGCTCACCGCGATGAACCTGCGTGGCGTACGCGAGTCCGGGACGTTCTTCGCGGTCCCGACCTACCTGTTCATGTTTGCCATCCTCGGGATGGGCCTCTACGGCCTGTTGCTGCTGGTGAACGGCAACCTGCCCGAGGCGGAGAGCGCCTCGCTCCAGATCCGTCCCGAGGAGGGCTGGGAGGGCACGCTCAACCAGGTGGCGCTGATCTTCCTGCTCGCCCGCGCGTTCTCCTCCGGATGTGCGGCGCTGACCGGCGTCGAGGCGATCTCCAACGGCGTACCCGCCTTCCAGCGGCCGAAGAGCAAGAACGCCGCCACCACGCTGCTGCTGCTCGGCCTGATCGCGATCACGATGATGATGAGCATCATCGTGCTCGCCAACCAGATGAGCATCCGCTACGTCGACCCGCACGCTCTCGACAACCTCCGCACCGCCGCCGGCGACGCCGTGCCGGCCGGCTACGAGCAGCACCCGGTGATCTCCCAGATCGCGGCCGGGGTGTTCACCGACTTCCCGCCGGGCTTCTACTTCGTCATCACGGTCACGGGCATCATCCTGGTCCTGGCTGCCAACACCGCCTTCAACGGCTTCCCGGTGCTCGGCTCGATCCTGGCCAAGGACGGCTTCGCGCCCCGGTCCCTGGGCGCGCGCGGCGACCGGCTCGCCTACAGCAACGGCATCGTGTTCCTGGCGGTGCTGGCGATCGCCCTGATCGTCATCTTCGACGCGCAGACCACCAAGCTGATCCAGCTCTACATCGTCGGCGTCTTCGTCTCCTTCAACCTGAGCCAGCTGGGCATGATCCGCCACTGGACCCGCCACCTGGCCACCGAGCGCGACCCGAGCGAGCGGCGCCGGATGCAGCGTTCGCGGGCGATCAACACCTTCGGCCTCGGGATGACCTCGGTCGTGCTGGTGATCGTGCTGATCACCAAGTTCCTCGCCGGTGCCTGGATCACGATCCTGGCGATGGGCTTCTTCTACGTGGTCATGCTGGGAATCAGGCGCCACTACGACAACGTCGCTCGCGAGCTGGCCGCGGACGAGCAGGACAAGGTCATGCCGACCCGGGTCCACGCGATCGTGCTGGTCTCCAAGCTCCACAAGCCGACGCTGCGAGCCTTGGCCTTCGCCCAGGCGACCCGGCCCAACGCCCTCGAGGCCGTCACGGTCTCGACCTCCGACTCCGACACCGCCGAGCTGCTGAAGCAGTGGGACGAGCGCAACCTGCCGATGCCGCTGAAGGTGCTCCACTCGCCCTACCGCGAGCTGATCCGCCCCGTCGTCGAGTACGCCTCGGCGATCCGCGACGCCAACCCGCGTGGCGTCGTGGCCGTCTACATCCCCGAGTACGTCGTCGGCCGCTGGTGGGAGCAGCTGCTCCACAACCAGACGGCGCTGCGGCTCAAGGGCCGGCTGCTGTTCACCCCGGGCGTCATGGTCATCTCCGTGCCCTACCAGCTCGCCTCCGGCAAGGAGCGCGCCGAGGAGCTGCGCGAGGAATACTGGCTCGCGCCCGGTCTGCGCCGCGGAAGCGGACGCCGATGAGCGGTCGGCGGCGGCCGGCGCCGCCGCGCGGGCGTCGCGCCCGCCCGAAGGCGTCCAAAGGCGAGTCGTACGTCGGTCGTCGCTTCGAGGTCGAGGTCGGCCCGGTCGCCCACGGCGGCCACTTCGTCGCGCGCGTCCCGCTCGAGGACGGTGCTTCCCGCGTCGTCTTCGTACGTCACGCCCTCCCCGGTGAGCAGGTGGTCATCGAGATCACCGAGGGCACGGCCGGAGACCGGTTCTGGCGCGGGGACGCGGTCTCGGTGGTCTCGGCCGCACCGGAACGGGTCGTTCCGCCGTGTCCGTACGCCGGTCCCGGCCTCTGCGGCGGCTGCGACTTCCAGCACGTCTCGCTGTCCGCTCAGCGCGCGCTGAAGGCGACGGTGGTGCGCGAGCAGCTGGTCCGCCTCGGTGGCCTGTCCACCGAGGACCCGCTGGTCGCCGATCTGGTCGTCGAAGCTGTAGCCGGCGACGAGGACGGGCTGCGCTGGCGGACTCGTCAGCGCTACACCACCGCCCCGGGCGGCGGCCGAGGCATGCGGAAGTACCGCTCCCACGACGTCATCCCCGTCGACGACTGCCTGATCGCCACCGCCGACGCCCGCGAGCCCAGCGCGGGGACGGTCGTCGAGACGGTGGAGGTCGGGGGAGTCGAGCACTCCTTCGAGGTCTCCGCCGACGGCTTCTGGCAGGTTCACCCGGGCGCGCCCGCAGCATTGGTCTCCGCAGTGCTCTCCGCCCTCTCACCGGCCCCGGGCGACACCGTCCTGGACCTCTACGCCGGCGTCGGCCTCTTCTCCGCCTTCCTCGCCGACCGGGTCGGTCCCACCGGCCGCGTCGTCGCCGTCGAGGGCGACCCGACCGCCTCCGCGCTCTCGGTCGGCAACGTCCCCACCGCCGAGGTGAGCGCCGGCGACGTCGCGACCGTCCTCGGTCGTCTCGAGGACGGCCCCTTCGACCTCGTCGTCCTCGACCCTCCCCGCGAAGGTGCCCGCCGGAAGGTCGTCGAGGCCGTCGTCGCGCGTTCGCCGCGGAAGGTCGCGTACGTCGCCTGCGACCCCGCCGCGCTGGCACGTGACGTCGCGATCTTCGCCGAGCACGGCTACCGGCTGCGTACGCTGCGAGCCTTCGACCTGTTCCCGATGACCCATCACGTCGAGGCGGTCGCACTTCTGGAGCGGCACGGAGGGTGACCATCGAGGCTGGGCATCCAACCGTTCGAGGCGCTGCCTGGCGTTCCCGCTGGTCGGCTCGCACACGGCTGGTGTCGTAGGCCCACATCGGGACCTCGACACGGTTGCGGCTGGAGCGTCGGAAGGTGACCACGGCTCCAGCCCTGGGGATCAGCGCGCCTCGGCGTACCCGCCGAAAGAACGAGAGCGAGATCATCCCATCGGCCGGGTGAACTCCGGCCTCCGGGCCGAGGCGCCCGCGGCCGGGCTCGGCGATCGTGGACGTACCGATCCTCGCCACGACAAGGAGCCCTGATGAGAACACGTCAATCCACCACCGCGACACTGGATGACCAGCCGATGCCGGTGAGAGCCAAGCTCGCCGCAACATGGACGAGCTTCGTGTTCCTCTACGCCTATGTGGACATCCTCAACTTCTTCACGCCCGGTGTCGTCGAAGACATCCTCGACGGCAGGGTCTTCGAGTTCGACCTCTCCCAGACCTTCTCGACCGCGGCGCTGACCCTCGTCTCCATCCCGATCCTCATGGTCGTGCTGTCGATGACGCTGCCCGCCCGGGCGAACCGCATCACCAACCTCGTCGTGGCCTCGCTCTACGTCCCCGTGACGGTGTTCAACATCGTGGGCGCGTCCTGGCTCTACTTCTACGGCCTCGGCATCGTGCTGGAGCTGTTCCTTCTCGCCGTCATCGTGCGGTACGCCTGGACCTGGCCCCGCACCGAGCGGTCGACGACGAGCCGGGACCGTGAATCCGGTCGAACCCGACAGCTCAGCTGATATCGGTTGCGCGTCTCGCTCATCGGCGTTGAGATGCTCTCGTGAGCGATGACCTGTGGGGGACCGACCGGCTCGACCTGACGGCGTACCTGGAACGGATCGGGGTGCCCGAGCCACCCGGGCCGTCGCGGGAGGCGCTGGAGGAGATCTACGACGCGCACCTGCGCACCTTCACCTTCGACAACATCGACGTGCTGCTCGACCAGCATCCCGGGGTCGACCTGCCCGACGTGCAGGGGAAGTTCGTGGGCCGGGGGAGAGGCGGCTACTGCTTCGAGCACGGCACGCTGTTCGCGGCGGTGCTGGACCGGCTGGGCTTCGCCGTCGAGCGGCGGCTGGCGCGGGTGGGCGCGGACCCGACCGCGGCGGGGCGTACGCATCTGGTGGTCGTCGTCGATCTCGACGGCGAGCGGCTGCTGGCCGATCCCGGGTTCGGGCTGAGCGTCTGGCGCCCGATCCCGATGGTCGACGGCGCGGTGGACGAGGTCCGGGGCATCAGGCACCGGGTGCGGTGGGGCGAGCACGGCTGGGCCCTGGAGCGCGCCAAGAACGACGGCTGGGAGCTCATGCACACCCACGACGAGGCGCTGGTCGTGCCCAGCGACGTCGCGCTCGGCCACCACTACACCAGCACCCACCCGACGGTGCACTTCCGTCACCGGATGATCGCCACCAAGCTCCTCGAGGACCGACACCTCAGCCTCACCCACAACACCGTCACCATCCGCCGCCAGGGCGAGGAGACCGAGCACCGCGAGATCGGGCTCGACGAGGTGATGGCCTATCTCGAGGAGCTCGCGGTGCCGCTCACCGACGACGAGCGGGCCCGCCTCCGTGAACGGCTGAAGACGCTGGACTAGCGACTGGCGTCGTCGGTGACGATCTGCATCGCCATCGTCGGGTCCTCGGAGAGATCGGTGATCAGCTGCCGGCGGTCCAGGACGGCCTCGTCCAGGTGCGGGCCGAGCGTGCCGAGCAGCTCGCCGGTGGTGGTGGCCGGCATGGCGTTGAGCACCCGCGGCGTACGGCGACCGGAGTAGGGCACCACCCGAGCCAGCGCACCGGCCACCGACCGGGTCGCCTCCGCGAACGGTGCGGTGATCGGGTCGGTGATGGGGCTGAGCCAGTCGGCGGCACGCTCGGCCTCGGCGAGCGAGGTGCGTGCCTTCAGGTCCGCGAGACGTACGTCCTCCAGAGCCTGCTCCAGACGCCGCTGCTCCAGGAAGGCGAGAGCGACGACGACCCCGGCGCCGAGCACGCCGAGCAGGGCGAGGCTAGCGACCAGCATGGACCTTGACCTCCGCCACGACGCCCTCGTCGGCGAGCCGCTCGCGCAGCGACTCGGCGGCCTGGTCGTAGACCATCTTCGAGAGCAGCGCCGGACGCACCTTGTGCAGCATCGTCGCCGCCTTGGTCTGGGCGGAGGCCAGCTCGAGCGGGTTGAGGATGCGGATGCTCAGCAGCCGGTCCTCGGGCGGAAGCTCGGCGTAGGCGGTGCGCGGGGCCGAGATGTCGGCCTGCTCCAGCCGCCACAGCAGACCGATGGTCTCGGCACGCAGCGCCTTGTTGGCGCGCCGCAGGCGCCACGCGACAGCGGCGGCGGCCACGGCGATCACCAGCGCCACGACGGCGATCAGGGTGCTCAAGGCTCTCCTCAGTTCATCGGGGTCGGGCCAATCATGGAGCATCCGAGGATCGCTGTCAGCGGCGGTGGTCACAACACGGCGCGCCGCGGTGATTCGAAATGTCGTTCGACATCATGTATCTTGATATCAAGAGATCGACGGCACGCCCGTCGTAAAAGGTTAGGTGAGCCTTTGTTTTCCCGGCCCGGGTGGCCGGGGCAGGATGGGCCTCAAAGACTTGAATTCGTACGTCTGTAGACGCGAGCAAGGAGATGAACGCGTTGGCCAGCAAGGACAGCTTCGGTGCCAAGAGCACCCTGGACGTGGACGGTAAGTCCTACGAGATCTTCCGCCTGGATGCGGTCAAGGGTGAGGGCCTCGACGTCGCGTCGCTGCCCTTCTCGCTGAAGGTGCTGCTGGAGAACCTCCTGCGCACCGAGGACGGCGCGAACATCACCGCCGAGGACATCAAGGCGCTGGCGGGCTGGGACGAGACCGCCGAGCCCGACAAGGAGATCCAGTACACGCCGGCGCGCGTGATCATGCAGGACTTCACCGGCGTGCCCTGCATCGTCGACCTGGCCACCCTGCGCGAGGCCGCGGCCGAGCTCGGTGGCGACCCGACCAAGATCAACCCGCTCTCGCCGGCCGAGATGGTCATCGACCACTCCGTGATCGCCGAGGTCTTCGGCACCCCGGAGGCCTTCGAGCGCAACGTCGAGATCGAGTACGAGCGCAACCGCGAGCGCTACCAGTTCCTGCGCTGGGGCCAGACCGCGTTCGAGGACTTCAAGGTCGTCCCGCCGGGCACCGGCATTGTCCACCAGGTCAACATCGAGCACCTTGCCCGCACCGTCTTCACCCGTGAGGTCGACGGCGAGCTGCAGGCCTACCCCGACACCTGTGTCGGCACCGACTCCCACACCACCATGGTCAACGGCCTGGGCG
The DNA here is from genome assembly GCF_040300245.1 of Nocardioides sp. NPDC000445. Taxonomy (NCBI): domain Bacteria; kingdom Bacillati; phylum Actinomycetota; class Actinomycetes; order Propionibacteriales; family Nocardioidaceae; genus Nocardioides; species Nocardioides sp. NPDC000445. The sequence continues at coordinate 32,498 of NZ_JBEPDH010000028.1, read as the reverse complement.
TCCTCGGCTTCGGCGTCGGCGGCATCGAGGCCGAGGCCGCGCTGCTCGGCCAGCCGGTCTCCATGCTGATCCCGCGCGTGGTCGGCTTCAAGCTCAACGGCGACCTGCCCGAGGGCTCGACCGCGACCGACCTGGTGCTCACCATCACCGAGATGCTGCGCAAGCACGGTGTGGTCGGCAAGTTCGTCGAGTTCTACGGCGACGGCGTCACCGCGCTCCCGCTGGCCAACCGCGCCACCATCGGCAACATGAGCCCGGAGTTCGGCTCCACCATCGCGATCTTCCCGGTCGACGAGGAGACCATCAACTACCTCAAGCTCACCGGCCGCTCCGAGGAGCAGCTGACGCTGGTGGAGAAGTACGCCAAGGAGCAGGGCCTCTGGCACGACCCGGCCGCCGAGCCGCGCTTCTCGGAGAAGCTCGAGCTCGACCTCTCCACGGTCGTCCCCTCGATCGCCGGCCCGAAGCGCCCCCAGGACCGCGTCTCGCTCACCGACGCCAAGACCTCCTTCGAGGGTCACCTGCCGACGTACACCTCCAAGGCGACCGACGCGAAGATCCCGGTCACCCTGGCCGACGGTCAGCAGTTCGAGCTGGAGAACGGCGCGGTCACGATCGCCTCGATCACCTCCTGCACCAACACCTCCAACCCGTCGGTCATGATCGGCGCGGCGCTGCTGGCCAAGAAGGCCGTCGAGAAGGGCCTGACCCGCAAGCCGTGGGTCAAGACCACCCTCGCGCCGGGCTCGAAGGTCGTCACCGACTACTACGACAAGTCGGGCCTCACGCCCTACCTGGAGAAGGTCGGCTTCAACCTGGTCGGCTACGGCTGCGTGACCTGCATCGGCAACTCGGGCCCGATCATCCCCGAGGTCTCCGCCGCGGTGAACGAGCACGACCTCGCCGTCGTCTCGGTCCTCTCCGGCAACCGCAACTTCGAGGGTCGCATCAACCCCGACGTGAAGATGAACTACCTCGCGTCGCCGCCGCTGGTCATCGCCTACGCCCTGGCCGGCAACATGAACCTGAACCTGTTCGAGGACCCGCTGGGCCAGGACCAGGACGGCAACGACGTCTTCCTCAAGGACATCTGGCCGACCCCGGCCGAGGTCGAGGAGACCATCGCCACCGCGATCTCCTCGGACATGTTCACCAAGGACTACTCCGACGTCTTCGCGGGCGACGAGCGCTGGCAGAACCTGCCGACCCCGACCGGTGACACCTTCACCTGGGACGAGGAGTCGACCTACGTCCGCAAGGCTCCCTACTTCGAGGGCATGGCCAAGACCCCGGCGCCGGTCACCGACATCGAGGGCGCGCGCGTGCTGCTGAAGCTGGGCGACTCGGTCACCACCGACCACATCAGCCCCGCGGGCAACATCAAGAAGGACTCGCCGGCCGGCAAGTACCTCATCGAGCACGGTGTCGAGCAGCGTGACTTCAACTCCTACGGCTCGCGCCGAGGCAACCACGAGATCATGATCCGCGGCACCTTCGCCAACATCCGGATCAAGAACCAGGTCGCCCCGGGCACCGAGGGTGGTTACACCCGCGACTTCACCCAGCCCGACGCTCCGGTCAGCTTCATCTACGACGCGGCGCAGAACTACGCCGCGGCCGGCACTCCGCTGGTCGTCCTCGGTGGCAAGGAGTACGGCTCGGGCTCGTCTCGCGACTGGGCCGCCAAGGGCACCTCGCTGCTGGGCGTCAAGGCGGTCATCACCGAGTCGTTCGAGCGCATCCACCGCTCCAACCTCATCGGCATGGGCGTCATCCCGCTGCAGTTCCCCGCGGGCCAGAACGCCGACAGCCTCGGCCTGACCGGCGAGGAGACCTTCTCGATCTCCGGCATCACCGCGCTCAACGAGGGTGTCACCCCGAAGACGGTCAAGGTCACCACCGACACGGGCGTCGAGTTCGACGCGGTCGTCCGCATCGACACCCCCGGTGAGGCCAACTACTACCGCAACGGCGGCATCCTGCAGTACGTCCTGCGCAGCCTGGTCAACGCCTGAGCCTGACCTGACGAACGGCCCGTCACCCCGAGTGGGTGGCGGGCCGTTCTCCATCCTGCCGAGCCGTCAGCCAAGTCGGCCGAAGCGTCACGTACGTCGGCCGAGGTGGCAGCGGTGTGCCGACTCGGCCGACGCGGGTGACGTCTCGGCCTCAGGTCAGTGACGCGATCCTGGCGCGGCTGTCCTCATGGAGCGCGGTGAGAAGGGCATCGGCGGCCTCGCCGTGCTCGGCCGTGGCGGCAGCGATCTCCGCGACGGTCTCGTCGGAGAGCCCGGCGAGGATCGGGTCGACCACGGACGGCTCGTCGATGAAGAGCGCGAGCTGGAGGATCTCGGCGCCGGAGGCGCCGTCGACGACCTCGAGCGACGTCTCGGGGCGTACGACGCCGGTGAACCTGGCCAGGGTGAGCAGGTGTCCCGCCGCGAGCAGGCGGCGGCCGACCTCGACGACGAGGGCGCTGTCGAGCTTGGCGATGATGCCCTCGACCCGGCTCGGGTCGAGGTGGACGGAGAGCTCGGCGAGGAACTCCGGCTTCAGGTGGCCTGCGAGCTTCGCGGCGTCGGCCGGGTCCATGACCGCTGCGACCCGGGCGCTGAGCATGGGACCCATCGCGATCTCGGTGATCTTGGCGGTGACGGCTGCGGGGAGCTTCTTGCTGACCGCGGCCAGCCCCTTCACCCGGGACTCGTGACGGCTGAACATCGCGTGCGAGACGATCCCGCGCAGGTCGCGGAGGTCATCGGGGGAGGTGGTCGCGAGGAAGGCGAGCTCGGCCTCGTCCACGTGCATCTCGTGGGCGAGCTTGGTGATCTCCAGAGCGCTGGTCAGGGCGGTCATCGGCTACCTCCGAGCATCTTCTGGACGACTCCGCGCAGCATCTTCGGCACCAGCTTGAGCGCCTCGTCGAGGGAGGCGTCGAACGCCTTGTCCTCCGCGGTCATCGCGCCCTGGACCAGATCGTTGAACCGGCCCAGCTGCTGGTCGTCGTACGCCTCCAGCGGCGCGAGCCGCGTGGCCGGCACGCCCAGGGTGGCAGCGAGCCGGTCGAGTCCCTCACTCATCGCCTTCCTTCCCGCCGGCGGTGCACCTTCGGCCCCCGGCGGCGCCACTATATGCGGGCCGCCGAAACGTTTGGATAGTGTTTCGACATGCTCGTCGCCTTCTCGATCGCCCCCACGACCACCGACGACCCCGATGGTTCGGTGGCCGCGTCTGTCGCGGAGGCGATCCGCATCGTCCGCGAGTCCGGACTGCCCAACGAGACCAACGCCATGTTCACCAACCTGGAAGGTGAGTGGGACGAGGTCATGGGTGTCATCAAGCAGTGCGTCGACGCGGTCGCCGCCGTCTCCCCGCGGGTCGGGCTGGTGCTCAAGGCCGACATCCGGCCCGGCTACACCGGCCAGCTCACCGCGAAGGTCGAGCGGATCGAGCAGGAGCTCTCCGAAGACTGACCGACGCTAGAGACCCCGGGCCATCGCGTCCTGTCCGGTCTTGATGGCCTCCCGGATCCGGGAGTACGTCCCGCAGCGGCAGACGTTGCGGATCGTGTCGAGGTCGGCCTCGGTGATGGCCCGGCCCTCCTTGCGGACCTTGTTGACGAGGGCGACCGCGGTCATGATCTGACCGGGCTGGCAGTAGCCGCACTGGGCGACGTCGTGCTCGAGCCAGGCTTCCTGCATCGGGTGCAGGCCGTCGCCCGGCGCGGTGTCGGCGAGGCCCTCGATGGTGGTGATCTCGTCGTCGGCGCCGATGTCGGCGACGCGCACCGAGCACGGGTTGAACGCCTTGCCGTTGATGTGCGACGTACAGGCCTTGCAGACGTTGATGCCGCAGCCGTACTTCGGGCCGGTGACGCCGAGGACGTCGCGCAGCACCCACAGGATGCGTACGTCGTCCTCGACGTCGACGGTGACGGTCTCGCCGTTGAGCTGGAAGGTGTGAGAAGGCATCGAAGACCTCAGAACGTGTAGGCGAGGCCGTCGGTCGGCGACTCGGGAACGGACGGGATGAAGGACTTGGGCTCGAAGTGGAGCGGGTCGTGGAAGTTGATCGGGAACTCGGTCGGCATCTTCCCGGTGGCCCGGGCGTAGGCGCAGGCGACCGCGGCCATCGAGGCGGCCACACCGGCCTCGCCGACACCGCCCGGCTGGCTGCCGTGCGACTCCATGACCTCGCACTCGAACTCGAACGGCACGTTCCACTGCCGGGTGTAGGCCGAGTTGTCCCAGCTGGCCTCGAGGAAGTGACCGTCGACCAGGTGGTTGCTGTAGGTCAGCGCCTGGCACATCCCGTCGGAGAAGCCACCCATCATCTGGGCCTTGACCCCGGCCGGGTTGATCACCAGGCCGACGTCGGCGACCACGACGGCCTTGGTGACCCGCGGTCCGGTGACCGCGTCGCGCACCTCGCGATTGACCGTCTCGGGGCGGCAGTCGATCTCGACGAGGACGGCGGTGGCGCCCTTGTACTCCTTGTGGACGGCGATGCCCTGCGCCGTGCCGGCCGGCATCGATCGGCCCCAGTCGCCGATCTCGGCGGCCCGGTCGAGCACCCGCTTGACGTTGTCGCTCTTGAGGTACCTGCGCCGGAAGGCGACCGGGTCCTGCTTCAGCTTCTTGGCGAGCTGGTCGACCATCAGCTCGCTGGCCGTGGCGACGTCGGGGGAGTAGATGTTGCGCACCGAGCTGGTGTTGAACCGGTCGACGGCTGGCTTCGGCTCATTGAGCAGCTGGGTGACGACCCCGAAGTTGTAGGGCAGCTCCTGGCTGAGGAGGAAGATCGACTCGGAGAAGGTCAGATTCGACAGACCGGTCGGCAGCGCCGCCGCCTCGGCGGTCAGCCGCTCCCCGAGCCCATGGGTGAAGTCACAGGCCACGCTGGCGTGGCGCTGCTCGAAGGTGAGGATGCTGCCGGCCAGCACGGTCGCCCGAATCTGGGAGACCGCCATCGGGTGCACCCGGCCCTGGCGCGGCTCGTCGGCGCGGTGCCACATCAGCTTGACCGGCGCGCCGAACGCCTTGGACGCGTGGGCGGCCTCGACGGCGGCATCGCTGAACAGCTTGCGCCCGAAGGAGCCGCCGCCCTGGACCACGTTGACCGTCACGCTGTTCTGCGCGATGCCGAGCGCCTTCGCGATCCTGCCCTGGGCATCGATCGGCGACTTCAGACCTCCCCAGACGGTGGCCTCGCCGTCGCGTACGTCGGCGACCGCGCAGTTGGGCTCGAGGGCCGAGCCGCTGCGGAAGTGGAAGGTGAACTCGCCGTCGACCGAGGTCGCCCCGATCTTCGGCACCGCCAGCGGGATCTGCCCGGCCTTGAGCTCAGCCTTGATGTGCTTGGCCGACATCGTGGTCACGGTGCCCGAGTTCCACGTGACGTCCAGTGCACGCACGGCGTCGATGCACTGACCGAAGGTCTTGGCCCGGACCGCGACGCCGGTGGGGATGATCGCGACATGGGTGACGCCGGGCATCTTCTCGACGTCGCCCTTGTTGTTGATCGAGTCCGGGGTGCCGTTGAGCTCGGGGGCGCGGCAGACCATCGTGGGCAGCGCGTCGGGGACGTCGAGGTCCATCGCGAATTTCTTCTTGCCGGTCACGGCCTCCCGCGCGTCGACGCGGCGATGGGGCTTGCCGACGACGGTGTGCTCGGAGGTCTCCTTCAGCTCGACCTCGACCTTCTCGGTCGTCGGCTGCGCCGCCTTGGCGGCCGCTTCGCCGTACGTCACGGAGGAGCCACCCGGGACGCTGATCACGCCACCCTTGGCGACCAGCTGCGCCACGGTCGTCCCGAGCAGGATCGCGGCCGCCTCGAACAGCGCCTTGCGGGCGATGGCGGCGGCGACGCGGACCGGGGTGTACATCGAGATGATGGTGTTGGACCCGCCGGTCAGCTGGTTGAAGAGCAGCTCGGGACGGGCGGGCGCCAGGGTGACGTGCACGTGGTCGACCGGAAGGTCGAGCTCCTCGGCGATCAGCATGGCCACGGCCGTGGTGATGCCCTGGCCGACCTCCATCCGCGGCAGCGCGAAGTGGGCGTGCCCCTTCTCGTCGACCTCGATCGCGATCAGGTTCGAGGTCGGCATCGCGCAGTGGGTCAGGAAGTCGTTGAGGTCATAGACCTCGGGGACCTGTGGCACCGACGGGATCGGAACCGCCTGGGCGGCGGACGGGGCCAGGCCGAGGTCGGCGGCGGCGATCAGGGTCGCGCCGCCGATGACGTATCCGACGAACGAACGTCTGGAGACCCGAGACGGGCCCTCAGCGGGATGGTTCTCCATGGTGTGCTCACTCCTGGTTGGGCAGGCCGAGATATTTGTGACCCACGACACATAGCACCATTCAGCAGTCTTGGCGCGTTTGGGAAGGGCGCGTCGGGAAATGTGTGAGTTCGCTATAAATCGGCTGGTGACGGGCTATAAATGGGTCCGGATGCCAGCCTGGGTATCCGGTTTCGGGATCAGTTCAGGACGGTCGGCGGATCGATCTCTCGGCGCAGGATCTTGCCGGTCGGGCCCTTGGGCAGCTCGGGCATGATCCAGACGTGACGCGGGTACTTGTACGCCGCGACCCGCTCCTTCACGAAGGCACGGATCTCCTGTGCCGAGGCCGTTGCTCCGGCCCTGAGTGCGACCGCGGCGGCCACCTCCTCGCCCAGATCGGCGTGCGGAACGCCGATCACGGCGGCCTCGAGCACCGCCGGGTGCTCGTAGAAGACCTCCTCGATCTCGCGCGGGTAGACGTTGTAGCCGCCGCGGATGATCAGCGACTTCTTGCGGTCGACGACGTAGTAGTAGCCGTCCTCGTCGCGCCGGCCGAGGTCGCCGGTACGCAGCCAGCCGTCGACGATTGTCTCGGCGGTCACCTCGGGCAGCCGCCAGTAGCCCTTCATCACGTTGGGACCCTTGATCAGGATCTCGCCGACCTCGCCCGGAGTGGTCTCGCTGCCGTCGTCGGCGACCAGTCTGAGCTGCACCTCGCGCACCGGGACCCCGATCGATCCCGCCTTGCGCTCGATGTGCGGGTGGTTGAAGCAGGCCACCGGCGAGCTCTCGGAGAGGCCGTAGCCCTCGAGGATCGTGCAACCGAAGGTCTCCTCGAACTCGTGGAGCAGCTCGACCGGCAGCGGTGCGCCACCGCAGATGCAGGTGCGCAGGCTGGACACGTCGTAAGAGCCGCCGTCGGCGGCGTGGAGCATGCCGGCGTACATCGTCGGGACGCCCTCGAAGACGGTGACCCTGTCCCGGCCGATCACCTCGAGCGCGGCGGCGGCGTCGAAGCGGGGGATGAGGGTCAGGCAGGCGCCCGCCTGGACGGCGGCGTTGAGGCCGCACGTGAGGCCGAAGACGTGGAAGAGCGGCAGGCACCCCATCACCACGTCCTCGGGCCCGATCTCGACGAGCGTGTCGCGGGTGAGGGCGGCGTTGCCGCCGAGGTTGTCGTGGGTCAGCTCGGCGCCCTTCGGCCGGCCGGTGGTGCCGGAGGTGTAGAGGATCACCGCCGTGTCGGAAGGCGTACGTGGCACGGGCCGGCTCGTCGTCTCCGCTGCCGGGAGGTGCGCGGTTCCGGGGGCGACGGTGACTGCCCTCACCCCGTGGGAGGCTGCTGCGGCGTACGCCTCGTCCTTCAGGTCCTCTCCGACGAACAAGAAGCGGGTGCCGGAGTCCTCGAGGTAGAACTCGATCTCCCTGGCCTTGAGCAGCGGGTTCATCGGAACCACGACGCCGCCGGCGAGGAGCGCGCCGTAGAAGTGCACCGGCCAGGCCGGGACGTTGGGCAGGACCAGGCCGACCCGGTCGCCCGGCTCCAGGCCTTCGGCGTGCAGCCATCGGGCGACCGCCGAGGCCTGCGCCAAGACGGCGGTGTAGTCGAGCACGTCGTCGTCGAGGCGTACGGCCGGACGGTCCGGATACCGCTGCGCCGTGTCGATCAGGTGGTGGGCGAGGTTCACCGGAGGACTCCTGCGGGCTCGGCGTCGAGGACCTGGCCACGGGTCTCGCGCAGCGCGAAGAGGCACGCGGTGCTGAGCACGGCCAGGACCGTCACGAACCCGGCGAGGCCGCTGGTGCCCCAGCGCTCCAGCAGTGCACCGCCGATCACGAGCGGCAGCGCGCCGCCGATGATCCCGGCCAGGTTGTAGGCCATCCCGGCCCCGGTGTAGCGGTACTCCGCCCGGAAGAGCTCCGGAAGGTACGCCGCGGCCGGCCCGTAGGGGATGCCGATCGCGATCATCAGGACCGCCATCGCCAGGGTGAAGGAGCCGGCGTCGCCGGGGGTCAGGATCGCGAACGCCACCGGCCCGGCGACCAGGCCGAAGACCGTCCCGCTCATCAGCACGGCTCGTCGCCCGACCCGGTCGGAGAGCAGTGCGGACCCGATCACCGCGGTGCAGAGGACGAGGCCGGCCACCATGTTGGCCCTCAGCATCTGGTTGAGGGTGAGACCGAGCCCGTTCTCCTCGGGCGGCCTGGTGGCGATGCCGCCGAGGAAGACCACGGCGAGGTAGAAGGCGCCGAACGTCATCGCCAGCATTCCACCGCCGAGCAGGATCTGCCTCCACTGGTCGCGCAGCGCGGCGGCGAACGGGAAGGACACCTTGGTCCGGGCGGCGGTGACCTTCGAGAACGACGGCGTCTCGGCGATGTTGAGCCGGACCCAGAGGCCGAGCGCGATGAGCACGATGCTGACCAGGAACGGCACCCGCCAGGCCCACTGCTGGAAGGCCGCCAGGCCGATCACCTGGATCGTGAGCAGGAAGGTCCCGCTGGCGAGGATCACACCGAGGCCGGGGCCGAGTTGTGGGAACAGGCTGTAGCGCCCACGCTTGCCCTCCGCCGCGTACTCGGAGGTGAGCAGCGCCGCGCCTGCCCACTCGCCGCCGAGGGCGGTGCCCTGCGCCGCCCGCAGGAGCACCAGCAGCAGCGGTGCCGCCGCGCCGATCGCGGCGGCCGTCGGGATCAGGCCGATCGCGAAGGTCGCTCCGCCCATCATGAGCAGGGTCGTCACCAGGGTGCGCTTGCGGCCCAGCCGGTCGCCGAAGTGCCCGAACACCACGGCGCCCAGCGGGCGGAAGACGAAGGCGACACCGAACGTCGCGACGGATGCCCAGGTGCCGGCGGCGGTTCCGAGCGAGGGGAAGAAGAGTGGTGCGAAGACCAGCGCGGCGGCGTAGCCGTAGATCAGGAAGTCGTAGAACTCGATGGTCGTGCCGACCAGCGATGCCATCGCGATCCGTGACATCGACCGGGGCTGGGTCGTTGTGGTCATGTGCCTGCCTCTGTGTCCGTCCCGCCATGTGCGGCAGGATGTCGGGTGTGACAGGCATCACTGTGCGGTCGCGACGGGCCTCGGGGCCACGAGAACGGGCCACAGAACTCGTTGTGGTCGGCCCACAACGTCGGACGAGGAGGTCTAGATGAGCACCGATCCGATCAAGCGCATCGTCGCCGGCGTCCGAGACCGCCTGCCGACGACCGTCGAGGTCTTCCTGACGCGCACCTGGGAGCAGGTCCCGGCCTACGCGGCCAGCCCCGACCCCAACCTGCGCAGCGATGTCGGCCGCCATGCCGAGGCGGTCTTCCATGCGGTGCTGATCACTCTCGAGGAGGGACGTGACGCGGTCCGCGAGGACTTCCCCCTGAGTGCCGGTCAGGCGGCCAACCGAGTGCGCCAAGGGGTCGCGCTCGCTGACTTCCTGCACGCCTTCCGTCTGGGGCAGGTCGCGTTGTGGGAGCGAATCGTCGAGATCGCTGCCTCGGACCCAGAGACCGGCCAGGCGGCGCTGGCCGCGGCCTCGCGCGTGATGCAGGTGATCGAGGTGGGGAGCACGGTCGCTGCCGAGGCCTACCTCGACACCCAGCAGCTCGAGCTCGCCGAGGGCGACCGGATCCGGCGAGACCTCGTCGAGGATCTTCTGGCCGGACGAGAGGTCCCGGCGGGTCCGAGGCTCGATGTCGCCCGTTCGTGCGGGCTCGAACGTGACGGACGGGCGGTCGTGATCATCGCGGGTCCGGTGCGCCCCCTACGTGTCGGCCAGAGCCTGCGCGAAGCGCTCCGGGTCATCCGCACCGAGCTCGGCCCGACGCAGGAGGGTGTCGCGGTGATCCAGCAGGAGCAGATGATCGGGATCCTGCCGGTGGCCACCGACGACGTGCAGTCTCTCGTGCCCGATCTACGCCGGGTGCACCGTCAGCTCGTCCGTCAGGGCATCGACCTGGCGGTCGGCGTCAGCACCGTCCACACCGGCTGGGCAGATGTCCCGGCGGCGTATGCCGAGGCTGGGATCGCCCGCGACTCCCTGGCGGAGGAGCCGGGCGTGGTGGCCCTGCCCATGCTCTCGACGGTCGATTACCTGGTGCTGCGCGAGGACCCCACCGTACGTCGGCTGATCCGTCCAGAGCTTCGTCAGTTCGTCACCGACGACCTCGCGCGCGACGGGGCGATGATCGAGACGATGCTGGCCTACGTCGCCAGCGACCTCAACGCCAAGCTCGCCGCCGAGCGGCTGCACATGCACGTCAACACCGCCTACTACCGTCTCGAGCGGATCGCCGAGCGCACCGGCTGCGACCTGCGCCGGTTCGCCGACGTCGAGGAGCTGATCTTCGCGATCCGGCTCCTCACCGAGCCACGCGGCGTGGCGAGGGCCTAGGCGGCGGTCGGCTTCCGGCCGTAGAACCAGTAGACCGCCGCGCCGAGCAGGTTGGTGCTGCCCCACAGTCGCCACAGCATCCGCGGCCCGCGGATCTCGTCGTCGGAGCGGGTCTGCAGGTCGCGAAGGATCACCGGAGCCACTGCCGCCTGGGCCACGAGCGCGCTGGTGGTCAGGATCGTCTTCTGCTTCTTGGTCAGTGCCATGTCGCCAGTCTTTGCCGTCGTTTGCTTTGCGTCAAGCATCCTGGCCGATCAGGCGGCCGATCGAACCCACGGAGGCATCACGACGATGCCTTCGATCGGGAAGGTGCCGTCGGGGTCACGACGCAGCCATACGGGGCCGAGGCGCTGGGTGCGAAGCGAGGCCTGCCACATGCTCCGGTGGCTGACGTTGTTTCCGCCGTCCTGGCCGAGGACGATCTGCCTCGTGCCGGTCGAGTTCATGCCGATGATCCGCGGGGTGAAGCCCCAGTAGGCGGAGATCGAGTACGGCGCCGGCCGTCCCAGAACCCAGACATCGCTGCCCCTAGGGACGTGCCGGAGGATCAACTGGCCTCCACCGTCGATCTCGGATGCGACTCCGTGCCAGAACCTCGTCGCCCGGACCGTCTTCACCGTGCCCTTACGCTCGAGCTGGTTGTCGTCGAAGAAGCGTGCGATGCACGTCGTCGGACCCCATGGACCGACACGTCCGGCGACGTCCACAGCACGGGCTCCGACGCATGATCCCTGGCCCTGATTGACGCCGATGGTGATCTGTCCCGTCCGCCGCGTCGAGGTCAGGCCCACACGCTGCAGATGCGACGGGTAGGTCCAGCTTCGCCGGCTGGTCGAGGTAAGCGGTGTCTTCGAGAGTCGAACCTGGACGTACGAGGGCTTACCGCCGTCTGCGAGCTCGCTACCCAAGAAGGCCTCGTAGGAGACCTTGAAGCTCGAAGCGAGGGTGAACGGATAGATCGGCCGGGTAGCGGTCTGGACACTTGGTCCAGGGAGGGCCGCCTGGGTCGAGGAAGCGGGGACCAGGGTCGCCAGAGCGGCAACCGCCACAGCGGTCGCGACATACCGCAGGGATCGATAGATCATGCGGCGGAGGGTATCCCTCGCTGGCCGCCGTTGTCGGGGTTTCGCGAGTCTGTTCACCTACTACAGCAGGCTCGGCAGGTCGGCCGTCGAGGGGAGGAGGTGGGTGTGCGGCTCGGTGGCGAGCCGGTCGTGGGTGAATGACCCGGTGGCGACGCCGACGACGAAGCCGGCTCCGGCGTTGGTGCCGGCGCCGAGATCGTTGGGGGTGTCGCCGGCGACCAGCACGCGGCGTACGTCCCAGACGCCGGTGGCTTCCATGCAGTGGAAGACGAGGTAGGGGGCGGGGCGGCTGGCGGCGACGAGGTCGGAGGTGATGAGGGCGTCGACGGTCGAGTCGGGGTCGGGGCCGACGGTCCAGCCGAGGCCGTCGAGGATGGCCGCGGCGATCTCGGTGGAGTAGCCGGTCTGCAGCGCGACCTTGACGCCTCGCGAGCGCAGCGTCGCGAACATCTCGGGCACGCCCGGGAACGGCTGCGGCGGGGTCTCCCGGTAGGCGGTGACGAGCCGCTCGCCGAAGCCGTCGAAGATCTTGTCGACCTGGGCGGTGGTCGGGTCCTGGCCGAGCCCGCGCAGCAGCCCCTGGATCGCCTCCCACTTCGAGGTCCCCTTCCAGGCCAGCAGCAGGTCGTGGGGGACAGGCTCGCCGGCGGCGTCGGCGACGGTCGCCTCGAGCACGTCGTAGACCAGTCCGCCCTCGTCGACGGTGGTGCCGGCCATGTCGAGGGCGGCAAGATCGAAGTTCACGAGATCTCCTTGAGGATGCGTACGTCGGTGCGGATCCCCGCCGCGGACGGGCGGGTGTTGTCGATGGTGAACGTGACCCGGTCGGGCCGGTAGCGGTCGTCGGCGTACTCCAGCGGCGTGCCGTCGGTGGCGGTCGCCCGGCGGCGCTCGCGCAGGAGCGGGCTGCCCACCGCGATGTCGAGCAGGTCGGCGTCGGTCTCGTCGGCCGCGACCGCGTCCATGGTGTGGCGCGCCGCGTGCAGGTCGACGCCTGCGGCCGTCAGATATCCGTACAGCGAGCCGGTGTCGGGGTCGAAGTCGAAGAGCAGCCGCCCGACGCGTTCGACGAACGTGCTGCGCTCGAGCATCGCGGGATGACCGTCGAGAAGACGGAGCCGGAGCACGTCGACCACCGGGTCGCCCTCGTCGATGTCGAGCGCCTCGGCGGCAGCGGCGGTGGCGCCGCGCCGGGCGACCTCGATGGTGCGCTGCCCGGCGGTGTGGCCGATCTGCTGCACCCACGCGCTGAACGAGAGAAGCTGCTCGAAGGGTTGCCCGAGCGCGGTGTCGCGCACGGTCGGGGGTCGTCCTTGGCCGCCGCTGAGCAGGCCCTCGCGGCGCAGGCTCGCCAGGGCCGTACGGATCGTGCCCCGGGAGGCGCCGAACTGCTCGCACAGCTGCGCCTCGGAGGGGATCGGCGCGCCGGTCGGCAGCTCGCCGGCGATGATCCGGGCACGGATGGCCTCGGCGACCTGGACGTGCAGCGGGCTACTCATGGGAAGCAGGTTACAACTTGATCAGACAAGTGTGATGAAGCGCTTCGTGAACGCCCGGATAACGCTCAGAGGTCCAGACGGTGCGCAGGAAAACGACTGGTTAACTTGTATGTACATGTTCGTCGCGCCTGTTGACCGGGGCTGTCGCGAGACAGAAGTGTTCGGGCCGTGCCAACTCATACGACCACCCCCGACGGTGCCGCCGACCTTGTCGTCGTCGGTGCCGGGATCGTCGGCCTCGCGCATGCCGCCGAAGGGCTCGCGCGCGGCCTGAAGGTCCATGTCATCGAGCGCGACGAGCGCGCCGTCGGCGCCTCGATCCGCAACTTCGGGCACATCTGCGCCACCGCCCAGTCGGGCCAGGCGCTGGCCTACGCCCTCGCGGCCCGTGAGCACTTGCTCACCCTCGCCGCCAAGGCCGGCTTCGGTCTCCGGGAGACGGGCACGGTCGTCGTCGCACGGACCGAGGCCGAGATGGCCGTGCTCGAGGAGTTCGCGGGCGTCCGTGGCACCGAGCAGGCCCGCCTGCTGGACGCCGACGCCACCCGCGAGCTGTTCCCGCCGGCCACCGGAGAGGTCCTCGGCGGCGCACACCTGCCGCTCGACCTGAGGGTGGATCCGCGCGAGGCGCTGCCGGCGATCGCCGCATGGCTGGAGTCCGAGGGCGTCCGGTTCAGCTGGGCGACCCACGTCGGTGCCATCGACCCGGTCGCCGATGGGATCGACGTCCGCACCAGCCGCGGAACGATCCGTTCCGCCCGGGTCGTCCACGCCGCCGGCCATGACATCGACCGGCTCTTCCCGCAGGTCGCCGAGGAGGCAGCCGTACGCCGCTGCCGGCTGCAGATGCTCGAGGTCGCGCCTCCGGGCGATGTCGAGATCGGGCCGGCGGTGCTGACCGGACTCTCGATGCTGCGCTACGGCGGGTTCGCCGAGACCGCGGCGGCCACCGGCGTACGCAACGAGCTCGAGGCGACCGCTCCCGAGCTCCTCGACGTCGTCATGAACCTCATGCTCACCCAGCGTCCCGGGAGCGGCGGCCGACCCGGCTCGATCGTCCTGGGCGATACCCACCACTACGACCGCACCCACCTGCCCTTCGACGACGAGCACGTCGCCGAGCTGGTGCTGCGGGAAGGGGCGCGGCTGCTCGGGGCTCCGCTCACCGTCCGACGTCGCTGGCGAGGGGTCTACGCGGACTCCCCGCGGACCGACTTCCTCGACACCGAGCCGTTCCCGGGCCTCCGGGTCGTCTCGGTGACGTCGGGCATCGGCATGACCACCGCACTGGGCCTCGCGCCCACCGTCCTCGATCAGCTGTTCTGACCACAGGAGAAACCGAACATGTCCCCCCTGCGCTCCCTCACCGCCCTCGCCGGCGCCGCCACCCTGACTCTCGCCCTGGCCGCCTGCGGCAGCGAGGCGACGACCGACAAGGCCGCCGCGGGCGGCGAGGTCGGTCCCGACCAGATCTGCCCCGACGGCACCCTGACGATGGGCGTCGAGCCCTTCGAGGACCCCAAGAACCTGATCCCCGTCTACGAGACCCTGGGCAAGGCCCTCGGCGAGGAGCTCGGCTGCGAGGTCGAGGTGCAGATCTCCGACACGTACGTCGCCGAGATCCTGGCCATGCAGAACGGCAAGCTCGACATCGGCCAGTTCGGGCCGCTGGGCTACGTCTTCGCCCAGAAGCAGGCCGGCGCCACGCCGCTGGCCTCCTTCGCGGGCGAGGACGGCCAGGTCTCCTCCTACACCGGTGGCATCTGGGTGCCGAAGGACTCGCCGGTCCAGTCCGTGGAGGACCTGGCGGGCAAGACCCTGGCGCTGTCCGAGTCGGGCTCCACCTCCGGTGACGCGGTGCCGCGCAAGGCGCTCATCGACGCCGGGATCGAGAAGAACGTCAAGGCCGAGTACGCCGGCGGCCACACCGAGGCGCTGCTGGCCCTGGTCAACGGCAAGGTCGACGCCGCCGAGATCAACAGCCAGACCCTGGCCTCGGCGACGGCCGAGGGCCAGTTCGACGAGTCCGCCTTCCGCCAGATCTGGAGGTCCGAGCCGATCCTGAACGACCCGATCGCGGCGGGCCCGAACATGACTCCCGAGGTGTCCGAGGCCGTCCAGGAGGCGCTGCTGAACCTGCCTGCCGACTCGGTCGCAGAGATCGGCGAGTACCTCGACTTCACCCCGCCCGCCGGCAAGCCGGCGCTGGTGGCGGTCACCGACGAGGACTACCAGCCGGTGACCGACCTCGCCGAGGCCCTCGACCTGACCACGGACGACCTCTGATGGGCGCTGATCACCTTCCCGGGGCGGCCATGCTGCGTATCGACGGCCTGAGGAAGGCGTTCGGGGATAAGACGGTCCTGGACGGCCTGGCCTTCGAGGTCGCCGCCGGGGAGGTGGTCAGCCTCCTCGGAGCCAACGGCTCCGGCAAGTCCACCTCGCTGCGCTGCGTGGTCGGTCTGGAGCGGCCCGACGGTGGCACGATCACGGTCGACGGCGTCAGAGCCAAGGCCGGGGAGGCGGTGCCGACGGTGGCGATGGTCTTCCAGAAGATCCATCTGGTGCCCCGTCGCAGCGTGCTCGACAACGTCTGCGCGGGTGCGCTCGGGCGGCTCGGCCTGAGCCGGTCCTGGTCGGTGCTGGCCTTCCCGCGCGAGGTGCAGGCCGAGGCGATGGCCTGCCTGGACCGGGTCGGTCTCGCGGACCGGGCCCGGGAGAAGGCGGGTCGCCTCTCCGGCGGCCAGCAGCAGCGGGTCGCGGTGGCCCGCGCGCTGTGCCAGCGCGCCAAGGTGCTGCTCGCCGACGAGCCGGTCTCGGCGCTCGACCCGGCCGCCTCCGAGCAGGTGATGAACCTGCTCCGATCTCTGGCCGACGACGACGGTCTCGCGGTCGCAGCGGTCCTCCACCAGCCCGACCTGGCGCGCCGCTTCTCCGACCGGATCCTCGGGCTTGCCGGTGGCCGGCTGGTCTTCGACAGCAGCAGCGCCGAGGTCACCGACGAGACCGTCGCAGGTCTTTACCGGCCGGCCCTGGAAGCGCTGGAGGCCGCCGAGGCGGCCCAGGTCACCGCGGGCGCCGAGATGAGGGAGTTCGCATGAGCAGTCTGACCAAGGCCCCGGAACCACGTCTCGACATCCCACCCCGGTTCCGGCCCTCCGGCATCGCCGTCGGGGCGGCCATCACGGTCGCCCTGGTCCTCGTGCACTGGTACGCCGCGGTACAGACCAACACCTCGCCCAAGGAGCTGCTCGAGGGCTGGCGGGGGCTGTGGAACTTCCTGTTCGGAGTCGACCGCACCTACCCGAACGGCAAGACCATCCATCAGGACGGTGCCTTCCCGCTCGATCTGCGCTGGTCGGAGACCGTTCGGCCCGGCCTGGAGTACTGCCTGCTCACCATCTGGATCGGCCTGCTCGGCACGACCCTGTCGATACCGGTGGCGCTGCTGTTCGCGGTCGTCTCCTCGCGTACGACCAACCGGTTCGCCCCGCTGTGGCTCCTGGGTCGCGCGGTGATGTCGGTGCTGCGGGCCATCCCGGAGACCGTATATGCGCTGATGTTCATCGCCGCGGTCGGCTTCGGAGCGTTCCCGGGTGTGATCGCGCTGGCGATCCACAACGTCGCGGTCATGGGCAAGCTCTGGTCCGAGGCCATGGACGAGGTGGACCAGGGACCCGTCGAGGCGCTCCGGGTGGCCGGAGCCTCGCCCGCGCAGTCGGCCGCGCACGCCGTGCTGCCCGCGGTGATGCCGTCGCTGCTCGGCCTGCTGCTCTACCGCTTCGACACCAACGTACGCAGCTCGGTCATCCTCGGCACGGTCGGTGCCGGCGGCATCGGGTTCTTCATCAAGACCGAGGTGGACAGCTTCCACTTCGACACGATGATGACGTACGTCTGCATGGTGATCGTCCTGATCATCGTCATCGACCTGTTCAGCGCCTGGCTGCGTCGGAAGGTCGGCGCGCTCTGATGGCACGGCTCGAGGCACGGCTCGCGGTGTGGCGCGGTGGCGCCGAGGTGACGCTGGAGAGCGTGGACCTGCCGGTGCCGGGGCCGGGGGAGACGCTGGTCGAGATCGACCTCGCGACGGTGTGCGGCTCCGACCATCACACGGTCTCCGGTCGGCGTCCCGGTGCCTGCCCGAGCGTGCTCGGGCACGAGGGCGTGGGCCGGATCGTGGGCACGGGCCGGCGCGTGGTCTGGGGCGTGACCGTCTCGTGCGGAACCTGCGACCGCTGCGGCCGGGGGCTCACCGCGAAGTGTCGCTCGGTGCGCAAGCTCGGCCACGAGCCGTACGTGCCGGCCTGGCCGCTGTCGGGCACCTACGCGACCCACGTTCTGCTGCCCGCCGGCACCGCCGTCGTGCCCGTCCCCGACACCCTGGCCGACGAGGTCGCCGCGCCGGCCGGGTGCGCGACCGCGACGGTGATGGCGGCCGTGGAGCGGGCCGGCTCGCTGCGCGGCAAGCGCGTGCTGGTGGTCGGCGCGGGGATGCTCGGGCTCACCGCGGTGGCTGTCGCGGCCGACGCCGGAGCGGCCGAGGTCGTGGTGAGCGACGTCGACCCCGCGCGGCTGGAGCTGGCCGTCGGCTTCGGCGCGACGTCGACGCTCTCCGCGGGGCAGGCGCCTCCGCTGGTCGATGTCGCCATGGACTTCTCCGGTGCCGCCTCGGCGGTCGAGGCGGCGCTCGGGGCTCTCGACATCGGTGGCTCCCTCGTCCTGGTGGGCTCGGTCTCCCCGGGGCGCGCGGTCTCGGTCGACCCGGAGGCGATCGTGCGCGGTTGGCGGTCGGTCAGCGGCGTACACAACTACGAGCCGCGCCACCTGGAGCAGGCGGTCGCCTTCCTCGCCGCGTCGAAGCGGCCATGGGCGGAGCTGGTGGAGGAGCCCGTCGGGCTCGACCGTGTCGGGGACGTACTGACGAGCGAGCTGGGTAGACCGCGAGCCTCGGTGCGTCCAGGCAGCAACTAGGCTCGCGCATCATGACCGAGTTCGCCGCTGTGATCCTTGTCGACCGTCGTGGCTGGGTGCTGCTCCAGGAGCGTGACGAACGCCCCGTGATCGCGCCGGAGAAGTGGGCCTTCTGCGGCGGCCACCTGGAGCCGGGGGAGGACCCGCTGGCCGGCGCCGTGCGTGAGCTCGAGGAGGAGACCGAGGTTCGGCTCGCTCCCGAGGACCTCCAGCTGGTCGCCGTCCAGGAGCTCCGCCACCCCGAGACCGGCACCGACGACAAGATCCACCTGTACGCCGCGGCCGTCGATCTCGCCGACGCCGACATCGTGTGCCACGAGGGCCGTCAGATCGTCTTCGTCGACCCGGCGAAGGCGCCTGACCTGGACCTCAGCGACTCTGCTCGGATCGGGCTGACACCCTTCCTCGGATCGCCGCAGCATGCGGCCCTATCCGGGTCGGCGGCCCTCAGGGCCGCGCCGTAGAATCCTCTCCTATGGGTCTCCTCGAACGCATCGCCGCGCCGCAGGATCTTCGTGATCTCTCCGATGACCAGCTGGAGCTCCTCGCGAGCGAGATCCGGGACCTGATGATCCGGACGGTGGCCACCAACACCGGCCACCTGGGGCCGAACCTCGGCGTGGTCGAGCTGACCCTGGCCATGCACCGGGTCTTCGACAGCCCGAGCGACAAGATCGTCTTCGACACCGGCCACCAGTCCTACGTCCACAAGCTCGTCACCGGCCGGGCCGGCGACTTCGGCACGCTGCGCCGCGAGGGCGGGATGAGCGGCTACCCGAGCCAGGCCGAGTCCGACCACGACGTGGTCGAGAACTCCCACGCCTCCACCGCGCTCTCCTACGCCGACGGCCTGGCCAAGGCCTACACGATCCGCGGCGAGGACCGCCACGTCGTCGCGGTGATCGGCGACGGCGCACTGACCGGCGGGATGGCCTGGGAAGCGCTCAACAACATCGCGATCCAGCACGACTCCAAGCTGGTCATCGTGGTCAACGACAACGGCCGCTCCTACACCCCGACCATCGGTGGCCTGGCCACGGCGCTGACGGCGCTGCGTACGAACCCGCGCTACGAGCTGGTCCTCGACATGGTCAAGCGCCGCCTCAACGCGGTGCCCGGGATCGGCGCGATGGCCTACGACGCGCTGCACGCGGTGAAGAAGGGACTCAAGGACGCGGTCGCGCCCCAGGGCCTCTTCGAGGACCTCGGCCTGAAGTACGTCGGCCCCGTCGACGGCCACGACCGGCACGCGGTCGAGCAGGCGCTGACCTCGGCCAAGCGGTTCGGGGGTCCGGTGATCGTGCACGCGATCACCCGCAAGGGCTACGGCTACGACCCGGCCGAGCGCCACGAGGCCGACCAGTTCCACTCGCCGGGTCCCTTCGACGTCCAGACCGGTGCCGAGAAGCCCAAGGGCCGGATCTGGACCGACCACTTCTCCGACGCGATGGTGCGGCTGGGAGACAGCCGCCAGGACATCGTCGCGATCACCGCGGCGATGATGCACCCGGTCGGCCTCGACGCGTTCCAGGCCAGGTTCCCCGAGCGCACCTTCGACGTCGGCATCGCCGAGCAGCACGCCGCCACCTCGGCCGCCGGCCTGGCGATGGGCGGCCTACACCCGGTCTTCGCGGTCTACGCGACCTTCCTCAACCGTGCCTTCGACCAGGTGCTGATGGACTGCGCACTGCACCGGGCCGGGGTGACGTTCGTCCTCGACCGCTCCGGCGTGACCGGCGACGACGGCGCCTCCCACAACGGCATGTGGGACATGTCGCTCCTCCAGGTCGTCCCCGGGCTCCGCCTGGCCGCGCCGCGCGACATCGCGCGCCTCAACGAGCTCCTCGACGAGGCGGTCGAGGTCGACGACGCGCCCACGGTCGTACGCTTCCCGAAGGGCCCGCCGCCCGAGGACATCCCCACGATCGCCAAGCTCGGCGAGGCCGACGTGCTCGTGCGCAACGGCACCAAGGACGTCCTGGTCGTCGGCGTCGGCTCCATGGCCGAGGTCGCCGTGGGCGTCGCCGAGCGGCTCACCGCCCAGGGCATCGGTGTCACCGTCGTCGACCCGCGCTGGGTCAAGCCGATCGACCCGGCCCTCATCGAGGCGGCCGCCGACCACAGCCTGGTCGTCACCATCGAGGACAACGGCGTCGCCGGCGGTGTGGGCGCGTCCTTCCTGCAGGCGCTGACCGCCGCCGACGTACGCACCCCGGTGAAGATCCACGGCATCCCGCAGGAGTTCCTCGACCACGCCAAGCGGCCCAAGATCCTGGAGAGCATCGGCCTGACCCCCCAGGCGGTCGCGCTCGACACCATCGAGCGCCTGGGTGCTCTGACCCCGAGCCCGCTGCCCCGGGACGTCAGCCTCTGACGCCCGGAAGGGCCGAATTTTCACCCTACGGGGTTGGTCTCTCTGGTCGAGCCCCTGGCGAAGATCGATCGTTCTGGGCTTAGAGTGGGGTCCGTCGGGGGCGACGAGGGCCCTCGGTAACGTCACCACACAGCACTCGGGGGATTCAATGCTCTATGACGACCTCGTGGCCGAGTTCCGTTGGTCACCTGAGCAGATGTCGGCGCCGTTCGATCTCAGAGCGGCGGACGAACAGATCCGCAAGAGGATCGAGGGCCGGCGCGGATCGGCGCAGGCCTCGGGTCGCCAGCAGCGACCCCGCGCGCGGCAGAACCTGGGCACGCCGGAGTCGGCGGTCGGAGGCGGCAAGGTGGCCACCGACAAGGCCTGAGTCCCTGCTGAGGTGCGTCCGGGACCGACCCCGGCCCAGCATGGGACCGCCCCCGACCGATCAGATCGGTCGGGGGCGGACTTGGTTCGGTCAGTGGAACTTCTTGCCGGTGACCTTCTCGGAGATGCCCTCACGGTCGAGCAGCTGGGTGATGCCGCCGTTCCAGAACTGGAAGCCGGCACCGGTGATCATCGCCAGGTCGATGTCCTCGGCGGCCTGGGCGACGCCCTCCTCGAGCATCCGGCCGATCTCGTCGGCGATGGCCTCCAGCGACTGCTGGCGGGCCTCCTCGGCGGTCTTGACCACGTCGCCGGAGACGAGCAGCGCCTCGACCTCGGGGTCGAGGGTGCGCCCGTCGGGACCGAAGAAGGAGCTCTTCTTGGCCTCGACGACCCGGTGGAGGTTCTCGGAGAGGTAGAACCGGTCCGGGAAGGCCTTCGCGAGCGTCTCGTTGTTGTGGTACGCGATCGCCGGGCCGACCAGACCGATCAGCGCGAACGGGCCCATCGGCGCGACACCGGCGAAGGCGGACTCGACGACGTCGACCGGGGTGCCCTCGTCGGCGACCTTGGAGACCTCGCCCATGAAGCGGCCCAGGAGCCGGTTCACGATGAAGGACGGGCTGTCCTTGACCAGGATCGAGGTCTTCTTCAGCGACTTCGAGACGGAGAACGCCGTGGCCAGGGCCGCGTCCGACGTCTTCTCGCCGCGGATGATCTCGAGCAGCGGCATCACTGCGACCGGGTTGAAGAAGTGGAAGCCCACGACCCGCTCGGGGTTCTTCAGGTCGGCCGCCATCTCCGTGATCGAGAGGCTCGAGGTGTTCGTGGCGAAGACCGCGGTCTCCGGCGCGACGGCCTCGGCGTTGGCGAAGACGGTCTTCTTGACACCCATCTCCTCGAAGACGGCCTCGATGATGAAGTCGGCGTCGGAGAAGGCCTCCGCGTAGTCGATCGACGACGTCACGAGCGCCTTGAGGCGGTTGGTCGCGTCCTGCGAGGCGCGGCCCTTGGCGAGCTTCTTGTCGAGCTCGGCGTGGACGTACGCCACACCCTTGTCGGCGCGCTCCTGGTCCAGGTCGACCATGACGACCGGCACCTTGAGACGCTGGACGAAGAGCAGCGCGAACTGTGAGGCCATCAGACCGGCACCGATGATGCCGACCTTGGTGACCTTCTGCGCCAGCGCCTTGTCAGGGGCACCGGCCGGACGCTTGGCGCGCTTCTGCACCAGGTCGAAGGAGTAGAGCGAGGCGAGCAGCTGCGGGGTCTTCGACATCGCCACGAGCGCGTCGTCCTCGGCCGCGAAGCCCTCGTCGCGGGTCGCGGTCTTGGCCAGGGTGAGCAGCTCGACGGCCTTCTTGGCAGCCGGGGACGCGTCGCCGGTCTTGGCCCAGGCGAAGAAGCCGGCGTTCTTGGCGGCCTCGTCCCAGGCTGCGCCGCGGTCGATCTCCTCACGGGAGACCTCGACGGTCCCGGAGAGGACGCCGTCGGCCCACAGCAGCGACTGCTCGAGGTAGTCGGCGCCGCCGAACATCGCGTCCGCGATGCCCAGCTCGTAGGCCTCGGTGCCCTTGAGCACCTTGCCGTTGTTGAGCGGGTTCTCGATGAAGACCTTGGCGGCCTTCGCCGGACCGATCAGGTTCGGCAGCAGGTAGCCACCGCCCCAGCCCGGGATCAGGCCGAGCATGACCTCGGGCAGGCCGACGGCCGGCACCGAGTCCTGGATGGTGCGGTAGTCGGCGTGCAGCGCGACCTCGAGGCCGCCACCGAGCGCGAGCCCGTTGATGAAGCCGAAGGACGGCTTCTTCGTCGTGCCGTCGCCATCGCCCAGCTTGCGGAAGACCGCGTGACCGAGCTCGGCGATCGTACGGATCCCGTCGGGGCCGCCCGCCTGCAGCGAGGTCAGGTCGGCACCGGCCGCGAGGATGAACGGCTTGCCGGTCACCGCGATCGCGTCGATCTCGGGGTCGGCCAGGGCCGCGTCGTACGCCGTGTTGAGCTCGACCAGCGACTTCGGCCCGAAGGTGTTCGGGCGGGTGTGGTCGTGGCCGTTGTCGAGGGTGACCAGACCGAGGACCTTGCCGGAGGGAAGGTTGACCTTCTGCAGCAACGCCTTGGTGACGACCTCGTCGTCGGAGTAGAGCTTCTCCACGTCGGCGAGGAGCGTGTTGATGTCCGTCATGTCAGGCCTCCTTGCCGTTCCAGTTCGGGTTCTCCCAGATGACCGTGCCGCCCATACCCAGGCCGATGCACATGGTGGTGAGGCCGTAGCGGACCTCGGGGCGCTCCTCGAACTGGCGCGCGAGCTGGATCATCAGCCGCACACCGGAGGAGGCCAGCGGGTGACCGAACGCGATCGCGCCACCGTACGGGTTGACCCGGGAGTCGTTCTCGTCGATGCCGAAGTGGTCCAGGAACGCGAGCACCTGGATCGCGAACGCCTCGTTGACCTCGAACGCCTCGATGTCGTCGATCGTGAGACCGGCCTTGGCCAGAGCCTTCTCGGTCGACGGGATCGGGCCGACGGCCATGACCTCGGGGGCGACGCCGGCGAAGGCGTACGACACCAGCCGCATCTTGATCGGCAGGCCGAGCTCGCGGGCGACGTCCTCGGAGGCCAGCAGCGAGGCGGTAGCGCCGTCGTTGATGCCCGCCGCGTTGCCCGCGGTCACGCGGCCGTGCGGACGGAACGGGGTCTTCAGCTTGGCCAGGTCCTCGGTGGTGGTGCCGGGACGCATCGGCTCGTCGGTGGTGGCCAGGCCCCAGCCGTTCTCGGCGGAGCGGGTGGCGACGGGGACCAGGTCGGGCTGGATCTTGCCGTCGGCGTACGCCTTGGCCGCCAGCTCCTGGGAGCGGACGGCGAACGCGTCGGTGCGCTCCTTGGTGATCGCCGGGTAGCGGTCGTGGACGTTCTCGGCGGTGTTGCCCATGACGAGCGCCGAGGGGTCGACGAGCTTCTCGGAGATGATCCGCGGGTTGGGGTCCACGCCCTCACCCATCGGGTGGCGGCCCATGTGCTCGACACCGCCGGCGATGACGACGTCGTAGGCGCCGAAGGCGATGCCGCCGGCGGTGGTGGTGACGGCGGTCATCGCGCCGGCGCACATCCGGTCGATCGCGTAGCCGGGGACGGACTGCGGGAGTCCGGCGAGCAGGCCGGCGGTGCGGCCGATCGTCAGGCCCTGGTCGCCGATCTGCGTGGTCGCGGCGATCGCGACCTCGTCGATCCGCTCGGGGGGAAGCTCGGGGTTGCGGCGCGTGAGCTCACGGATGAGCTTGACGACCAGGTCGTCTGCGCGGGTCTCGGCGTACTGGCCCTTGGCCTTGCCGAAAGGTGTGCGTACGCCGTCGACGAAGACGACTTCTCGCAGCTGTCGGGTCACCGTGTCACTCCATGTGGGTTGCCGGTCGGGTGTCGCCTGGCGGCGCTTTGGTGCGGGCACGGGTGGTGCCCGTCGAGTACATTACCCGCTAGTAACAACGGCCGCACCGAGGGGGAGGTCACACCGGCGGTTCGAGGGGAGGTCGCCGGTCTCCGCGCGTCGGCTTGGGAATAACGTGGGCGTCCAGGATGCTGCGCTGTCGTCATGTGGAAGCGTGTATTGAGAAGGTTGAGCCCCAGGGTCGCGATCCCTGGCGAGCCGAGCGACGACGGGGTCCGCGAGGGCCGTACGCAACGGGAGGAGACACCGATGGCCGGATCACGACTGGTGCACATCGTCGACGACCTGCCCGAGGAGATCATCCTTGCCGGAGGCGACCGGCTGCCGCTGGTGGTCGTCCTGGACGGCTTCCTCGACGCGGGCAAGGCCGCAGAGCGTGCCGCGGCCCATCTGATCCAGACGTCGAGGCGAGCGCCGGTGGTGGCGACCTTCGACGTCGACGAGCTCCACGACTACCGGGCTCGGCGCCCGGCGATCTCGTTCGTCAGCGACCACTACGAGTCCTTCGACGCGCCGCGCCTGGTCGTCCGGCTGCTCAAGGACACCGGCGACAACCCCTACCTCCTGCTGCACGGCCCCGAGCCGGACAACCGCTGGGAGGCCTTCGCCGGCGCCGTACGCGAGGTCATCGAGCGCCTCGGTGTGACCGAGGTGATCGCGCTCGCCTCGGTGCCGATGGCGGTGCCGCACACGCGGCCGCTGACCACGACCCGGCACGCCAACGACCCCGCGCAGGAGCTCGCCGGCCAGGTCTGGGAGAGCCCCTGGAAGGGCGAGATCCGGATCCCGGCCTCCGCCCAGGCCCTGGTGGAGGTACGCCTGGGGGAGTGGGGGCACCCGGCGGGCGGCTTCGTGGTGCACATGCCGCACTACCTCGCCCAGAGCGACTACCCGGCCGCGGCGGTCGTGCTCGTCGAGGAGCTGGAGCGCGCGGCCCGGCTGACGATCCCCGTCTCCGACCTGGAGGCCGAGGCGCAGCGCCGCGAGGAGGAGATCGCGTCCTACATCGAGGACAATGCCGAGGTACGGGAGGTCGTGGCCGCTCTCGAGCAGCAGTACGACACCTTCCAGCGCGGCGAGGAGTCCGGACGCTCGCTCCTGGCGCCCGACGAGCCGCTGCCGACCGGGGACGAGCTCGGTGAGCAGTTCGAGCAGTTCCTGGCCGGGCTCAACGGTCCCGACCCCGATGACAACCCTGAGAAGGATTGAGAGAAACTCAACGCATGACGACCGAGGCCGTAGCGGCGGATCAGGCAGTGGCCGAGCTGGTAGGCGTGCTCGACCTGGTCGAGATCGACAAGGACCTCTTCCACGGTGCCACCACGACCCGCAACTCGCGTGGGCGCGCCTACGGCGGCCAGGTGGCCGCCCAGGCGCTGATGGCCGCGGTGCGCTCGGCCGACCCGGCCTTCACGGTGCACTCGATGCACTCCTACTTCCTGCTGCCGGGCGACCCGTCCTACCCGATCGTCTACGACGTCGAGCGGATCCGCGACGGGCGCTCCTTCGAGACCCGGCGGGTCCGGGCGCGCCAGAAGGGGCGCGACATCTACTACCTCACCGCCAACTTCCAGCGTGAGGAGACCGGCTTCGAGCACCAGGACGCGATGCCGGCCGTCCCGCCGCCCGAGAAGTGCATCGACTTCCTGAAGATGATGGCCGACTCCGGCAGCCCCGAGGCGGTCTCGCTGGCGCGTGAGTGGGAGGCGGTTGAGATCCGAGCTGTCGGCAACTCGCTGCTCGGCATCGAGCCCGACCCGGCACGCCCGGCGCAGCAGCGCCTATGGATCCGTCTGGGCGCCTCGCTTCCCGACGATGACAACATCCAGCGCGGCGCCTTCGCCTGGGCCTCCGACATCTCGCTCCTCGGGGCCTCCCTGGCAGCCCACTCGCTGGACCAAAAGGGCATCCAGATGGCCTCGCTCGACCACACCATCTGGTTCCACCGTCCCTTCCGTGCCGACGAGTGGTGGCTCTACGACCAGGAGAGCCCCTCCGCCTACGGTGGCCGCGGCCTGTCCATCGGCAGGGTCTTCACCGCCGACGGCATCCTGGCGGCCACGGTCGCGCAGGAAGGCCTCATCCGCCCGCCTCGCGGCTGACCCTTTTCGTCGAGTCGGCTCGTCCTGACGGGATTCGGTGCCGAGTCGGCTCGTCATGACGAGCCGACTCGACGGGCATTTCGGTCAGGACGGGCCGAGTCGGCGGGTCTGTCTCATCAGCGCATTTGGGGATAGGCCGGCGCACTATCGCACACCCTGGTCGCCTGCCGCGATAGCGCACCGGACCCGCGGGCTAAGGTGGCGCCGTGGACCAGATCACCGTGTACGAGAAGCCGACCTGCACGACGTGTCGGAACCTGTTCGTTCTCCTCAAGGAGGAGGGCGTCGACTTCGAGAAGGTCGACTACCACGTGCTCGGCCTGCGGACCGAGGAGGTCAAGGACATCCTCGCCAAGACCGGCCTGAGCGCTCGTGACGTGCTGCGGAAGCGGGAGCCGGTCTACAAGGAGCTCGACCTGGCCAACCGCGACCTCTCCGAGGACGAGCTGGTCGCGCTGATGGTCGAGCACCCGGCCCTGCTGCAGCGCCCGATCGTGATCAAGGGCGACCGCGGCGTGCTCGCCCGGCCGATCGAGAAGGTCCGAGAGCTCTTCTGAGCCTCAGGCTCGCAGCCGCTCGACCGGCTGGCCGGTCGTACGGGTGATGAGGTCGACGTCGTTGTCGGCGTGAAGGACGGTGAGATCGGCCTCCTCGGCGACCGCGGCCACCAGCAGGTCCGGCACCGACGGTGCCCGGTGGCGGCCGTCGCGCAGCACGATGCGCTGGATCTCCAGCGCGCGTGCCTCCGCACGCGGTGTGAGGGTCGCGAGCGGCATGTGGATCACCGGCACGTCCTCGACGAGATCGGACCACTCCTGCTCCGAGTGCGCCAGGTGGCCGATCTCGAGCAGCGTCGTGGTGGTGATGCGTACCTGTCCCAGCTCGATCAGGCGGGACCACTTCTCAGCGTCGGGGCTGGTGGACATCCGGGCGAGCGCCGACCGGTGCATCAGCCAGGGTCGCCTCACGACCATGCGTCACGCATCAGACCCCGGTCGGCGAGCGCGGCGAACTTCGCGAAGTCGCCGCCGGCCACAGGTCGCGCCGGTGGCAGCGGACGCAGTGCGTCGGGCGTGAACCATCGGCGGAGATACTCGTTGCGGGTGAGCCCGAGCCGCGCCGCCTCGGTGTCGATGCGCGCGAGCTCGTCATCCGAGAGCCCTCGGATCAGTACGTCGGACATGTCTGTCCACCTCCTGGACGCAAGATGGTAGCCGAGGCCGGGGCGTCGAACCGGGATCAGGGCCGGGTCGCCCGGTGGACCCAGGTGGACTCGACCTCCATTCCGACGTGGAGATAGAGGTCGAGGGCGCCGGTGCGGGAGTCCGTCGACAGGGTCGCGCGCGTCGCTCCGTGGGCGCGGGCGACGCCGAACGCGTCCGCGAGGAGCGCCTGGGCAAGGCCCTGGTTGCGCTGGTCCTTTCGGGTGGCCAGCCTGCTGACGTACCCCTCCCGGCCGTCCTCGGTCATCACCAGCACCGCGGCGGCGACCACGGCACCGTCCGGGCCGGTCACCACGCGGATGTTCCACGGCTCGGCGCCGGGCCGCTCGATGGTGGTGGCGAGCCAGTCCGCGTAGGGTTCCCGCTCGCGCTCGGACCACTCCAGGAAGGCGTCCTCGATCACGGTCCACACCTGCTCGTGGTCCTGCGGTGTGGCAGCCCGGATGGCGTACGCCTCCGGCAGCTCGCGCACGGGGATCGCCGCGTCCTGCGGCAACGCCAGCACCCAGGACTCCCAGCGGATGAACCAACCCAGCGACTCGAGCAGCCGGTCGCCGGGCGAGCCCTGGGGGACCGGCATGCCGATGACGGGTTCCCCGAGCTCGGCCGCGCGGGCGCTGATCCAGCCCGCCAGGGCCGTGCCGATCCCGCGGTCCCAGTTCTCGGGGTGGACGGCCGCGTCGGCACGGGCGCCGCCGGAGCACTCCGCGTAGCCCACCAGGTCGCCGTCGGGTCCGAACGCGCCGACGGTGGCCGCACCGACGTCGAAGGAGGGCCGCTGCCACTCCGCGACGATGTCGGCCTCCTCGATGAGGACCTCGCCGACGGTGGCCAGCTCGTTCGCCGCCATCACGCGGGTCACGGCGGCGGCATCGGCGAGTGTCAACGGCCGCTCGGTGTAGCGCGGCGGGAGCTGGAGTGGGGCAGGCATGCGAGCACCGTCTCACCTGCGAGACCAGGGCCGCCACGGGTTAAATCGTGGCGGCCCTCGGCGTCACAGAGTGGTGGTGCGCCCCACCAGGTGGAGCGTGTCCGAGCCCCGCTTGTGGAGCGAGAAGTCGTAACCGTCCAGGTGCTTGAGTGACCCGAACGCGACCGAGGAGGGCAGGAAGACCGGCTTCTTGAACGCCACGTCGACGCGTACCGCATCGCTCAGCCGGTTCTCCAGCGCCGCGATGCAGCGCGCCTTGGTCCACATCCCGTGGGCGATCTGGCGCTTGAACCCGAGCGCCTTGGCGGTCAGCGGGTAGAGGTGGATCGGGTTGTAGTCGCCGGCGACCTTGGCATAGCGCCGGCCCAGGTCGGCCTTGAGCGGGAACACCGGCCCGGACGGGTCCACCTCGATCAAGTCAGACTTCCAGGAGACGTCGGGGTTGCGCTTCCCGCGGACGAGGTACGTCGAGGTGGACTCCCACACGACCTCGCCCTCGACGGTGGCGACGGTCAGGAACCGGTACGCCTTGCCGGCCGGGTGCGGCTCGGGCTGGCCCACGGTCGCGGTGACCGCGACCGCCTCGCCGACCGAGATCGGGCGGTAGCCGCTGATCGAGTTCTCGATGTGGACCATCCCCATCGCGGGCGAGGGGAAGTCGGGCGAGGACATCAGCGCCATGTGCAGCGGGAAGGCCAGCATGTGCGGGTAGGGGAGCGGCACGGTGTCCTTGATCGGGAAGCCGCACAGCTCGGCGTACGCGTCGACCGCCTTCCGCTCGAGGGCGACCGGCTCGCGGGTGAGGCTGAGCTCCTCGTAGGCGACGCCGGTCTTCTTGATCCCCGGGAGCGCGTTGATGCCCGGGATGGCCGGCAGCGCCGCCCGGACGAGCAGGGCGGGGCCGGACCTGCCGGTGAAGCTGGGCTCGGTCTTCGGCGTGCTCATCAGGCCCCCAGCATCATCTGGCCGCAGACCCGCACGACGTTGCCGTTGACGCCGGTGGAGGCCGGCGAGGCGTACCAGGCGATGGTCTCGGCGACGTCGACCGGCAGGCCGCCCTGGGCCATCGCGTTGAGCCGCTGGCCGACCTCGCGCGTCGCGAACGGCACCGCTGCGGTCATCTGGGTGATGATGAAGCCCGGCGCGACCGCGTTGATCGTGATCCCGTCGGGAAGCTCCTCGGCCAGCGAGTCGACGAAGCCGATGACGGCGGCCTTCGAGGCGCCGTAGGAGGTCTGGCCGACGTTGCCGGCGATGCCGGCGATCGAGGAGACGCCGATGATGCGGCCGTTGGGGCGGATCAGCTTCTGCTCGAGCAGCTCGGCGGTGATCCGCTCGGGGGCGCTGATGTTGATCTCCAGCACGGTGCCGAAGCGATCGGCTTTCTGGTTGGCGAGCTTCTTGTCGAGGGTGACGCCGGCGTTGTGGACGACGATGTCGACGCCGCCGAACTTCTCCTGGAGGTAGGAGGCGATCGTGGCGGGGGCGTCCTCGGCGGTGATGTCGGCGGTGATGTAGTCGGGGGTGACCTTCTTCAAGTCGTCCTCGGACGGCGGGATGTCGAGGCCGACGACGGTCGCGCCGTCGCGCTGCAGGACCTTGGCGATCTCCTCGCCGATGCCGCGCGCGGCGCCGGTGACGAGCACGACCTTGCCGGTCAGCGGCTTCTTCGGGTCCACCTGTTCGGCCGCGGGGGAGGCGTTCTTGGCGCCGATCCGCACGACCTGGCCGGAGACGTAGGCGCTCTTCGGGGAGAGCAGGAAGGCCAAAGTGGAGAGCAGCGAGCCCTCGAAGCCCTCGGCGACGTAGACCAGCTGGACGGTGCCGCCCTTGCCGATCTCCTTGCCGAGGCTGCGGGTGAAGCCCTCCAGTGCGCGCTGGGTGACCCGCTCAGCGCCCTTGAGCTGCTCGGGCGGGGTGCCGATCACGACCACGCGCGGGTTGTTCTCCAGGCTGCGCAGCACCGGGGTGAAGAACTCCTGGAGCGCGACCAGGTCGGCGGTGGAGGTGAGGCCGGTGGCGTCGAAGACGAGACCCTTGAGCTTGGTGCCCGGGGTTGCGGCGTCGGTGGAGGTGACGTCCAGCTCGCCCAGAAGCCCGCTCAGCGACTCGGCCAGACGACCACGCCCGCCGACGAGGACGGTGCCCTTCACGAGCGGGGCACCGGCTGCGTACCGCTCGAGCTTGGCGGGGCTCGGCAGCCCGAGGTTCTTGACGAGGACCTTGCCGATCGCCGACTGGGTGAAGCTCTGGTACTTGTCGCTCATGGTCTCTCTGATCCTTCTGGACGTGGTCTCTGAGGCGTACGTTGGTATGTTACTGGCCAGTTGTAACTAGGCGTGTAACTCGGTGTCCACTTTTCGTGATCTCCCTGACATACCCTTCTCCAAAGCGCTTCATCAGACAAGGATGAACTCATGACCACCACTCGTCGTGTCGCCATCGTGGGCGGCAACCGCATTCCTTTCGCCCGCTCCAACGGTGCGTACGCGACCGCGTCCAACCAGGAGATGTTCACCGCCGTCCTCGACGGGCTCGCCGCTCGCTTCGGCCTCGAGGGCGAGCGCATCGGTGAGGTCGCCTCCGGTGCGGTGCTCAAGCACTCCCGCGACTTCAACCTGACCCGCGAGTCGGTGCTCGGCTCCAAGCTGGCCCCCGAGACGGCCGCCGTCGACCTGCAGCAGGCCTGCGGCACCGGCCTCCAGGCCGCGACCTACATCGCCAACAAGATCGCGCTCGGCCAGCTCGACTCCGGCATCGCGGGCGGCACCGACACCACTTCCGACGCGCCGATCGCGCTGGGCGAGAAGCTCCGCAAGGTCCTGCTCGAGGCCAACCGCGCCAAGACCAACATCGACCGGGTCAAGGCCTTCGCGAAGCTCCGCCCCGCCGACGTCATCCCCAACATTCCGGCCAACGTCGAGCCGCGCACCAAGCTCTCCATGGGTGAGCACGCCGCGCTGACCGCGCAGGAGTGGGGCATCACCCGCGAGGCCCAGGACGAGCTGGCCGCCGCTTCCCACCAGAAGCTCGCCGCCGCGTACGAGGCCGGCTGGTTCGAGGACCAGATCACCCCGTTCCGCGGTCTGGAGAAGGACAACAACCTCCGCCCGGGCTCGACCGTGGAGAAGCTCGCGACGCTCAAGCCCGTCTTCGGGGTCAAGGGCGAGAACCCGACCATGACGGCCGGCAACTCGACGCCGCTGACCGACGGCGCCTCCGCCGTGCTCTTCGCGAGCGAGGAGTGGGCTGCCGCCAAGAACCTGCCGGTCCTGGCCTACTTCGTCGACGCCGAGGTCGCCGCTGTCGACTACGTCGCCGGCGGCGAGGGCCTGCTGATGGCTCCCGCGTACGCCGTCCCGCGCCTCCTCGCCCGCAACGGCCTCACCTTCGACGACTTCGACTTCTTCGAGATCCACGAGGCGTTCGCCTCGCAGGTCCTCTCCACCCTCGCCGCCTGGGAGTCCCCGGACTTCTGCAAGGACAAGCTCGGCCTCGACGCCCCGCTCGGCACCGTCCCGCGCGAGAAGCTCAACGTCAAGGGCTCCAGCCTCGCCGCCGGCCACCCCTTCGCCGCCACCGGCGGCCGGATCATCAACAACCTCGCCAAGCTCCTCGACGAGAAGGGCTCGGGCCGCGGCCTCATCTCCGTCTGCGCCGCCGGCGGCCAGGGCGTCGTCGCCATCCTGGAGAAGTAACCCCCGAGGCGTCACCCCCGTGGGGGGGGGGGGGTGGGGGAGGCGGTGAGAGGGGGCGAGAAGGACAGCGGGGGGCCGGGGGACGGCAGCTAGCAGAGGACCTACACGACACAGCCAACCAGCCGCTGC